>NZ_CP078143.1:3480952-3790143 GCF_019891395.1 Nitratireductor kimnyeongensis | reverse complement strand
ATGGCCAAAGGTAAATTTGAGCGTACGAAGCCGCATGTGAACATCGGCACGATTGGTCACGTTGACCACGGCAAGACGTCATTGACGGCAGCGATCACGAAGTATTTCGGCGAGTTCCGCGCCTATGACCAGATTGATGGCGCTCCTGAAGAGAAGGCGCGCGGCATCACCATTTCGACGGCGCATGTCGAGTATGAGACGGATGCGCGTCACTATGCTCACGTCGACTGCCCCGGCCACGCCGACTATGTGAAGAACATGATCACGGGCGCTGCTCAGATGGACGGCGCGATCCTGGTTTGCTCGGCCGCTGACGGCCCGATGCCTCAGACGCGCGAGCACATTCTGCTTGCCCGTCAGGTTGGCGTTCCGGCGATCGTGGTGTTCCTGAACAAGGTGGACCAGGTCGACGACGAAGAGCTTCTTGAGCTGGTCGAGCTTGAGGTTCGCGAGCTTCTGTCGTCCTACGACTTCCCGGGCGACGACATTCCGATCGTCAAGGGTTCTGCACTCGCAGCTCTTGAAGACTCCAACAAGGAGATCGGTGAAGACGCGATCCGCAAGCTGATGGCCGAGGTTGACGCCTACATCCCGACGCCGGAGCGTCCGGTTGACCAGCCGTTCCTGATGCCGATCGAGGATGTGTTCTCGATTTCGGGCCGCGGTACGGTTGTGACGGGTCGCGTTGAGCGCGGCATCATCAAGGTCGGTGAGGAAGTCGAGATCGTCGGCATCAAGGACACGACGAAGACGACGGTTACCGGCGTGGAGATGTTCCGCAAGCTGCTCGATCAGGGCCAGGCTGGCGACAACATCGGTGCGCTGATCCGCGGCGTTGACCGTGAGGGCGTTGAGCGCGGCCAGGTTCTTTGCAAGCCGGGTTCGGTGACGCCGCACACGAAGTTCAAGGCAGAAGCCTACATCCTGACGAAGGAAGAGGGCGGCCGTCATACGCCGTTCTTCACGAACTACCGTCCGCAGTTCTACTTCCGCACGACGGATGTGACGGGCGTTGTTTCGCTTCCCGAAGGCACGGAAATGGTGATGCCGGGCGACAATGTGACGGTCGACGTCGAGCTGATCGTGCCGATCGCCATGGAAGAGAAGCTGCGCTTCGCTATCCGTGAAGGCGGCCGCACCGTCGGTGCCGGCATCGTCGCATCGATCACTGAGTGATCGAAGCGGCGTTGCCGAAAGCGACCGACGCAGCCAATACCAAAACGGGCGCGAGCGCGTTTTGGCCCGGTGCCGGCATCGTCGCATCGATCACGGAGTGATCAGGCAGAAGCCATTGTCACAAATGACGATGGCGACACCTATGATTTTCAGGCGGGGCGCTGGATACAGCGCCCCGTTTTTTGTGCCTGAAGGGTGAGGGGACTGAAGGGTGAGGGACAATGGCGAGAGTGCTTCTTGGCCTGTTGATCGTTTTCGTGATTGCGGGGATGCCTCAGGCCTCGGTGGCGCGAAACTGTCCCGAACGTCCGCCGTGCAAAGGGTGCGGCTGCAAGGGCGGTCCCGGATATCGCGCGCCGGATGGGAAGTGCGTCAGTTTCAAAAACCTCCACCGCAAATGCGGCACGCCGCCTGAAAAACGCTGTATCTTTGAAAACGCCCCAGGCACGGGAGCAAACAAAAGCTGCGCGTTGAAAAGTCCGCGAAAAAAGTGAGGTTTTCGGCGAATGAAGGCAAACTACTTCTTGAACTGAAAATGCGTTTGGGCAATAAGGGCGCCGATAGGGGTATAGCTCAGTTGGTAGAGCGGCGGTCTCCAAAACCGCAGGTCGGGGGTTCGAGCCCCTCTGCCCCTGCCAGAACATAGTATCAGGATCCGGATCAGAGTGCCTACCGGCAGATTGCAGCCACAATCTCGCGTGGGGGCTTGCAAGAATCGGACTTCGGTTCTATGTAGATTGAACAGACACGCGGTGCGTGGAGCCGGGAAAGCGGCTTTACGCGCCTTTGTCGTATGGGTAGAGCATGAGAATCGATTCGATTTCCATGTTTGTCCATAGGCTCGGGGCGGGGATTTCTGTTTCGAGCATCTCTCCCGATCTGATCGGGAACAATAAATAACCTGGCTTGCCAGGCTTCAGAACCAAGAGCGGCATATGGCGTCGAAAACCACGAATCCTTTCACGTTTCTTCAGCAGGTTCGTTCCGAAACCGCGAAAGTGACGTGGCCCTCGCGGCGTGAGACATTGATCTCTACGGTCATGGTCATCGCGTTCGCCACGCTGGCGGCGATTTTCTTTTTTGCCGCCGATCAGCTCATGGCTTATGGCATTGAGCTCATTCTTGGCATTGGCGCCTGATCCTGGACGATTGACGGAGTGCGATTGAAATGACTGCGCGTTGGTACATCGTCCACGCCTATTCGAATTTTGAGAAGAAGGTTGCCGAATCCATTGAGGAGCAGGCGCGCCAGAAAGGGTTGACCGGCAAGATCGAGCAGGTCGTGGTCCCGACTGAGAAAGTGGTGGAAGTGCGCCGTGGCCGCAAGGTAGACGCCGAGCGCAAGTTCTTCCCCGGCTATGTTCTCGTCAAGGCGCAGCTGACCGATGCCGTCTTCTCAATGATCAAGAATACGCCGAAGGTCACCGGTTTCCTGGGCGACTCCAAGCCTGTGCCGATCACCGAGGCTGAGGCCGATCGCATCTTGACCCAGGTTCAGGAAGGTGTTGAGCGTCCCAAGCCTTCGGTTACCTTCGAGATCGGTGAGCAGGTGCGCGTTGCAGACGGGCCGTTCGCTTCCTTCAACGGCTCCGTTCAGGAAGTGGATGAAGAGCGTTCGCGACTCAAGGTCGAGGTTTCGATTTTCGGACGGGCCGTGCCCGTCGATCTGGAATTCGGTCAGGTCGAAAAGGGCTGACCGTGTTGCCCTTGAATGGGCTTCGTCGGTGGAAGGGAAGGGCGGCTTAGCCGGCTGCTGTTTTCCGGACCACCAAACTGCAGTGCCGGCGCGCCCGTTTTCGGGTGTCCGGTGTAAACGACAAGGCAGATGAGATATGGCTAAGAAAGTTGCAGGCCTGCTCAAGCTTCAGGTTCCCGCGGGTTCGGCGACACCGTCACCCCCGATCGGTCCTGCGCTTGGTCAGCGTGGCATCAACATCATGGAGTTCTGCAAGGCATTTAATGCGCAGACCCAGGAGATGGAGAAGGGTTCGCCGATCCCGGTCGTCGTGACCTACTACCAGGACAAGTCTTTCACCTTCACGATGAAGACGCCGCCGGTGAGCTACTTCCTCAAGAAGGCGATCAACCTGAAGTCCGGCTCCAAGGAGCCCGGTAAGGTGGTTGCAGGCAAGATTTCGCGCGACAAGGTGCGTGAGATCGCTGAAGCCAAGATGAAGGACCTGAACGCGACCGACGTCGACGCAGCGATGCGGATGGTCGAGGGTTCCGCGCGGTCCATGGGCCTGGAAGTGGAGGGCTGACGAGATGGCGACGAAACTTTCCAAGCGCATTGCAAAGGCGCGTGAAGGCATTGACCGCGACAAGGAATACGCTCTCGATGAGGCCGTAGCGCTCCTGAAGGACCGCGCGACTGCCAAGTTCGATGAGACCATCGAGATCGCGATGAATCTGGGCGTCGATCCGCGCCATGCGGACCAGATGGTTCGTGGCGTTGTCAACCTGCCGAATGGCACGGGCCGTACGGTCCGCGTAGCCGTGTTCGCCAAGGGCGACAAGGCTGACGAGGCGAAGGCTGCGGGTGCAGATATCGTGGGTGCCGAGGATCTGGTCGAGACCGTCCAGAAGGGCGAGATCGATTTTGATCGCTGCATTGCGACGCCTGACATGATGCCGCTGGTCGGCCGTCTCGGTAAAGTTTTGGGCCCCCGTGGTCTGATGCCGAACCCGAAGGTCGGTACGGTGACCGCTGACGTGACCGCTGCGGTCAAGGCTTCCAAGGGCGGCGCTGTCGAGTTCCGCGTCGAGAAGGCCGGTATCGTGCATGCTGGCGTTGGCAAGGCGTCCTTCGACGCCAAGGCGATCGCCGAGAATGTGCGCGCATTTGCGGATGCCGTGATCAAGGCAAAGCCGGCTGGTGCCAAGGGTAACTACCTCAAGAAGGTTGCCATCACCTCGACCATGGGGCCTGGCCTGCGTATCGACTTGGCGAGCCTCTCGGCTGCGTCCTGATTTTTGAATTGGGGAGGCGCTTTGGCGCCTCCCTCACGACTTTCCGCACCCTTGGGTGTGGAAGCCGGAAGGAAACTTCCGGAACATCCTGTCCGAGATTGCAGGCGGTTCGCCTTAATCCCTTTTCGGGGTCTGCATGAGACGGGTGGGACCGGAGACCGGGGCTTGCCCCGTTTGAAGGTTCGAACCGTGTTGGCCTTTTGTCCGATGCCGGAATTCCGGTTGGCGAAAGGGGACAGGATCCTCGAGCGTCGCTTGGGTGATCCGAGTTTGCGGATGCCCTGCGGCAAAAGGCAAACCGGCGGATGTGTCTCTCGGGACTTTCCGTCAAATGGAGAAGGCAGTGGACAGAGCGGAAAAACGCGAATTCGTCGCGGATCTGAATCAGGTGTTCAGCAACACCGGTTCGGTCGTCGTGGCCCACTATGCCGGTCTGACCGTCGCACAGATGAACGATCTTCGTTCGAAAATGCGCGGCGCAGGTGGCACAGTCAAGGTTGCGAAAAACCGTCTCGCCAAAATCGCCCTTCAGGGAACCCCGTCCGAAAGCATTCAGGCCCTTTTCGAAGGCCAGACCCTGATTGCCTACTCGGACGATCCGGTTGTCGCTCCCAAGGTCGCCAATGACTTCGCCAAGGGCAATGACAAGCTTGTCATTCTCGGCGGTGCCATGGGTGAGACCGCGCTCGACGCCGACGGTGTGAAGGCACTCGCCTCGCTGCCGTCGCTGGACGAGCTCAGGGCGAAGCTGGTCGGCATGATTTCGACGCCGGCTACCCGGATTGCACAGGTTGTCAACGCGCCCGCGGGTCAGCTCGCGCGCGTCTTCGGCGCCTATTCCAAGAAGGACGAGGCGGCGTGATGCCGGTCCTCAAGACCAACAACACAGTTCGAACACTAAAGGAAATGTACAATGGCTGATCTTGCTAAGATCGTTGAAGACCTTTCGAACCTGACCGTCCTTGAGGCGGCTGAGCTTTCGAAGATGCTTGAAGAGAAGTGGGGCGTCTCCGCTGCTGCTCCGGTGGCTGTTGCCGCTGCTGCAGGCGGTGCTGCCGGTGGCGAAGCTGCTGAAGAGAAGACCGAATTTGACGTCGTTCTCACCGACGCAGGCGCCCAGAAGATCAACGTCATCAAGGAAGTTCGCGGCATCACGGGTCTCGGCCTGAAGGAAGCCAAGGACCTCGTTGAGTCCGCTCCGAAGGCGATCAAGGAAGGCGTGTCCAAGGACGAAGCCGAGAAGATCAAAGAGCAGCTCGAAGGCGCAGGCGCCAAGGTTGAGCTGAAGTAATTCGGCGTCCGGCCCGCGTGGATATTCGATCTGCGCGGGCCGGAACACTGAAGACGGAATCCAAACCTCTTTCCTGTGGGCCGCAAGCGGCTTTCAGGAAACGGGTTTTTATCCGTTTGGATTGACCGCCGGGATGGCGGTTCACGTGGTGCATGCAAGCCAGGCAGGGCAAGGAGCGACGATGGCCGAGACCCAAACGTTTAATGGTCGCAGGCGGGTACGCAAGTTCTTCGGAAAGATTCCGGAAGTTGCGGAGATGCCGAACCTCATCGAGGTTCAGAAGGCATCCTATGACCAGTTCCTGATGGTCGAGGAGCCCCAGGGCGGGCGTCCTGACGAGGGACTGCAGGCGGTGTTCAAATCGGTGTTTCCGATTTCGGACTTCGCCGGGACGGCGATGCTGGAATTCGTGAAATACGAGTTCGAGGATCCGAAATTTGACGTGGACGAGTGCCGGCAGCGCGATCTGACCTTCGCTGCGCCGCTCAAGGTCACGCTGCGCCTGATCGTCTTTGACGTCGATGAGGACACCGGCGCCAAGTCGATCAAGGACATCAAGGAGCAGGACGTCTATATGGGCGACATGCCGCTCATGACGTCCAACGGCACCTTTATCGTCAACGGAACCGAGCGTGTCATCGTTTCGCAGATGCACCGTTCGCCGGGCGTCTTTTTCGATCACGACAAGGGCAAGTCGCATTCCTCCGGCAAGCTCCTGTTTGCCGCACGCGTCATCCCTTATCGCGGCTCTTGGCTCGACATCGAGTTCGATGCCAAGGACATTGTCCATGCGCGCATCGACCGCCGCCGCAAACTGCCTGCGACGTCGCTTTTGATGGCGCTCGGCATGGATGCCGAGGAGATCCTGTCCACCTTCTACGATCAGCTCACCTATGTGCGCGACGGTGAAAACTGGCGTGTGCCTTACACGGTCGAGCGCTTCAAGGGGCTGAAGGCGACGACCGACCTCATCGACGCTGACAGCGGTGAAGTTGTTGTCGAGACAGGCAAGAAGATCACGGCACGTCAGGCGAAGCAGCTTGCCGAGAAGGGCCTGAAGGCCATCCGCGCAACCGAAGACGATCTGCTGGGCAACTATCTTGCCGAGGACATCGTCAACCCGGAAACGGGCGAGATCTTCCTCGAAGCCGGTGACGAGATCGACGAGAAGACGCTGAAGGTTCTGCTCGAGACGGGTGCGACCGAAGTGCATTTCCTCGACATCGATCATGTCAATGTGGGTGGCTATATCCGCAACACGCTGGCTGCCGACAAGAACGAGTCGCGTCAGGATGCGCTGTTCGACATCTACCGTGTTATGCGTCCGGGCGAGCCGCCGACGCTTGAGACGGCGGAAGCGATGTTCCATTCGCTGTTCTTTGATGCCGAGCGCTACGACCTTTCGGCCGTGGGTCGCGTCAAGATGAACATGCGTCTCGAACTGGACGCGGAAGACACCGTGCGTGTTCTGCGCAAGGAAGACATCGTTGCCGTGGTGAAGACACTGGTCGAGCTGCGTGACGGCAAGGGCGAGATCGACGACATCGACAATCTCGGCAACCGTCGTGTGCGTTCTGTCGGCGAGCTGATGGAAAACCAGTACCGCGTCGGCCTGTTGCGCATGGAGCGCGCGATCAAGGAACGCATGTCCTCGATCGAGATCGACACGGTCATGCCGCAGGACCTGATCAACGCGAAGCCGGCGGCTGCCGCCGTGCGCGAGTTCTTTGGTTCCTCGCAGCTCTCGCAGTTCATGGACCAGACCAATCCGCTGTCAGAGATCACCCACAAGCGTCGTCTTTCGGCGCTTGGACCAGGTGGTCTGACGCGTGAGCGTGCGGGCTTCGAGGTGCGCGACGTGCACCCGACCCACTATGGTCGCATCTGCCCGATCGAAACGCCGGAAGGCCCGAATATCGGTCTGATCAACTCGCTTGCCACCTTCGCCCGCGTCAACAAGTACGGCTTCATCGAGAGCCCGTACCGCAAGATCGTGGACGGCAAGGTGACGCAGGACGTCGTCTATCTCTCCGCCATGGAAGAGGCCAAGCACTACGTTGCACAGGCCAATGCCGTGATCGGTGAAGATGGTGCGTTCACGGATGAATTCGTCATCTGCCGCCACGCCGGCGAGGTGATGATGGCTCCGCGCGAGAACGTCGATCTGATGGATGTGTCGCCCAAGCAGCTCGTGTCGGTCGCGGCGGCGCTCATTCCGTTCCTCGAGAACGATGACGCCAACCGCGCACTCATGGGCTCGAACATGCAGCGTCAGGCTGTGCCGCTGGTGCGGGCCGAGGCGCCGTTCGTCGGCACCGGCATGGAGCCGATCGTGGCGCGCGACTCCGGCGCTGCCATCGCGGCCCGCCGCACGGGTATCGTCGACCAGGTGGATGCGACGCGTATCGTTATCCGCGCCACCGAGGATGTGGATGCATCGCGCTCCGGCGTCGACATTTACCGTCTGATGAAGTTCCAGCGTTCCAATCAGAACACCTGCGTCAACCAGCGTCCGCTGGTGCGCGTCGGCGACCTGATCAACAAGGGCGACATCATTGCTGACGGTCCGTCGACGGATCTCGGCGATCTGGCGCTCGGACGCAACGTGCTCGTCGCGTTCATGCCCTGGAACGGCTACAACTACGAGGACTCCATCCTTCTCTCCGAGCGCATCGTTCGCGATGACGTTTTCACCTCCATTCACATCGAGGAATTCGAGGTGATGGCGCGTGACACGAAGCTTGGACCGGAAGAGATCACGCGTGACATTCCGAACGTTTCGGAAGAGGCGCTGAAAAATCTCGATGAGGCGGGCATCACATATATCGGTGCCGAAGTGCAGCCAGGTGACATTCTGGTCGGCAAGATCACGCCTAAGGGCGAAAGCCCGATGACGCCGGAAGAAAAGCTTCTGCGCGCGATCTTTGGCGAGAAGGCCTCCGACGTTCGTGACACGTCCATGCGCATGCCGCCCGGCACGTATGGAACGGTCGTGGAAGTGCGCGTCTTCAACCGTCACGGCGTCGAGAAGGACGAGCGCGCCATGGCGATCGAGCGTGAGGAAATCGAACGCCTCGCAAAGGACCGTGATGACGAGCAGTCGATTCTCGATCGCAACGTTTATGCACGTCTTGCAGAGATGCTCGAGGGCAAATCGGCCATTGCCGGCCCTAAGGGCTTCAAGAAGGGCACGACCCTTTCTGCCGATGTGCTCGACGAGTATCCGCGTTCGCAGTGGTGGCAGTTTGCCGTAGAGGACGAGAAGCTTCAGGAAGCGCTCGAAGCCATGCGTGGCCAGTATGACGAGTCCAAGAAGGCGCTGGAACAGCGCTTCATGGACAAGGTCGAGAAGGTTCAGCGCGGCGACGAGATGCCCCCCGGCGTGATGAAGATGGTCAAGGTCTTCGTTGCGGTGAAGCGCAAGATGCAGCCCGGCGACAAGATGGCCGGCCGCCACGGCAACAAGGGTGTCGTGTCACGCATCGTGCCCGTCGAGGATATGCCGTTCCTTGAAGACGGCCAGCATGTGGACATCGTGCTCAACCCGCTGGGCGTGCCCAGCCGCATGAATGTCGGCCAGATTCTGGAGACGCATCTGGGCTGGGCGTGTGCAGGCATGGGACAGCAGATCGGCGACCTGATCGACAGCTACAAGGAGAGCGGCGATATCAAGCCGCTGCGCCAGACAATTGAAGCTGTGATCCCGGACAATGATCGCAACGAGCCGGTACGCCAGTATGACGATGACAGCATCATTCGCCTCGGCGAACAGATGCGCCGGGGCGTGTCGATTGCGACCCCGGTCTTCGACGGTGCCCATGAGGCCGATGTCAACATCATGTTGGAACAGGCCGGGATGCAGACCAGTGGTCAGGTCACGCTTTATGATGGACGTACGGGTGAACCGTTCGATCGTCAGGTGACCGTCGGCTACATCTACATGCTGAAGCTGCACCATCTTGTGGACGACAAGATCCACGCCCGTTCGATCGGTCCGTACTCGCTCGTGACCCAGCAGCCGTTGGGCGGCAAGGCGCAGTTCGGCGGTCAGCGCTTCGGCGAGATGGAGGTCTGGGCGCTGGAAGCTTACGGCGCGGCTTACACGCTGCAGGAGATGCTGACCGTGAAGTCGGATGACGTGGCGGGGCGCACCAAGGTCTACGAAGCCATCGTGCGCGGCGACGATACGTTCGAGGCAGGCATTCCGGAGAGCTTCAACGTTCTCGTCAAGGAAATGCGTTCTCTCGGTCTCAACGTGGAGCTTGAAAACTCCCGTATCGACGCGGCTGACACCGACCAGCTGCCGGACGCTGCGGAGTAAGCGTTTTGGCGTGCCGCGGCTTTGCCCGCGGCACGCAATTCTCGTTGGCAAGGCAGCGTAGCGGCCAAGCATTTGAACCGGTGGAACGCGCGGCGGCAGTTTTCACCGAAGTTTAAAAGGGACGAAGCGTCCCGAAAAGGAGATCGGCATGAACCAAGAGGTCATGAATCTTTTCAACCCTCAGGCGCCGGCACAGACTTTCGACTCGATCAGGATTTCGCTCGCTAGCCCCGAGAAGATCCTGTCCTGGTCGTTTGGCGAGATCAAAAAGCCCGAGACCATCAATTACCGTACGTTTAAGCCTGAGCGTGACGGTCTCTTCTGCGCGCGTATTTTCGGTCCTATCAAGGACTATGAGTGCCTCTGCGGCAAATACAAGCGCATGAAGTACAAGGGCGTCATCTGCGAAAAGTGCGGCGTTGAAGTCACGTTGTCGCGGGTGCGTCGTGAGCGCATGGGCCATATCGAGCTCGCAGCACCGGTTGCCCATATCTGGTTCCTGAAGTCGCTGCCCTCGCGCATCGGCACGTTGCTCGACATGACCTTGAAGGACATCGAGCGGGTTCTTTATTTCGAGAACTACATCGTGACCGAGCCCGGTTTGACGGCGCTCAAGGAGAACCAGCTTCTTTCTGAAGAAGAATATCTGATCGCGGTCGATGAATATGGCGAAGACCAGTTCACCGCCATGATCGGCGCCGAGGCCATCCATCACCTTCTGGAATCGATGGATCTCGACAAGATTGCTGGCGATCTGCGCTCGGAACTCGCTTCCACCACGTCGGAACTGAAGCAGAAGAAGCTCTTGAAGCGCCTCAAGGTGGTCGAGAACTTTCTCGAATCCGGCAATCGTCCCGAGTGGATGATCATGAAGATCGTTCCGGTGATCCCGCCGGATCTGCGCCCGCTGGTGCCGCTGGATGGCGGTCGTTTCGCGACCTCCGATCTCAACGACCTTTACCGTCGTGTGATCAACCGTAACAACCGTTTGAAGCGCCTCATCGAGCTGCGCGCGCCGGGCATCATTATCCGCAACGAGAAGCGCATGCTTCAGGAGGCCGTCGACGCTCTGTTCGACAATGGCCGCCGCGGTCGCGTGATCACCGGTGCCAACAAGCGTCCGCTGAAGTCGCTCTCAGACATGCTGAAGGGCAAGCAGGGCCGCTTCCGTCAGAACCTGCTCGGCAAGCGCGTCGACTATTCCGGCCGTTCGGTTATCGTGACCGGTCCCGAGCTCAAGCTGCACCAGTGCGGCCTGCCGAAGAAGATGGCGCTCGAGCTGTTCAAGCCGTTCATCTATGCGCGACTCGACGCGAAGGGCTATTCGTCCACCGTCAAGCAAGCGAAGAAGCTGGTCGAGAAGGAAAAGCCGGAAGTCTGGGATATCCTCGATGAGGTTATTCGTGAGCACCCGGTTCTTCTGAACCGCGCGCCGACGCTGCACCGTCTGGGTATCCAGGCGTTCGAACCCGTTCTGATCGAAGGCAAGGCGATCCAGCTTCATCCGCTGGTCTGTACCGCGTTCAACGCTGACTTCGACGGCGACCAGATGGCCGTTCACGTTCCGCTTTCGCTGGAAGCCCAGCTTGAAGCGCGCGTGCTCATGATGTCGACCAACAACATTCTGCACCCGGCCTCCGGCGCACCGATCATCGTGCCGTCGCAGGATATGGTTCTCGGACTGTATTACCTGTCCATCATGAACCAGAACGAACCGGGTGAGGGGATGGTTTTCGCAGACATGGGCGAACTCCATCATGCGCTTGAGACCGGTGTCGTGACCCTGCACACCAAGATCAAGGGCCGGTTCAAGACCGTTGATGCTGAAGGAAACCCCGTTTCCCAGATCCACGAGACGACGCCTGGCCGTATGATCGTCGGCGAACTTCTGCCGAAGAACCACAATGTGCCGTTCGACATCTGCAATCAGGAACTGACCAAGAAGAACATCTCCAAGATGATCGACACGGTCTATCGTCACTGCGGCCAGAAAGAGACGGTCATCTTCTGTGACCGCGTCATGCAGCTCGGCTTTGGCCATGCCTGCCGCGCCGGCATTTCCTTCGGCAAGGACGACATGGTCATTCCGGACACCAAGGAAAAACTGGTTGCCGAGACCGAAGCGCTCGCCAAGGAATATGAGCAGCAGTACAATGACGGTCTGATCACGCAGGGCGAAAAGTACAACAAGGTCGTTGATGCCTGGGCCAAGTGCTCCGAGAAGGTCGCCGACGAGATGATGAAGCGCATCAAGGCGGTTGAATTCAACGAGGATGGCCGCCAGAAGCCGATGAATTCGGTTTATATGATGTCGCATTCCGGTGCCCGTGGCTCGCCGGCGCAGATGCGTCAGCTTGCCGGCATGCGTGGCCTCATGGCTCGTCCGGATGGCTCCATCATCGAGACGCCGATCATCTCGAACTTTAAGGAAGGCCTGACCGTGATGGAGTACTTCAACTCCACCCACGGTGCCCGTAAAGGTCTGGCCGATACCGCCTTGAAGACGGCAAACTCGGGTTACCTGACCCGGCGCCTGGTTGACGTTGCTCAGGATTGCATTGTCACGGTGCCCGATTGCGGCACCGAGAATGGCCTGACCATGCAGCCCATCGTGGACGCAGGACAGGTGGTTGCCTCCATTGGGCAGCGCGTTCTTGGACGGACGGCTCTCGACGACATCGTCAATCCGGCCACGGACGAGGTTATCGTTTCGGCCGGGCGCTTGATCGATGAGCGTGATGTCGAGGCAATCGAGAAGGCTGGTATCCAGACCGTTCGCATTCGTTCGGCACTGACCTGTGAAGTGCGCAATGGTGTTTGCGCCGTTTGCTACGGTCGTGACCTTGCGCGCGGCACGCCTGTCAACATCGGCGAGGCTGTCGGCGTCATTGCGGCTCAGTCGATCGGTGAACCGGGCACTCAGTTGACCATGCGTACCTTCCACATGGGCGGTACCGCGCAGGTGGTCGATCAGTCGTTCCTTGAGGCTTCGTTCGAGGGTACCGTCAAGATCCGCAACCGCAATGTGGTGCGCAACTCCGAGGGCGATCTCATCGTCATGGGCCGCAACATGGCGGTTCTGATCATGGATGAGAACGGTGAGGAACGCGCAAGCCACCGTCTGACTTACGGTTCACGCCTCTTCATCGACGAGGGTGACAAGGTCAAGCGTGGCCAGCGTATTGCCGAGTGGGATCCCTATACACGCCCGATGCTGACCGAGGTGGAAGGCACTATCGCGTTCGAAGATCTGGTCGACGGTGTGTCGGTTCAGGAAACGGCTGACGAATCCACCGGCATTACCAAACGTGAGGTCATCGACTGGCGTTCGACGCCACGCGGTGCCGACCTGAAGCCGGCAATGACGGTTCTCGATGCCAAGGGGAAGGTTTCCAAGCTTTCCCGTGGCGGTGACGCACGCTTCCTTCTGTCGGTGGAAACGGTTCTGTCCGTGGAGCCGGGCTCCAAGGTCAAGCCGGGCGACGTGATTGCCCGTATTCCGACCGAGAGCGCGCGTACCAAGGACATCACCGGTGGTCTGCCGCGCGTGGCAGAATTGTTCGAGGCCCGTCGGCCGAAGGATCACGCCATCATTGCGGAAATCGATGGTACGATTCGTTTCGGTCGCGATTACAAGAACAAGCGTCGCATCGTCATCGAGCCGCATGACTCGACACTGGAACCCGCGGAGTATCTCATTCCCAAGGGCAAGCCGTTCCACCTTCAGGACGGCGACCAGATCGAGAAGGGCGACTTCATTCTCGATGGCAATCCTGCACCGCATGACATCCTGGCGATTAAGGGGGTGGAGGCTTTGGCTTCGTACCTCGTCAATGAAATTCAGGAAGTCTACCGGTTGCAGGGCGTGTTGATCAACGACAAGCACATTGAGGTGATCGTTCGCCAGATGCTGCAGAAGATCGAGATCACGGCGCAGGGCGACTCGACCTACATTCCGGGCGACCATGTGGACTCGGTTGAGTTCGAGGAGATCAACGATCGTCTGGTGGAAGAGGGCAAGAAGCCGGCCGAAGGTCAGCCTGTTCTGCTCGGCATCACCAAGGCCTCGTTGCAAACACCGTCCTTCATCTCTGCGGCCTCCTTCCAGGAGACCACGCGTGTGCTGACCGAGGCAGCCGTTGCTGGCAAGATCGATACGCTGCAGGGCCTGAAGGAAAACGTCATCGTCGGTCGTCTTATCCCGGCCGGTACGGGTGGCGCCATGAGCCAGGTTCGCCGCATCGCGCGTTCACGCGATGATCTGATCCTGGACGAGCGCCGCAAAAGCTCGGGCGCCGAAGTGGCTGATCCAATGATCGCTGACATGACGACGAGCCCCGCCGAGTAAGGCTCGCACTGGACACGAGACAAAAGGCCGCCGGAGCGATCCGGCGGCCTTTTTCTATGCGTCACAATATTGTCGCTGGAAATTCGAGGTTGGTCCGGTTGCCCGGCGATTGGCGTCAGATCGGTTCGTCGAAGGTGACGATCGCGATCTCGCCTTCAAGCGCACCTTGCCATGCGGAGAGATGCGGCTCCTCATCGGGTTCGCCTTCCATGTCGCCAATGCGATCCAGTTCGGCTTCCGCATAGCCTTCGCGTGCAAGTGCTTCGAGTGCGAGCCGCACCGCCGTGTCGTCGTCCGGAGCAAGCAGCATGATATGCACGCCCTCACTGTCATCGCCCTTTTCACGCCAGACTCGTCCGGTAATGATGGTGACGGCGCGCTCTTCGGATTCGGTCATGGTCTTCCCTGATTCTTTCCGGGCTGCCAGGGCCCGCTTTCAGGGCCTTTTTCTCGCATGATGACTTGGAAATTGACAGAGCCGAAGCGTGGATTCAGGTCGAAAACCCGCCCAGACAAGCAATAATCTGTCGTCGTCGTCTCCAGGCGCCTCGATAGGGCGTTTCCCGGCAGATAATTGCGCATCTGGGGTTGACGGTTAACCGACATACGAGTAATACCCGCTTCGTCCGAGCCGATGTGAGGCTTTTTCTTTCGGGGCGACACGCCCTGGATCAGGTCTCAAACAGGGTTCGTTTTTGCGAGTGACAGAATTTGCGGCGCACGAAGCGGAAACGCTTCCTCTGCTGTATGTCCGGGCAAGACCGCGAAAGCGGTTTGTTGGCCCGGTTTTATGCATGTACGCAAGCTGTTCTTGAAGCGGCCCTCGGGCTTGAGACACGGAATTGTAACAAGGGAAGGTTTGATGCCTACCGTTAACCAGTTGATCCGCAAGCCGCGCACTGCGCCGGTTAAGCGCAATAAGGTTCCGGCCATGCAGGCCAACCCGCAGAAGCGGGGCGTTTGTACGCGCGTCTATACCACGACGCCGAAAAAGCCGAACTCGGCTATGCGTAAGGTGGCCAAGATCCGCCTTGCCAATGGCTTCGAGGTCATCGGTTATATCCCGGGTGAAGGGCATAATCTTCAGGAGCACTCCGTGGTGATGATCCGCGGCGGTCGCGTGAAGGACCTTCCGGGTGTGCGCTACCACATTATCCGTGGTGTGCTCGACACGCAGGGTGTGAAGAACCGCAAGCAGCGTCGTTCCAAATACGGCGCCAAGCGTCCGAAGTAGGTTTCCCGGCTTCGGCGCTTTGTTTTTGAGCCGGGCCTTCGAAGGTAAGAGACGAAAAACATGTCCCGACGCCATCGCGCAGAAAAGCGAGAGATCAACCCCGATCCGAAATTCGGTGACACGGTTGTAACGAAATTCATGAATGCCATCATGCTTGATGGCAAAAAGTCCGCTGCAGAGCGCATCGTTTACGGTGCCTTTGAGCAGGTCGAAGACAAGTTGAAGCAGGAGCCTGTTGGAGTGTTCCATCAGGCGCTTGAGAATGTCGCTCCGCATGTGGAGGTTCGTTCCCGCCGTGTTGGTGGTGCGACCTACCAGGTGCCCGTCGATGTTCGTCCCGAGCGTCGTCAGGCTTTGGCCATTCGCTGGTTGATTTCTGCAGCACGCAAGCGCAACGAGACGACTATGGTCGATCGTTTGTCCGGTGAGCTGCTGGATGCGGCCAACAACCGCGGCACTGCCGTCAAGAAGCGCGAAGACACGCACAAGATGGCTGAAGCCAACCGCGCGTTCTCGCACTACCGCTGGTAGCCTTACGGATCGAAGAGGTACACGACGATGTCCCGCGAATATAAGCTCGAAGACTACCGCAACTTCGGTATCATGGCGCATATCGACGCCGGCAAGACGACGACGACCGAGCGCATTCTTTTCTATACCGGCAAGTCCCACAAGATCGGCGAAGTGCACGACGGTGCCGCGACGATGGACTGGATGGAGCAGGAGCAGGAGCGCGGCATCACGATCACGTCTGCTGCGACGACCACTTTCTGGGAAGGCCGTGATGGCAAGAAGCGTCGCTTCAACATCATCGACACGCCCGGACACGTGGACTTCACCATTGAAGTCGAGCGTTCGCTTCGTGTTCTCGATGGTGCTGTTGCGCTGCTCGACGCGAATGCCGGTGTGGAGCCGCAGACGGAAACCGTCTGGCGCCAGGCGGACAAGTATAAAGTTCCGCGCATGATCTTCTGCAACAAGATGGATAAGATCGGCGCCGACTTCTATCGCTCTGCAGAGATGGTCAAGACCCGTCTCGGTGCTCAGGCTGTCGTTATGCAGCTGCCGATCGGCGCTGAGAATGACTTTGCGGGCGTGGTCGACCTTATCGAGATGAAGGCTCTCGTCTGGCAGTCCGAGAATCTCGGTGCTGCATGGGACATTGTTGATATTCCTGCCGATCTCCAGGAGAAGGCGGAAGAGTATCGCGAGATGCTCATCGAGGCTGCTGTCGAGATGGACGAAGCTGCGATGGAACGTTACCTCGAGGGCGAGATGCCTTCGAATGACGAGATCCGCAAGCTGATCCGCAAGGGCACGATCGAAGTCAAGTTCTTCCCGATGTTCTGCGGCTCTGCCTTCAAGAACAAAGGTGTTCAGCCTTTGCTCGACGCCGTCGTCGACTTCCTGCCTTCTCCGATGGACGTTCCGTCGATCAAGGGCATCGATCCCAAGACTGAGGCAGAGATAGCGCGCAAGTCGTCTGACGAAGAGCCGGTCTCCATGCTTGCGTTCAAGATCATGAACGACCCCTTCGTCGGCTCGCTTACCTTCTGCCGCATCTATTCGGGTGTGTTGAACAAGGGCGCGTCGCTTGCCAATACGGTGAAGGACAAGCGTGAGCGTATCGGCCGCATGCTGCAGATGCACTCCAACTCCCGCTCGGACCTTGAAGTGGCTTACGCCGGCGATATTGTCGCCCTTGCAGGCCTCAAGGAGACCACCACGGGCGATACGCTTTGTGATCCGACCAAACCGGTCATTCTGGAGCGCATGGAGTTCCCGGATCCGGTGATCCAGATCGCCATCGAGCCGAAGACCAAGGGCGACCAGGAAAAGATGGGCCTCGCGCTCAATCGTCTGGCGGCTGAAGATCCTTCCTTCCGCGTCAAGTCGGACGAAGAATCCGGTCAGACCATCATCGCCGGCATGGGCGAGCTTCACCTCGACATCATCGTCGATCGCTTGAAGCGTGAGTTTAAGGTCGAGGCCAATGTTGGCGCGCCGCAGGTTGCTTATCGTGAGACGATCACCCGTGAAGCGGAGATCGACTACACCCACAAGAAGCAGTCCGGTGGTTCGGGTCAGTTCGCCCGCGTCAAGATCGTTTTTGCGCCGAATACCGAGAGCGAAGAGTTCGAGTTCGAATCCAAGATCGTTGGCGGTTCGGTTCCGAAGGAATACATTCCCGGTGTTCAGAAGGGCATTGAGAGCGTTCTTTCCTCCGGTCCGGTTGCTGGCTTCCCGATGCTCGGCGTGAAAGCCACGCTGATCGACGGTGCCTACCACGACGTCGACTCATCGGTTCTGGCCTTCGAGATCGCTGCTCGCGCAGCGTTCCGTGAAGGCGCCCAGAAAGCTGGTGCTCAGCTTCTCGAGCCGATCATGAAGGTCGAGGTTGTGACGCCGGAAGAATATGTGGGCAGCATTATCGGCGACCTAAACGGCCGTCGTGGTCAGATCCAGGGGCAGGAGCCTCGCGGTATCGCCACGGTGATCAATGCCATGGTGCCTCTGGCCAACATGTTCAAATACGTCGACACGTTGCGTTCGATGTCTCAGGGGCGTGCCCAGTACACGATGCAGTTCGATCACTATGAGCCGGTTCCCAGCGCGGTGGCGCAGGAGATCCAGAAGAAATACGCGTAATCCGCTCAGACACGTTCGTTACGGATTATCGACAGTTGAAAGAGCCCGAACGGGCACAAGGAATGGAGAGCTCACATGGCCAAAGGTAAATTTGAGCGTACGAAGCCGCATGTGAACATCGGCACGATTGGTCACGTTGACCACGGCAAGACGTCATTGACGGCAGCGATCACGAAGTATTTCGGCGAGTTCCGCGCCTATGACCAGATTGATGGCGCTCCTGAAGAGAAGGCGCGCGGCATCACCATTTCGACGGCGCATGTCGAGTATGAGACGGATGCGCGTCACTATGCTCACGTCGACTGCCCCGGCCACGCCGACTATGTGAAGAACATGATCACGGGCGCTGCTCAGATGGACGGCGCGATCCTGGTTTGCTCGGCCGCTGACGGCCCGATGCCTCAGACGCGCGAGCACATTCTGCTTGCCCGTCAGGTTGGCGTTCCGGCGATCGTGGTGTTCCTGAACAAGGTGGACCAGGTCGACGACGAAGAGCTTCTTGAGCTGGTCGAGCTTGAGGTTCGCGAGCTTCTGTCGTCCTACGACTTCCCGGGCGACGACATTCCGATCGTCAAGGGTTCTGCACTCGCAGCTCTTGAAGACTCCAACAAGGAGATCGGTGAAGACGCGATCCGCAAGCTGATGGCCGAGGTTGACGCCTACATCCCGACGCCGGAGCGTCCGGTTGACCAGCCGTTCCTGATGCCGATCGAGGATGTGTTCTCGATTTCGGGCCGCGGTACGGTTGTGACGGGTCGCGTTGAGCGCGGCATCATCAAGGTCGGTGAGGAAGTCGAGATCGTCGGCATCAAGGACACGACGAAGACGACGGTTACCGGCGTGGAGATGTTCCGCAAGCTGCTCGATCAGGGCCAGGCTGGCGACAACATCGGTGCGCTGATCCGCGGCGTTGACCGTGAGGGCGTTGAGCGCGGCCAGGTTCTTTGCAAGCCGGGTTCGGTGACGCCGCACACGAAGTTCAAGGCAGAAGCCTACATCCTGACGAAGGAAGAGGGCGGCCGTCATACGCCGTTCTTCACGAACTACCGTCCGCAGTTCTACTTCCGCACGACGGATGTGACGGGCGTTGTTTCGCTTCCCGAAGGCACGGAAATGGTGATGCCGGGCGACAATGTGACGGTCGACGTCGAGCTGATCGTGCCGATCGCCATGGAAGAGAAGCTGCGCTTCGCTATCCGTGAAGGCGGCCGCACCGTCGGTGCCGGCATCGTCGCATCGATCACTGAGTAAGAACGGCAACCCTCCGACGCGGCGCGGTTAACCGCGTCGCAGCGGAACAAGGAAGTGACACATGAACGGACAGAATATCCGTATCCGCCTCAAGGCGTTTGATCATCGCGTTCTTGATGCCTCGACGCGGGAAATCGTGTCTACGGCGAAACGCACGGGCGCGAACGTGCGCGGCCCAGTGCCGCTGCCCACGCGCATCGAGAAATTTACTGTGAACCGGTCTCCTCACATCGACAAGAAGAGCCGCGAACAGTTCGAGATGCGCACCCACAAGCGGCTGCTCGACATCGTCGATCCGACGCCGCAGACGGTCGACGCGCTGATGAAGCTCGACCTCGCTGCCGGTGTGGATGTCGAGATCAAGCTCTAGGGCGCAAGACAAAAAGTCAGGAACCCGAGCCTTTGCCTGTGACAACGGGCGAGGAGCTGGGAACCCCGAAAGGAAATCGAACCGATGCGTTCAGGTGTTATCGCACAAAAGATCGGTATGACACGCGTCTACAACGAAGCGGGCGAGCATGTGCCCGTGACGGTTCTGCGCATGGAGAACTGTCAGGTCGTTGCGCAGCGTACCGAGGAGAAGAACGGCTACACGGCGGTTCAGCTTGGCGTTGGACTTGCCAAGGTGAAAAACACGTCGAAGGCGTTGCGCGGCCATTTCGCGACCGCTTCCGTCGAGCCGAAGGCCAAGGTGGCCGAGTTCCGTGTGTCTCCCGACAATCTTCTTGATGTCGGCGCAGAGATCACGGTCGAGCATTTCGTCCCCGGCCAGAAGGTCGATGTGACGGGCACCTCGATCGGTAAGGGCTTCCAGGGTGTCATGAAGCGTCATAATTTTGGCGGCGGTCGTGCAACCCATGGTAACTCGGTCTCGCACCGTTCGCATGGTTCGACCGGTCAGCGTCAGGACCCCGGCAAGGTGTTCAAGGGCAAGAAGATGGCCGGGCACATGGGCGCGCATCGCGTGACCACGCAGAATCTGGAAATCGTTTCGACCGACACTGAACGTGGCCTTATTCTGGTTCGTGGTGCTGTTCCTGGGTCCAAGGGTGCTTGGATCACAGTGCGTGACGCCGTTAAGGCTCCGCTGCCAGACAATGTGCCGATGCCGGCCGCTATCCGTAGCAATGGTGCTGCTAAGGCTGAAGAAGCTGCCGCCACCGAGGGGGCTGAATAATGGACATTAAAGTTACGACCCTCGCAGGCAAGGATGCCGGGAAGCTGAAGGTCTCTGATGAGATTTTCGGTCTGGACCCCCGCGAAGACATCCTTCATCGCGTTGTGCGCTGGCAGCTTGCAAAAAAGCAGCAGGGCACGCACAAGACCAAGGGACGCTCGGAAATCGCGCGCACCGGTGCCAAGATGTACCGTCAGAAGGGTACGGGCCGTGCCCGTCACTCATCTGCCCGCGTGCCGCAGTTCCGTGGTGGTGGCCGAGCTCATGGCCCGGTCGTTCGCGACCACAGCCACGATCTTCCCAAGAAGGTCCGTGCGCTCGGTCTGAAGCACGCTTTGTCGGCCAAGGCGAAAGACTCCAGCCTCATCATCATCGATGATCTGGCTCTTGCAGACGGCAAGACGAAGTCTCTCGTTGAAAGCTTTGCCAAGCTTGGTCTGAGCAACGCTCTTCTGATTGGCGGTGCGGAGGTCGACGCCGGCTTCAAGCGTGCCGCTCAAAACATCGCCAACATCGACGTTCTGCCAGTGCAGGGCATCAATGTGTACGACATTCTGCGCCGCGGCACGCTGGTCCTTTCCAAGGCCGCCGTCGAGGCCCTTGAGGAGCGTTTCAAATGACGGAGCTTCGCCACTATGACGTGATCGTCAGCCCGGCGATCACCGAGAAATCGACCATGGCGTCGGAGAACAACCAGGTGGTCTTCAATGTGGACCGCAAGGCGACGAAGCCGGAAATCAAGGCTGCTGTCGAGGCGCTCTTCGGCGTCAAGGTGACCGGTGTCAATACGCTTGTTCGCAAGGGCAAGGTGAAGCGTTTTCGCGGAACGATTGGCCGCCAGAGCGACGTGAAGAAAGCGATCGTCACGCTGGCCGAAGGTCATTCCATCGATATCGCGACTGGCCTCTAATCGGGCGGCGAGGAAGAGACAATGGCACTGAAGAAGTTTAAACCGGTAACCCCAGGCCAGCGTCAGCTGGTCATCGTTGACCGCTCCGGCCTTCACAAGGGCAAGCCCGTTAAGGGTCTGACCCAGGGTTTGACGGGCAAGGGCGGCCGCAACAACACGGGTCGCATCACCGCGCGCTTCCAGGGCGGTGGTCACAAGCGCACCTACCGTCTGATCGATTTTAAGCGTCGCAAGCTCGACGTGTCGGCAACGGTTGAGCGTATTGAGTACGATCCGAACCGCACGGCGTTCATCGCGCTGGTTCGCTATGAAGATGGTGAGCTGTCCTACATCTTGGCGCCGCAGCGTCTGGCTGCAGGCGACAAGGTCATCGCCAGTGAAAAGGCGGTCGACGTGAAGCCGGGCAATGCAATGCCGCTCGCGGCAATGCCTATCGGTACGATCGTTCACAACGTCGAGATGAAGCCTGAAAAGGGCGGCCAGATCGCGCGTTCGGCCGGTGCATATGTTCAGCTGGTCGGTCGTGACCAGGGCATGGCGATCCTGCGTCTCAATTCCGGTGAGCAGCGCCTGGTTTCGGGCCGTTGTTTCGCGACGGTGGGTGCGGTTTCCAACCCTGACCACGGCAATGTCAGCCTGGGCAAGGCAGGCCGCAAGCGCTGGATGGGCAAGCGTCCGCACAACCGCGGTGTTGTCATGAACCCGGTCGATCACCCCCATGGTGGTGGTGAAGGCCGTACCTCCGGTGGCCGTCACCCTGTGTCGCCCTGGGGCAAACCCACAAAGGGCATGAAGACCCGGTCGAACAAGTCGACCGACAAGTTCATCATGCGCTCGCGCCACAAGCGCAAGAGCTAAGGAAAGGTAGCGGCAAGTGTCCCGTTCAGTCTGGAAAGGCCCCTTCGTCGACGGCTATCTTCTGAAGAAGGCCGAGAAGGTGCGCGATAGCGGCCGTAACGAGGTCATCAAGATGTGGAGCCGTCGCTCCACCATTCTGCCCCAGTTCGTGGGTTTGACCTTCGGTGTTTACAACGGCCAGAAACACATTCCCGTTTCCGTCTCCGAGGAGATGGTCGGTCACAAGTTTGGTGAATTTGCTCCGTCCCGCACCTATTACGGCCATGGGGCGGACAAGAAGGCAAAGAGGAAATAACGATGGGCAAGGCCAAAGCGCCGCGCAGGCTTGCTGACAATGAGGCCCGTGCCGTATTGCGCACGATCCGCGTCAGCCCGCAGAAGCTGAACCTCGTTGCTGCGATGATCCGTGGCAAGAAGGTGGCGACCGCGCTCGCCGACCTGGAGTTTTCGCGGAAGCGGATCGCCGATACCGTCAAGAAGACGCTGGAATCGGCGATCGCGAATGCGGAAAACAATCACGACCTGGACGTGGATGCGCTGGTCGTGGCCGAAGCCCATGTCGGTAAGTCGATTGTCATGAAGCGGTTCCATGCGCGTGGTCGTGGCCGCGCCAGCCGCATCGAGAAGCCATTTTCGCATCTGACGATTGTCGTGCGCGAAGTGGAAGAGAAAGTGGAGGCCGCCTGATGGGTCAGAAAATCAATCCGATCGGGTTCCGTCTCGGTATCAACCGCACGTGGGACTCTCGTTGGTACGCCAATGATGGCGAGTACGGCGACTTGTTGCACGAGGATTTCAAGATCCGCAACTATATCGAGAAGGAGCTGAAGCAGGCTGCCATCTCGAAAGTCGTGATCGAGCGCCCGCACAAGAAGTGCCGCGTTACCATTCACTCTGCCCGTCCGGGTCTGATCATCGGCAAGAAGGGTGCAGATATCGAGAAGCTGCGCCGCAAGGTTTCGCAGATGACGAATGCTGAAACGCATTTGAACATCGTCGAAGTCCGCAAGCCGGAGATCGATGCCACTCTGATCGCTCAGTCGATCGCTCAGCAGCTCGAGCGCCGTGTGGCTTTCCGCCGTGCCATGAAGCGTGCCGTACAGTCGGCCATGCGTCTTGGTGCCGAGGGCATCCGCATCAACTGTGCGGGTCGTCTCGGCGGTGCGGAAATCGCTCGCATGGAATGGTACCGCGAGGGTCGTGTTCCGCTGCACACGCTGCGCGCCGATGTCGATTACGGCACCGCCGAAGCAAAGACCGCTTATGGCATTTGCGGCGTGAAGGTGTGGGTCTTCAAGGGCGAGATCCTTGAGCATGATCCAATGGCTTCCGAACGCCGTGCCACCGAGGGTGACCAGGGCGGTAGCAGCAACCGGCGTCGCGAGAACGCTTAGGAATTTTGGAGTAGAGAACGATGCTGCAACCAAAGCGCACAAAGTTCCGCAAGCAGTTCAAGGGCCGTATTCACGGCGCTGCCAAGGGCGGCACGGAACTCAACTTCGGGTCCTTCGGTCTGAAGGCTCTCGAGCCGGAGCGCGTTACCGCGCGCCAGATTGAAGCGGCCCGCCGCGCGATCACCCGCTATATGAAGCGTCAGGGTCGCGTATGGATCCGTATCTTCCCGGACCTACCGGTCACCTCAAAGCCGACCGAAGTTCGTATGGGTAAGGGCAAGGGCTCCGTTGACTATTGGGCCTGCCGTGTTAAGCCCGGCCGCGTCATGTTTGAGATCGATGGCGTGGGTGCAGACATTGCGCGTGAAGCGTTGCGTCTGGGCGCTGCAAAGCTGCCGGTCAAGACGCGCTTCGTGCAGCGTATTGCAGAGTAGGAAAGGCGAACGCTATGAAGGCTGTTGATGTCAGGGCGATGACGCCGGACCAGCTCACCGATGAGCTGACAAAACTCAAGAAAGAGCAGTTTAACCTTCGCTTCCAGAAAGCGACCGGACAGCTCGAAAAAACCGCGCGCGTGAAAGAAATCCGTAGGGATATTGCGCGCATCAAGACAATCGCGGCCGAGAAGTCGGCCGACAGCAAGGCCTGAGGACAGCGAATATGCCAAAGCGCGTTTTGCAGGGCACCGTGGTGAGCGACAAGAACGACAAGACTGTTGTCGTCCGTGTCGAGCGTCGCTTTACCCATCCGATGATGAAAAAGACGGTGCGTATGTCCAAGAAGTACAAGGCGCATGACGAAGAGAATGCGTGCAAGGTCGGTGATGTGGTCATGATTCAGGAGACCGCGCCGATTTCGAAGGACAAGAATTGGGTCGTCCTTAAAGACGCCCAGGCACAATAACATTGAAATTGCCGGAAAGCGGAATATCTGAACCGCTTTCCATTGAACGAGAAGGCGGCCAGTCATGATTCAGATGCAAACAAACCTCGATGTGGCGGACAATTCCGGCGCCCGTCGTGTCATGTGCATCAAGGTGCTTGGCGGTTCGAAGCGGAAGTATGCCTCCGTGGGCGACATCATTGTCGTCTCCGTGAAAGAGGCGATCCCGCGCGGCCGCGTGAAGAAGGGCGACGTGATGAAGGCGGTTGTTGTGCGCACGGCGAAGGACATTCGCCGCGCAGACGGCAGCGTCATCCGTTTCGACAAGAACGCAGCTGTTCTCGTCGACAACAAGAAAGAGCCCGTTGGCACGCGTATTTTCGGACCGGTTCCGCGCGAACTCCGCGCCAAGAACCATATGAAAATCATTTCACTCGCGCCGGAAGTGCTCTAGGAGGCCGGGGATATGCAGAAGATCAAAAAAGGCGACAACGTCGTCGTTCTCGCCGGCAAGGACAAGGGCCGTACCGGTGAAGTGGTGAAGGTGATGCCGAAGGAAGACAAGGCGCTTGTGCGCGGTGTCAACCTGGTTCGCCGCCATCAGAAGCAGTCCGCTCAGGCAGATGGCGGCATCATTACGAAGGAAGCGCCAATCCACCTGTCGAACCTGGCGCTGGCCGATCCGAAGGACGGCAAGCCAACCCGTGTTGGCTTCAAGGTCCAGGAAGATGGCAAGAAGGTGCGCGTGGCGAAGCGCTCTGGAGAATTGATCGATGGCTAATGCTCAGTACCAGCCGCGCTGGAAGAAGAAGTATGACGAGGTGATCCGCAAGGAACTTCTCGATACCTTCAAGTATGACAATGAGATGCAGGTGCCGCGCATCGACAAGATCGTCATCAACATGGGGGTTGGTGAGGCGACGGGCGATTCGAAGAAGCCGACCTCGGCTGCAGAGGATCTCGCCAAGATCGCCGGTCAGAAGCCGGTCATCACGCGTGCATCTAAGTCGATTGCTGGGTTCAAGGTTCGTGAGGGCATGCCGCTCGGCGCCAAGGTGACCCTGCGCAAGGACCGCATGTATGAATTTCTGGACCGTCTCGTGACGATCGCGCTGCCGCGCGTCCGCGACTTCCGCGGTCTGAACCCGAAGAGCTTTGACGGCCGTGGCAACTTCGCCATGGGTCTGAAAGAGCATATCGTGTTCCCCGAGATCAATTACGATCAGGTCGATCAGATCTGGGGAATGGACATCATCGTTTGTACGACTGCAAAAACCGACGACGAAGCGCGGGCCTTGCTCAAGGCCTTCAACTTCCCGTTCCGGCAGTAACGGCAGGCGAGAAGAAGGACAATTTAAATGGCAAAAGTCAGCGCAGTCGAAAAGAACAAGCGTCGGCGTAAAATGGTCGATCGCTACGCTGCCAAGCGCGCAGAGCTGAAGGCGATCGTCAAGGACCAGTCTAAGCCGATTGAGGAGCGTTTCCAGGCGCAGCTCAAGCTTGCTGCTCTCCCGCGCAACTCGTCTAAGACGCGTATCCGCAACCGGTGCGATGTGACCGGGCGTCCGCGTGCGTATTACCGCAAGCTGAAGATGTCGCGCGTTGCATTGCGTGAACTGGGCAATAACGGGTTGATCCCCGGCCTGGTCAAGTCGAGCTGGTAAGGGGTAAGAACGATGTCTGTGAATGATCCGCTCGGCGATATGCTGACCCGTATCCGCAATGCCATCGGCCGTAACAAGCCGAAGGTGTCCACCCCGGCTTCGCGTCTTCGTGCCCGTGTGCTCGACGTGCTGAAGTCCGAGGGCTATATCCGCGATTACAGCCAGATCGACTACGACAACGGCAAGTCCGAGATCGAAATCGAACTGAAATATGCTGAAGGCGGCTCTGTGATCCGTGAGATCGCGCGTGTTTCGAAGCCGGGCCGTCGCGTTTACGTGTCGGTGAAATCCATCCCGCAGGTCGCCAATGGTCTCGGTATCGCCATCCTTTCGACGCCGAAGGGCGTGATGGCCGATCATGAGGCGCGCGAACAGAATGTGGGCGGCGAGGTGCTCTGCCAGATCTTCTGATCGGGCAGATAGCGCACGCAAATAACGAGGGCAGACAAATGTCTCGCATTGGCAAAAAGCCGGTACCGGTTCCGCAGGGCGTCACCGCCCAGGTCGAGGGCCAGACCGTGACGGCCAAGGGGCCGAAAGGTGAACTGAAGTTCGTCGTCAACGACGAGGTTCTGGTTAAGCTTGAAAATGACGCGATTGCCGTCGATCCGCGTGACCAGTCGAAGGACGCACGCTCCAAATGGGGCATGTCGCGCACGCAGATCTCCAACATCCTCCAGGGGGTGAAGGACGGGTTCGAAAAGCGGCTTGAGATCAACGGCGTTGGTTACCGTGCGGCGATGCAGGGAAAAAACCTGCAGCTTTCGCTTGGCTACAGCCACGAAGTGATTTACGAGGCTCCGGAAGGAATCAGCATCAGCTGTCCGAAGCCGACCGAAATCGTGATCGCCGGCATCGACAAGCAGGTTGTCGGTCAGGTTGCGGCCGAGATTCGCAAGAAGCGTGGCCCCGAGCCGTATAAGGGCAAGGGCGTCAAATATGCGGACGAGACGATCGTTCGCAAAGAAGGTAAGAAGAAGTAGGAACTCGAACCATGGTCTCGAAAGTCTCCGTCAAGCGGCGTGCGGGACGTGTTCGCCGGAAGATCAAGGCGGTCTCCAATGGCCAGCCTCGTCTTTCGGTTTACCGTTCCTCGAAGAACATCTATGTCCAGGTTATCGACGACGCCAAGGGCCACACGCTCGCGGCTGCATCGACCCTCGACAAGGATATCAAGGGCCAGATCAAGACCGGCGCCGACGCCGCTGCTGCCGCAGCCGTTGGCAAGCTGGTGGCAGAGCGGGCCAAGAAGGCAGGCGTAGAGGAAGTGGTTTTCGACCGCGGTCCTTACCTCTTTCACGGTCGCGTCAAGGCTCTGGCCGATGCTGCCCGCGAAGGTGGCCTGAAGTTCTAAACCGTTCGGGCGCTTCTCAAGGGAGCGCCCGGATTATCATTTTCAACCCCGTGCTTCCGGAAAAGAACAAGGAAAAGGGCAATGGCACAAGGACGTAGGGACGATCGCCGCGAGCGCGAAGAGCGCGACAGCGAGTTCGTCGACAAGCTTGTACATATCAATCGCGTCGCCAAGGTGGTGAAGGGCGGCCGTCGTTTCGGTTTCGCCGCACTCGTCGTGGTCGGCGATCAGAAGGGCCGCGTTGGTTTCGGTCATGGCAAGGCACGCGAAGTGCCGGAAGCCATCCGCAAGGCAACTGAGAGTGCCAAGCGCGACATGGTCTTCGTCCCGCTGCGTGGCGGTCGTACGCTTCACCACGATGTTTCGGGCCGTCATGGTGCCGGCCGTGTTCTCCTGCGTGCCGCCAAGCCCGGTACCGGCATCATTGCCGGTGGTCCGATGCGCGCCGTGTTCGAGACGCTCGGCGTTCAGGACGTCGTTGCCAAGTCGCTCGGCTCCTCGAACCCTTACAACATGGTTCGTGCCACTTTCGATGCCCTGAAGCATCAGTTGCATCCCAAGGACGTTGCTGCTCAGCGCGGCATTAAATATTCCACGCTCCAGGCGCGCCGTGGCGCTGCCGCTGGTGGTGAGGAATAAGGATCACGGCAGATCAGCCCGTGTTTACACGGGCTTAGATCGCCAGGTTTGCAAGGATTGATGAAGATGGCAGAGAAGAAGAAGGGCAAGACGGTCACCGTCGAACAGATCGGCAGCCCGATCCGCCGCCCGGCCAGCCAGCGTCAGACGCTGATCGGCCTTGGTTTGAACAAGATGCACCGCCGTTCCACGCTTGAGGACACGCCGTCCGTACGCGGCATGATCGCGTCGGTGCAGCATCTCGTCCGCGTCGTGGACGAGGCCTGAAGATCCCAGGAGCGATATTATGAAACTGAATGAACTCAGGGATAAAGAAGGCGCCACCAAGTCGCGCAAGCGCGTTGGCCGTGGCATCGGCTCCGGTACCGGCAAGACCGGTGGTCGCGGCGTCAAGGGCCAGAAGTCACGCTCCGGTGTGTCGATCAACGGCTTCGAGGGTGGCCAGATGCCGCTCTATCGCCGTCTGCCCAAGCGCGGCTTCAAGAACATTTTCAGCAACGACTTCAACGAAGTCTCGCTGGGCCGTATCCAGGCCGCGATCGACGCCAAGAAGCTTGACGGCAAGGCCGTCATCGATGTGGCAGCGCTCGTTTCTGCCGGTGTTCTGCGCCGTGCGAAGGACGGTGTTCGCGTTCTCAGCGATGGTGAATTGAAGACGAAGGTCTCCCTCGAAGTCGCTGGTGCGTCCAAGGCTGCCATCGAGAAAATCGAGAAGGCCGGCGGAACGGTTAAACTGCTCGAAGCAGCGGCTAAGGCCGAGTAATCTGATCCACAAGCGGCGGGCGATTGTCCGCCGCTTGCATCTATGCCTGTCAGACCCTATTTCGGGTTTTCGACAACGTGTGCCCGTATCGATTCGAAAATCTGCGGGGCATGACGAAGCGGAGAATTCTTCATGGCATCGGCAGCGGAACAGCTTGCGTCCAATCTCAATTTCGCGGCCTTCGCGAAGGCTGAGGATCTCAAAAAGCGCATCTGGTTCACGCTCGGAGCGTTGTTGGTTTACCGCCTTGGCACTTACATCCCGATGCCCGGCATCAATCCCGAAGCATTTGCCCAGGCCTTCCAGCAGCAGTCTGGCGGCGTTCTGGGCATGTTCAACATGTTTGCTGGCGGCGCCGTGGAGCGCATGGCGATTTTCGCCCTCGGCATCATGCCTTACATTTCTGCGTCCATCATCATGCAGCTCATGACGTCGGTTGTCCCGTCGCTTGAGCAGCTGAAGAAGGAAGGAGAACAGGGCCGCAAGGTCATCAACCAGTATACCCGTTATGGCACGGTGATACTCGCGACCGTTCAGGCCTATGGCATCGCTGTGGGACTGGAGGGTGGCGCGAACATCGTCGCGGATCCGGGTTGGTTCTTCCGCATTTCCGCGGTCATCACGCTGGTTGGCGGCACCATGTTCCTGATGTGGCTTGGCGAGCAGATCACCGCTCGGGGCATAGGCAACGGTATTTCGCTGATCATCTTCTCCGGCATTGTTGCTGGTTTGCCCTCCGCCATCGGCGGAACGCTTGAGCTCGGCCGGACTGGCGCGCTTTCGACGGGGTTGATCCTTGGGATCATCGTGTTGGTCGTGGCGGTCATCGCCGTAATCGTGTTCTTTGAGCGCGCCCAGCGCCGCCTGCTGATCCAGTATCCGAAGCGACAGGTCGGCAACCGCATGTTCCAGGGTGATACTTCGCACCTGCCGCTCAAGCTGAACACCGCCGGGGTGATCCCGCCGATTTTCGCGTCATCGTTGCTGCTTCTGCCTGCGACAGTTGCCGGTTTCTCCGATACCACGCAATTGCCTGCCTGGGCGTCCACGATGCTGGCCTCGCTCGGTCACGGCCAGC
This sequence comes from Nitratireductor kimnyeongensis, assembly GCF_019891395.1. Classification (NCBI taxonomy): domain Bacteria; kingdom Pseudomonadati; phylum Pseudomonadota; class Alphaproteobacteria; order Hyphomicrobiales; family Phyllobacteriaceae; genus Nitratireductor; species Nitratireductor kimnyeongensis. The sequence goes on along the minus strand of NZ_CP078143.1, from coordinate 3,760,184 downwards.
CCCTCTTCATGTTCCTTTATGCGGCGCTTATTGCTTTCTTCGCCTTCTTTTACACGGCAATCGTCTTCAACCCGAAAGAGACGGCTGACCAGCTGAAGAAGCATTCCGGCTTTATCCCGGGATACCGCCCTGGTGAGCGCACTGCCGAGTATATCGACTATGTCTTGACGCGCATCACTGTGATCGGCGCCATCTATCTTGTCTTGATCTGCCTTCTGCCGGAGTTCCTTATTTCCGCGACCGGTGTGCCTTTCTATCTTGGCGGCACCTCTCTGCTGATCGTTGTAAGCGTCACGCTGGATACGGTTGCGCAGATGCAGGGGCATCTCATTGCCCATCAGTATGAGGGCCTGATCAAGAAATCTAAGTTGCGTGGGGGTAAGAGGGGACGATGAGGCTTATACTTCTTGGACCGCCGGGAGCGGGGAAGGGCACGCAGGCCCAGCGGCTGGTCGAGAAGCACGGCGTTCCGCAACTCTCCACGGGTGACATGTTGCGGGCAGCTGTCGCTGCTGGAACCGAAGTTGGAAAGCGTGCCAAGGCAGTGATGGACGCCGGTGAACTGGTGTCCGATGAAATCGTGAATGCCATCGTGGCCGAACGTATTGATCAGCCTGACTGTGCGAACGGTTTCATTCTTGATGGTTACCCGCGTACGCTTGCCCAGGCCGATGCTGTTGAGGCGATGCTCGCTGATCGCGAGGTCAAGCTTGATGCGACGATAGAACTTGTTGTCGATGATGCCGCACTTGTTGGTCGAATTGAAAAGCGCGCGCAAGATGCCATCGCTGCCGGTCAGACGCCGCGCAAGGATGACAACGCCGAGGTCTTCGACGAACGGTTGCGCGAGTATTACAAGAAGACTGCGGCCCTCATTGGCTATTATCACGCCAAGGGATTCTTGCGCCGGGTCGACGGCATGAAGTCCATTGACGAGGTCACGGGCGAGATCGAGCAGGTTCTCGCTTCGCTCTGAACCGGCAAGGGCTCGATCCCGTGCTTGACTATCTGGCGTTTATCCATTAATGCCAGCCGGTCTCCTGATCGAACGGTTCGTTGGTCGGGCCGTCAGGCTCGGCCTTCTTGTTTGTAGGAACACTCATCTCCCGCAAGGGCCGGCCTCCACCGGACGCGGGTAAACGAAGCGCCGGGGAACCGGCTCACATGGAGAAGAAGATGGCCCGTATTGCAGGCGTCAATATTCCGACCAACAAGCGCGTGGTGATCGCGCTTCAGTACATCCACGGCATCGGTCCCAAGACCGCCGGGGAAATCGTCAAGCAGGTTAACATTCCGCTGGAGCGTCGCGTTAGCGAGCTGACCGATGCGGAGATTCTTGCGATCCGCGAGACGATCGACCGTGACCTGCGCGTCGAGGGTGATCTTCGCCGCGAAGTTTCAATGAACATCAAGCGTTTGATGGATCTGGGCTGTTACCGCGGTCTGCGTCACCGTCGTTCGCTTCCGGTCCGCGGACAGCGTACGCACACCAATGCACGCACCCGGAAGGGCCCTGCCAAGGCAATTGCCGGCAAGAAGAAGTAATTTGGGTTGGCCGCGCTTTCATAAAGCGCGGCTTTTCTCAGGTGGAGCCGCTGGCGTTACGGCGGTGTAGAGATCGACTGAAAGGAAGATTATGGCCAAGGAAGCCGCACGCGTTCGTCGTCGCGAACGTAAGAATATCTCGTCGGGTGTTGCTCACGTCAATTCGAGCTTCAACAACACGATGATCACCATTACGGATGCACAGGGCAATGCAATTGCCTGGTCTTCCGCAGGCGCTCAGGGCTTCAAGGGCTCGCGCAAGTCGACGCCGTTTGCCGCACAGGTCGCTGCCGAGGATTGTGCCCGCAAGGCTGCCGAACACGGCATGCGCACGCTCGAGGTCGAGGTTTCCGGCCCTGGTTCGGGCCGTGAGTCCGCGCTTCGCGCGCTGCAGGCTGCCGGCTTCACCATCACGTCCATTCGCGATGTGACGCCGATCCCGCACAATGGTTGCCGCCCGCGCAAGAAGCGCCGCGTATAGTTGAGTTTTGCTGCACGAGCGTGTCTGCGCTCCTCTGCGGTTTCCAGAGCGCCCGTCACGATTGGATGGTGGCGGGGTAACGGAAGGAACCCGGAATGATCCAGAAGAACTGGCAAGAGCTAATCAAGCCGAACAAGGTCGAGTTTTCGTCCAAGGGCCGCACCGTCACCACACTGGTGGCTGAGCCTTTGGAACGTGGCTTTGGTCTGACGCTCGGCAATGCGCTGCGTCGCGTGCTGCTTTCCTCGCTTCGCGGTGCAGCTGTGACCGCCGTGCAGATCGATGGTGTGTTGCATGAATTCTCGTCAATCCCCGGTGTGCGCGAAGATGTGACGGACATCGTCCTCAACATCAAGGAAATCGCGCTCTCCATGGAAGGCGAGGGCCCCAAGCGCATGGTTGTGCGCAAGCAGGGACCAGGCGCCGTAACGGCAGGTGACATTCAGACCGTGGGCGATGTGGAAGTTCTGAATCCCGATCACGTGCTTTGCACGCTCGATGAGGGTGCGGAGATCCGCATGGAGTTCACTGTCGACAACGGCAAGGGCTATGTGCCCGCCGATCGAAACCGTGCAGAAGATGCCCCGATCGGTCTGATCCCGGTCGACAGCCTTTACTCGCCGGTCAAGAAGGTCTCCTACAAGGTTGAGAACACCCGTGAGGGCCAGGTTCTTGACTATGACAAGCTGACCATGACCATCGAGACCAACGGTTCGGTCACGGGCGAGGATGCCGTGGCTTTCGCCGCACGCATCCTGCAGGACCAGCTTGCACTGTTCGTCAACTTCGAAGAGCCGCAGAAGGAGCAGCCCGCCGAACAGGTGGCCGAGCTCGCTTTCAACCCGGCGCTTCTCAAGAAGGTGGACGAGCTGGAGCTCTCGGTTCGCTCTGCAAACTGCCTGAAGAACGACAACATCGTGTATATCGGCGATCTGATCCAGAAGACCGAAGCCGAGATGCTGCGCACGCCGAATTTCGGCCGCAAGTCGCTCAACGAAATCAAGGAAGTGCTGGCTTCGATGGGCCTCCACCTCGGCATGGATGTCGAGGACTGGCCGCCGGAAAACATCGAAGAACTCGCCAAGCGCTACGAAGACCAATACTAGGCCCGTAGAGCCCGCCATGACGGGCGACGGGGATTGAAGGAGAAAGGCCATGCGTCACGGAAAATCCGGCCGCAAGCTGAACAGGACGGCAAGCCACCGCAAGGCGCTCTTTGCCAACATGGCAGCTTCGCTGATCGAACACGAACAGATCGTCACCACTCTGCCCAAGGCGAAGGAACTTCGTCCCATCGTGGAGAAGCTGGTGACGCTGGGCAAGCGCGGCGATCTGCACGCCCGTCGTCAGGCCATCTCGGCCATTCGCGACGAGAGCCTGGTCAAGCGTCTGTTCGACACGCTCGCTCCGCGTTATGCTGAGCGCAATGGCGGTTACACCCGCATCATGAAGGCAGGCTTCCGCCATGGCGACAATGCGCCGATGGCAGTCATCGAGTTTGTCGACCGTGACGTGGAAGCCAAGGGCGCTGCCGACCGTGCGCGTCTCGAAGCCGAAGGCGGCAATGAAGAGGCGGAAGCCGCGTAATACCGGCTTGCCTTGGAATTTATGGAAAAGGGGCTTCGCGGCCCCTTTTTTTGTTGCGCAAATTCTGTTCTTGCGAGGGTAGGGCCTTTCAATGTGCACAATGCTCTGAGAAAAGCGATTTGCGTTGCTGCACGATCATTTGCATTCTCCAGAGACGGGATAGAGGCCAGGCATATGCCAATGCGTTTTGTTTTCCTAAGCGTCGTTCTTTTAGCGTCTTTTGCCGGAACCGTTTTCACGGGTTCGGTCCAGGCGCAGCAGGGTGAAGACAGGACCCTGCGCGGATTTCTGTCCGATCTGCTGAGCGGGGATGAAGGCAAGGCGCTGGCAGTTCCGAAAACGGGAGCCGCGGAAAGGCGTGTTCCGTTTGGGCAGTCCGATATCCAGTTGTCTTTTGCGCCATTGGTCAAGGAAACATCGCCTGCAGTGGTGAACGTCTACGCATCGTCCACCGTTCAGGTGCGATCGCCTTTCATGGGCGACCCCTTTTTCGAACAGTTCTTCGGCCGGCCGCAAATGCCGCCGCGCGTGCGTTCTTCCCTCGGTTCTGGCGTGTTGGTCGACCCGAGCGGCGTCATCGTGACCAACAATCACGTCATCAGCGATGCGGACGAGGTCAAGGTCGCGCTTGCCGACGGGCGGGAGTTTGAGAGCGAAATCCTGCTGAAGGATAAGGCGCTCGATCTCGCGGTCCTGAAGATCTCCGGCGATGAAACCTTTCCGGCTGTTGGACTGGGCAACTCCGACAATCTCGAGGTGGGTGACCTCGTGCTGGCCATCGGCAATCCATTCGGTGTCGGACAGACAACAACCAGCGGCATCGTATCCGCGCTCGCACGCAGCCATGTGGGCGTGTCTGATTTCGGGTTCTTTATCCAGACCGATGCGGCCATCAATCCGGGCAATTCCGGCGGCGCGTTGATCGACATGCGTGGGCAGGTCATCGGCATCAACACCGCCATTGTCAGCCGCAGCGGCGGTTCCATCGGTATCGGATTTGCTATTCCTGCCAATATGGTGCGCGCTGTAGTGAATGCCGCGCTTTCGGGCGCCAAGACCTTTGAGCGGCCCTTTTTCGGTGTGTCATTCGATCCGGTCACGGCGCAGATTGCCGAGGCGCTTGGCATGGAGCGCCCCGTTGGAGCATTGGTGCGTGAAGTGGCGCCTGACAGCCCCGCCGAGCGTGCGGGCCTGCGTCCCGGTGATGTGGTCGTTGCAATGGATGGTGCTGACATTCAGCACCCTGATGCGCTTGAATATCGTCTCGTGACGCACCCGCTCGATGATGAAGGAATCATCGGTGTGTTGCGCGACGGGAAAACGCTGGAATTGAGCTTCGCGCTGGAACGCCTGTCCGACGGAGCCAACCCGTCGCCTGTCACGCTCGAAGGGCGAGGGCCCTTTGCCGGGGCTGCAATTGCCACCCTCGAACCGCGCCTTGCCCAGCGCCTGAAACTGCCCCTGAACAAGAAGGGTGTCGTCGTACTGGAGGTCGACCGGCGTGCGCTCGCTGCCAGTGTCGGTCTGCGTCCTGGCGACATCATCCGCGAGGTCAACGGTATCGAGATTGAGGATGTGGAAACGATGCAGGTGCTGGCAGGTGACACAAGCAGCCGCTGGGACTTTGCCATCGAGCGGGATGGGCGCATATTGCGCCAGCGCCTGCGCTTTTGACGTGCCTGTTCGATGAATGACCGATGAGTGATCTCTTTTCTAGTCCCGATGAAGGTGGCGCGCGCGTCAGCCGACCCTTGGCTGATCGTCTGCGCCCGCAAAAGCTCGAAGCGGTGGTAGGGCAAGAGCATTTGACCGGCCCTGACGGTGTTCTCACCAGAATGATCGCGAGCCGTTCGTTGGGGTCACTCATTTTCTGGGGCCCGCCGGGTACGGGCAAGACCACGGTCGCCAGGCTTCTTGCCGGCGAAACGGACCTTGCATTCGAGCAGATTTCGGCAATTTTTTCAGGCGTTTCCGACTTGAAGAAAGTCTTTGAGACGGCCCGTCTCAGGCGCAACCAAGGGCGGCAGACGCTTCTATTCGTCGACGAAATCCATCGCTTCAACCGCTCGCAGCAGGATTCCTTTCTCCCCGTGATGGAGGATGGCACTGTCGTGCTTGTCGGGGCGACAACCGAAAACCCGTCATTCGAACTCAATGCTGCTCTTTTGTCTCGCGCCCGTGTGCTGAATTTCAATACGCTTGGGCCGGAGAGCCTTTCGCGCCTGCTCGAACGCGCCGAGGCGCTCGAAGAAAAGCCTCTTCCGCTTGACGAAGAGGCGCGTGCGGTTCTGGTGCGCATGGCCGATGGCGATGGACGCGCTTCGCTTACCCTTGCCGAAGAGGTCTGGCGTGCGGCGCGTGAAGGCGAGGTGTTCGATGCAGAGGCGCTGCAACGTGTCGCCCAGCGCCGTGCTCCCGTCTACGACAAGGGGCAGGACGGGCACTACAACCTGATTTCGGCCCTGCACAAGTCTGTGCGTGGCTCCGATCCGGACGCGGCGCTCTATTATCTCTGCCGCATGTTCGATGCGGGAGAAACTCCGCTTTATATCGGCCGCAGACTTGTGCGTATGGCGGTGGAAGACATTGGTCTTGCCGATCCGCAGGCTCTTGTCATCGCCAATGCTGCAAAGGACGCCTATGAGTATCTCGGATCGCCAGAAGGTGAGCTTGCTTTGGCGCAGGCATGTGTCTATCTGGCGACGGCACCGAAATCGAATGGTGTCTACACAGCGTTCAAGAAGGCTTTCGCCGACGCGAAGGCCAACGGTTCACTTCTTCCGCCCAAGCATATCCTCAACGCCCCAACCAAGCTCATGAAGGAAACGGGGTACGGTGCCGGTTATGCCTATGATCACGACCAGCCGGATGCGTTCTCCGGGCAAAACTACTTTCCTGAAGAGATGGGGCGCAAGCGCTATTACGACCCGCCAGAGCGCGGTTTCGAGCGTGAGATCCGCAAACGGCTCGACTATTGGTCACGGCTGCGCAAGGAGCGGGGGGAACCATAGTGTCAACGCTTGTTGATTTTTGCGCAGCTTCTGCGAAAAGAGCGCCATGAACCATCTGCTGATCGTTGCTGCCGGCGGGGCAATCGGCGCAAGCCTGAGACATCTGACCGGGCTGGCCGCCATGCGGCTGCTTGGGCTTGCCTTTCCTTGGGGAACGCTGACAGTCAATTTGGTGGGCTCGTTCGTGATGGGCGCGTTTGTTGAATGGCTTGCACGGCGTGCAGGGGCTTCCTCTGAATTGCGGTTGTTCATGGCGACTGGACTGCTTGGCGGGTTCACGACGTTTTCGGCCTTCTCGCTTGACGTCGCGGTCTTGTGGGAGCGGGGTGAAGGCTTTCTGGCCGCGTCTTATGTGTTTGTCAGCGTCTGCGGCGCCATTGCCGCGCTTTTCGCCGGCCTCTACCTGGTTCGGCATTTCGCCTGAGCCGATGAAATTAATGGATAGTTGAAATGGCTGGCGTACAGCAGATCGAAGTGGACAAGGACGAGAGCGGAATGCGGCTCGACCGTTGGTTCAAGGCACATTTTCCGGGCTTGGGCTTTGGTCATCTGCAAAAGCTTCTACGCTCCGGTCAGATCCGCGTGAGCGGCAGTCGAGCCAAGGCCGATACGCGCCTTGAGCCTGGGCAGGTGGTGCGCGTGCCACCGCTTGACGTTGATCGCAAGGGCGACGGTCAGGCCACGGCACACAGCCTGCGCAACACGGGCGATGGTGAGGCGCTGTCGCAGATGCTGCTTTACGAAGACCCGAAAGTTTTCGTCTTCAACAAGCCGGCCGGCCTTGCCGTGCAGGGTGGGTCGGGCGTGAATCGTCACGTGGACGGCATGCTGGAAGCGCTGCGCAACAAGAAGGGCGAAAAGCCGCGCCTGGTCCATCGACTCGACCGCGACACATCGGGCGTCCTCGTGGTGGCACGCACCCGCCAGGCGGCTATGCGGCTCGCCGAAGCCTTTCGCGCCCGCGACACGAAAAAGACCTATTGGGCACTCGTGAAGGGTGTGCCCAACAGGGACGAGGCGCGCATCTCCACCTGGTTGGCCAAGGAACAGACACCTGATGGAGACCGCATGCGGGTGGTCAAACATGGCGAGCCGGATTCCGATCATGCCGTCTCGAACTACCGGATTGTGGAACGGGCCGGTTCCGCGCTGTCCTGGCTCGAAATGGAACCCTATACCGGGCGCACCCACCAGCTTCGTGTGCACGCCGCCTATATCGGTTGTCCGATTATCGGCGACCCGAAATATTTCGAAGCTGATCAGAACTGGGAGTTTCCAGGCGGGATTCAAAAACGCCTGCATCTGCATGCGCGCCGCATCGTGATCCCGCATCCCAATGGCGGAAAGATCGATGTAACCGCGCCATTGCCACCCCATATGCGGCAAAGCTGGAACCTGCTCGGGTTCGACGAGGCCTCAGCAGAGCCCATCTCGGGATAATGGAGCCGTGCCGGCGGCGCAGTATCGCAAAATCGAAATCTTGAACCATATGTAGTCCCATGCGTGACCTTTTGAACGATCTGGAAAACGGAAAGACCCCGGCGGAGCTTGATCCCGTTCGACGCGCGCAAAGCGCCATCAAAAAGCCCTTGCCGAAGCGTTTTTACAACGACGTGACTGTAGCCTCAGGCGAGGAGGGCGGTTTTAGCGTTCATCTGGACGGAAAGCCTGTTCGCACGCCGGGAGCAAGTCCCGTTGTTCTTCCCAATGAGGCAGCGGCTCTTCTTGTTGCCGGTGAGTATGATGCGCAGGGCGAGTATATCGACCCGGCAACCATGCCGGTGACGCGGCTCGTCAATACGGCGGTTGACGGTGTTGCCGTTCATTCCCAGGCGGTGCTGGAAGATGTGCTGCGCTATGCGACAGGCGACTTGGTCTGTTACCGCGCGCCGTCTCCCGAACGCCTCGTGGCGTTGCAGGCCGAAGCTTGGGACCCGGTTCTGGATTGGGCGCAACAGCACATCGGCGCGCATTTTGTTCTTGCCGAGGGCGTGATTCATGTGGAGCAGCCGCGTGAAGCCATTGCCGCGGTGAACATGTATCTACGCCAGAAGAACGAGCCCTACCGCCTGGCTGCCTTGCATGTCATGACAACATTGATGGGGTCGACCCTGCTGGCATTGGCCGTCGAGGCGAAGGCACTTGTCCCTGCGGCGGCATGGAAGGCAGCGCATGTGGATGAGGACTGGAATATATCACTCTGGGGCGAGGACAGCGAGGCTGCAACGCGGCGCGCGTTCCGCGAACGTGACATGATGGCGGCTGCCGCTCTGCTGGCAGCACTTGATTGAATTGCGGCAAGGCCGCTCCCTGCTGTGGTCTCAATTGCGGCCACCCAGCATCTGATAGAGGACGCCGGCGATCTCGCTTTCCAGCGGAAACGACAGCATGCCCATGACCGAATAACCGAGCAGCCAGGGCATCAGGTAGAAGCGGATCATGAAGAAGAACCAGGCGACATAGACCGGCACCAGCGGCTCAAGCAGAAAGCCTGGCGTGACGGGGCGGAAGAGTTTCAGGATCGGGTTCGTGACGCGTACGAAAAAGCGCATGAAGAAGAAACTGGAATCCTCCGGCAGGAATATGCTCATGGCCGCGCGTCCGATCAGCGTCCACATGATAACGCCGAGAATGTAGTCGAGCGCCAGAACCCAGATTGGAAATGCAGCCATCGTTCCCTGCATGTAGTTTTTCTCCCGACATGATGAGGGGGCGGGTTGCCCCGCCCCCATTTCTCAGATCTTAGCGTGATCAGTGCTTGTCTGAAAGAATGGCGGGACCGGTTGGCACACGAGTCTCCTCTACCATGCGCTGGATCTCCTCGTCCGGAGCTGGCGTCAGCAGTGTGACGACCACCATCGAGACCAGGCTGACAGCCATTCCCACAATGCCGAAGCGCAGATGGTCAAGGCCGAACCATGGCGTGCCACCAGTGTAGACGTAGTAGAGATAGAGGCTGCCGGCCGTGAAGCCTGCCGCCATGCCGGCGATTGCCCCCGGCCTGTTTGCCCGTTTCCACCACACGCCGAGGGCGAGCGGGAAGAAAAGACCCGAACAGGCGAAGCAGAAGGCCCAGGCAACCGCGCCCAAAATGCCCGTAAGCTGCAGGGAAGCAATCAACGCCCCGAGAGCGCCGATGCCCAGAAGCAGAATGCGGGCCACGATGAGTCGAACCGCCGTATCAGCCTTCGGATCGATGATCTTGTAGTATAGATCGTGGCTGAGTGCGTTGGCTATTGCCAGGAGCAGACCGTCCGCAGTCGACATGGCCGCGGCCATTCCGCCGGCGGCAACCAGTCCGGAAATCACATAGGGAAGTCCAGCGATCTCCGGGGTTGCCAGAACGACGATGTCAGGCCGCATGAAGAACTCGTTCAGTTGCAATATGCCATCGGCGTTCTGGTCGGCAATCGCAAGAAAGCCGACGCTTGACCAGTTCTGGATCCATGCCAGCGACGCCACTTCCTCGAAAGGCTTGCCGATAATGGCGGTGGGCAGATTCGGATCAAGAAGCTGCAGCTTTGTGAGTGTCGCCAGAGCCGGTGCCGTAAAATACAGAAGGAAGATGAACAGCAGCGACCAGGCCACGGATTTGCGCGCCGACCGAACGGTCGGTGTGGTGAAGTAACGCATGAGAATGTGGGGCAGGGAAGCCGTGCCGCACATCATGCAAAGGGCAAGCGTGATGAATTTCCATTCCGCATAATCACCCACCGGACCCGTATGCGGTGTGGTCAGCACCGATAAACCTGGAATGGCTTCGGCTGGCGGGTTCAGACCGTACTGAGCCTCGAAATTCGCCATGTTTGCAGCCGCTTCGCCATAGGTGAAGTGCGGGATTATCCCAAAGCCCTGAGCATTCGACATCCATATCACGGGAACGAGATAGGCGATGATCAGCACGATGTATTGTGCCACCTGTGTCCATGTGACGGCCCGCATGCCACCCAGCATGGAACATAGCAGGATGCCCAGAAGGCCGAACCAGACACCATAGGAGAACGGGATGTGAAGCGCGCGTGCTGCGATGGTGCCTGTGGCGTTGATCTGCGCTGTCACATAGGTGAACGACGCCACGACCAGGACGATCACGGCGCAGAGGCGGGCGAGATTGCCGCCGTACCGGGTGCCGATGAAGTCGGGCACAGTGTAACAGCCGAACTTGCGCAGATATGGCGCCATCAGAGAGTTGACGAGCACATAGCCGCCGGTCCAGCCGACGATGAAGGCCATATAGCCATAACCGCCGAAATAGACGCCACCGGCAAGCGCGACAAACGATGCGCCGGACATCCAGTCGGCTGCGGTCGCCATGCCGTTGTAAACGGCAGGAACCTGCCGCCCGGCTACATAATAGGCGTCCACTTCCATGGTGCGCGAAAGCCAGCCGATAAGGGCGTAGATCGCGATGGTGAAGGCGACGAACAGGATTCCGATCGTGTCGGCCCCCACACCTAATTGCTCCAGAACCGCCATCAGCAGGATGAAGGCAAGGAACCCACCGGTGTATATCGCGTATACCCGGCCGATATTGTCGATGAACCGTCCTTGAATCAAAGCCATACCGGTTCCTCCCTATTCTTCTTCGCCAAAGCCGAACTCGTCGTCGATGGCATCTTGGCGCCAGTTCTGCACCCAGATGATGACAACAAAAGCGATCAGCGAACCTTGGGCGATCATGTAAAAGCCGAAGGGGAAGCCAAGAAACGTGAATTGATTGAGTGTCGAAACCATTGCTGGAACGACAAGTGAGAAGAAAGCCCACAGGGCCAGAACCACGATTGTCAGGTTCCTGGTTTTGGCCCAGTAACGATCCCTCACATCACCTGCGTCATTAGCGGACATGGTGTCCTCCTCCCTAAAAACGTCAGCGACGAAAGTCGTTAACTGCCGCCATTGCGGTTCTGTGGATTAGGAATCACAATGGCATGTCTCAAGCATTGGGCATCTTCTGAGCAATGAAAATCGAGACATTGGTCGTATGACAGGAGGATGTGTCTTATGGGAATTGCCTGGACCAGGGGGATGGCCTATCTGCGAGAAGCCGCGGCTAGGCTCACCTTCAGGCGTGACAACGCGCCAATCAATACGGTGGAGGCGCTTTGCACTTTCAACGCCACGCGCTCCTCGTTCGTCGCTCAGAAAAAGCTTTACGGATACCTGAAGGCACGCATGGGCACGCGTTACCCCTCCATGTTCGAGGATGAAGTCTTCATCCAGTCCATCAACGTGGCGAAAGTCCATGTCTTTGCCGCATGTCTTTCCGACCTCGTCATCCATACGGTGTCGAAAGTGGCAGCGGCAGCTGGTTTCGAAACGGACGAGGCGAGGGCGCTTGCACGCCATTGCCACGAATTTGGGCTTGATCATCACCATCAGGCTTTGCCTGAACCTGAGACCGTGAACCAATGGCGCGACGCCTTCGAAGCGCGCATCGCCGAGGTTCATTGGAACAATGCCGCGGTCGACGGGGACACGTTTTCCCAAAGCCCAAAAGCGCTCTTCAAATGGGCGCCCATCGCCGACCAGTTGAAGCGTCACGACAGGGAGATTGTCGAAAATTCGATCCGGTTCGCTTTCTCAGAGGTCACGCGGGCGTTTCGTGAACGCGCGGATCTGACAGCACTGGCGAAGGCTTGGCGAAATCAGCCCACCGGAAGCTGAACAAGAAAGGGCCCCGTCCGTGGACGGGGCCCCGCAATCGCCTTGGGAGGAGCGATTTAGACTGAGTAGTACATCTCGAACTCGACGGGATGCGGCGTCATTTCGTAGCGCAGCACTTCCGCCATCTTCAGCTCGATATAGGCGTCGATCTGGTCATCGTCGAACACGCCGCCCGCTTTCAGGAAGCCGCGGTCCTTGTCGAGGCTCATCAACGCTTCACGGAGCGAGCCACAGACGGTCGGCACTTTCTTGAGCTCCTTCGGCGGCAGGTCATAGAGGTCCTTGTCCATTGCCTGGCCCGGGTGGATCTTGTTCTTGATGCCGTCAAGGCCTGCCATCAGCATAGCGGCAAAGGCGAGGTACGGGTTTGCGCCCGGATCGGGAAAGCGGACCTCGACGCGCTTGGCTTTCGGCGAGGAACCGAAAGGAATACGGCAGGACGCGGAGCGGTTGCGTGCCGAGTAGGCAAGCAGCACCGGAGCCTCGAAGCCCGGCACCAGACGCTTGTAGGAGTTGGTGATCGGGTTGGTGAATGCGTTGATCGCCTTGGCGTGCTTGATGATACCGCCGATATAGAACAGGCAGTTTTCCGAAAGGCCTGCATATTCATTGCCCGCGAAGGTCGGCTTGCCGTCCTTCCAGATCGACTGGTGCACATGCATGCCAGAGCCGTTGTCGCCATAGATCGGCTTCGGCATGAAGGTGGCTGTCTTGCCATAGGCATTGGCAACCTGATGGACGCCGTATTTGAACTTCTGAACGCTGTCGGCGCTCTTCAGCAACGTTTCGAACTTGATACCCAGCTCGTGCTGCGCCGCCCCAACCTCGTGGTGATGCTTCTCGACGATGACGCCCATCTCGGTGAGAACCGTCAGCATTTCCGAGCGCATGTCCTGTGCCGAATCGATCGGCGGAACCGGGAAATAACCACCCTTTACGCGCGGGCGGTGACCGAGGTTTCCGGTTTCATATTCCGCATCGTCATTGGACGGCAATTCGCTGGAATCGAGTTTGAAACCCGTGTTGTAGGGGTCGGCCTTATACTTCACGTCGTCGAAGATGAAGAACTCCGGCTCCGGGCCGACATAGACGGTGTCGCCAATGCCTTCGGCCTTCAGAAAGGCTTCCGCCTTCTTTGCCGTGCCGCGCGGGTCGCGATTGTAAGCCTCGCCAGAGATCGGATCGAGAATGTCGCAGAAGATCGCCATGGTCGACTGGGCGAAGAACGGATCCATGTGAGCCGTATCGGTCTCCGGCATCAGAACCATGTCGGATTCGTTGATGGCTTTCCAGCCGGCGATCGACGAGCCGTCGAACATTACGCCGTCCGCGAACATGTCCTCGTCCACGGCGGAGACATCCATGGTGACGTGCTGCAGCTTGCCTTTGGGATCCGTGAAGCGCAGATCGACAAACTTCACGTCGTTTTCTTTGATCTGCTTCATGATGTCTTGTGCAGTGGTCATATTCGCCTTCCTATTTGCGATGGTCTTGCCTGATGATCCCGAAGGTTTTCCGGGAAAGAGAATGGATGCCGATCAAACGGCGTCGGCACCGGTTTCGCCGGTGCGGATGCGGATGACTTCCTCGACATTCGTCACGAAAATCTTGCCGTCGCCGATGCGGCCTGTTTGGGCGGCCTTGCGGATCGCCTCGATCGCCGCATCCACGGTTTCGTCGGGCAGAACGACTTCGATCTTCACTTTCGGAAGAAAGTCGACGACATATTCTGCCCCGCGATAGAGCTCGGTGTGCCCCTTCTGGCGCCCAAATCCCTTCGCCTCGATCACGGTGATGCCCTGAAGGCCGATTTCCTGAAGGGCTTCCTTCACTTCGTCGAGCTTGAAGGGTTTGATGATCGCTTCGACCTTTTTCATGCCTCGGTGGCCTCCAAATGAGTTCAGGAACGGTGAGCCCGCGCCCCCTTGTTGTTCCGGTTCGAATAAAGCACGAAACATGCCAACTCTGATTAGAGCCTTGCATGAAGCATGCCAATCGCTGCATTGTGCCACCCGAAAGGCATAATCACACGGGTTTTCAGGCTGTGACTTGTTGCGCGCGGCGCTCCGGGAAGCATCAATGAACAGACACGGTGCTCAACACAGTGTGTAGTCTGCTTAAAAAATATGCAATGCGCTGAAGAAAGCGGCAGAATGTGATGCATTTGGAGGTAGTCACGCCTGAAGAGATGGGCAGAGTGGACCGTGCCGCCATCGCCCCCGGACCGCACGCCGGGTATGGTCTGATGAGGAATGCGGGCGCGGCGGTGGCAGGCGAAATCCTCGCTCGCTATGCAGAGGCAGAAGGCTTCTTCGTCTTGTGCGGCCCCGGCAACAATGGCGGTGACGGCTATGTCGTTGCGCGCCTCCTGGCTGAACGAGGTCTGGAGGTTCGCGTTTTCGCCGATGCCGGACCGGCCACGGGCAGCGATGCCGCGCTCGCGCTTGGCGACTGCCCGGTAAAGCCGGAGCCATTGTCGGCCTTCCAACCCAGACGGGCTTGGCTCGTGGTTGACGCATTGTTCGGTGCGGGTCTGAAGCGCCCCGTGGAAGGAGGGGAAGCCGCCATCATTGCAGAGGTGAGCAATAGCGGGCTTGCTGTGGTTGCCATCGATCTGCCAACCGGCTTATGCGGGTTGACCGGAAAGCCGCTCGGGTCAGCCTTTTCAGCGGACCTGACTGTCACGTTCTTTCGTAAAAAGCGCGGACATCTCCTCGTGCCGGGGAGGCAAATTTGCGGTGATCTTGTCGTAGCGGATATCGGCATTGCCGACAGTGCGCTTCATGCTGTCGGCTGCAAGGTTTGGGAAAACCAGCCTCCGTTGTGGCGGCCAATCTGGCCGAAAATCACCGCAGGCACCCACAAATATTCGCGTGGTCATGTGGCGGTGGTATCCGGTGGGGCCATCACGACCGGGGCAGCGAGACTTTCAGCGCTCGCAGCGGCGCGTGCGGGGGCAGGTGCCGTGACAGTGCTTTCGCCCGCCAACGCGCTTTCGATCAACGCTATGCATCTGACGTCGATCATGTTGCGCAAAGCAGATACGGTGAGCGAGTTGCAGGCATTTCTTGTTGACCGCAAACCCTCCGGGGCCCTCCTGGGACCAGGTGCCGGCACAGGTGGGCGAACGCGCAGTTTCGCACGCGCGCTTCTCGATCAGGCGACTGAAGCGAGCGGGCTGGTCTTCGATGCAGACGCGATCACTGCTTTTCGTGACCGGGCGGATGTGTTTTTTGGAATGATCAGGGCTTCCGCCGGCAAGGTGGTTCTCACGCCGCATGAAGGCGAGTTCGCCCGACTTTTTCCCGAACTTCAAGACGGAACAGGCGTTTCCAAAGTGCAGCGCGCCCAGGAAGCGGCCGAGCGATCGGGCGCAACCCTTGTGCTCAAGGGATTTGATACGATCGTGGCGGCACCCGACGGGCGGGCCGCAATCAATGTGAATGCCACCCCGCATTTGGCGACCGCTGGATCTGGCGATGTGCTGTCGGGAATTATCGCAAGCCTGATGGCTCAAGGGATGCCGGCTTTTGAAGCGGCGTGTGCGGGGGTGTGGGTTCATGCAGAAAGCGGTCGAACATTCGGGTATGGATTGGTCGCCGAAGACCTGCCGGATCTGCTGCCAGAGGTGTTGCAAAGATTGTTTTATAAGAAGGTGACCCCGTCAGCCCAAGCGAGATCCTGAGCGAACTCCTGGCCGCATTCATGAAACAGGGAACCAGGCGGGGTAGGCAAAACAGACGCCCCTCCGCCAGCAGGTTCAATAACGCCGCATCAAGCCAACCAGCCGTCCCTGAACCTTTACCCTATCGGGACCGAATATCCGTGTCTCATAAGCCGGATTGGCGGCTTCGAGGGCGATGGACGCTCCCTTGCGACGGAAACGTTTCAGGGTCGCTTCTTCCTGATCGACCAGGGCGACGACGATCTCGCCGGGATTGGCGGTCTGGGTTTCGCGGATAATCACCGTGTCGCCATCGAAGATGCCGGCCTCGATCATCGAGTCGCCCTTGACCTCCAACGCATAGTGATCGCCCCCACTCAGCATGTCCGGAGGCACGGCGATGGAATGGGTCTGGTGCTGAATGGCATCAATAGGAACGCCCGCAGCAATGCGCCCCATGACCGGCACAGACACGACACCGGCAATGGCGTCATCGTTGCTTGCTGCCGGCTTGGGCGGGGCAGGAGGCGCTTTGCCGAGACTGCCCTCAATGACGCTGGGCGAAAACTTGCGTGCGCCGGCATTCAGGCCCGGTGCAATCGAATCGGGCAGGCGCAACACCTCCAGGGCACGAGCCCGGTTGGGGAGCCGGCGGATAAAGCCGCGCTCCTCAAGAGCGGTGATCAACCGGTGAATACCCGACTTCGACGCAAGGTCCAGCGCCTCCTTCATTTCATCGAATGAAGGCGGGATTCCAGTCTCCTTCAGCCGCTCCTGGATGAACAGGAGAAGTTCGTGCTGCTTGCGGGTCAGCATGGGCGCCACCGAGAATCAGTTAAAAACAAAACCAGAACATACTCTATATGTTCCAGTTGTGTTCCGCAACTCCCGGTGTTGTCGTTCGACGTCTGCCGTCACGGCGCGCTGAACAGAGCCTTTGCGCCATCGGCTACGAACTGCACGGCAAGAGCTGCAAGGATCACACCGAGAAGTCTCGTCAGTATCGATCGTCCTGTCTCGCCGAGGAAATGGTCGACGCGGTCTGCAAGTGTGAACACCGCATAGGTAATGGCGATGGTCGTCAGAAGAATTCCCAGCAATGCTGCGGTGCCGACGAGGCCGCTGAAGGATCCGGAAAGAAGCACGGTGGCAGAGATCGCGCCTGGACCGGCAATCAGGGGAATTGCCAGCGGAAATGCGGCGATGTTTCGGATCATGTCTCGGGTGATTGCGCGTTCAGCACTCTTTTCATGCCGCTCCTGGCGACGTTCGAAGATCATTTCGAAAGCGATGAAGAAGAGGAGCAGTCCGCCGGCGACGCGGAACGCCGGGAGCGTGATACCAAACACGGAAAGTATGGCGCTGCCGGCCACGCCAAAGAGGGCTAGGACCGCAAAGCCGATAGTTGCGGCCCGGACGGCGACCTGATTGCGCTCAGATCGATTCATCCCGACCGTCAGCGCGAGAAAGAGCGGTGCCAGGCCCGGTGGGTCCACGGTGACCAGCAGTGTGACGAACGCGTTGAATAAGGTCTCGTAACCTGCCATCGGGGCCTCCCTTGAGACTGTCTAACCCAGTTGGGAGGCTTCAGAAAAGCTCTGATTATCAGCGTGTGTGTGGATGCTGCGGCAATTTGTCATCGACGCCATTCACAGACCACCCATATGCGTCTGAAATTGCGTTGGATTTCCTCGGCGCCAATCTCTGCTCCGATTGGAGAATCAATGGCGCTTCATATATAAGAAGTCAGTGATTCCTTATTTTGTGTGTGATCCGATTTGACTGACCAGACAACGCCGACCGGACCGGGCGAGCCCGACGATATCGAGCCGATTTCCATCATCGAGGAGATGCAGCGCTCCTATCTCGATTACGCGATGAGCGTTATCGTGAGCCGCGCTCTCCCGGATGCGCGCGACGGTTTGAAGCCGGTGCATCGGCGCATTCTCTACGCCTCTCACGAAAGCGGTTATCACTGGAACCGCAAATATGTGAAATCGGCACGTCCTGTCGCCGATGTGATGGGTAAGTATCACCCCCATGGCGATGCGGCGATCTACGATGCGCTCGTGCGCATGGCTCAGCATTGGTCCATGCGCCTGCCGCTGATCGACGGACAGGGCAATTTCGGTTCCATCGATGGCGATCCGCCTGCTGCGATGCGCTATACCGAGTCGCGATTGACGAAGGGGGCTCACGAGCTTCTCGAGGATATCGACAAGGAAACGGTCGATTTCCAGGACACGTATGATGGCTCCGGCAGCGAACCCAAGGTTCTACCGGCGCGCTATCCCAATCTCCTGGTCAATGGCTCGGGCGGCATTGCCGTCGGCATGGCGACCAACATTCCTCCACACAACCTGTCGGAAGTCATCAATGGCTGCGTGGCCATGATCGACAATCCGGCCATCAGCCTGCCTGAGCTGCAGGAGCTGATTCCGGGCCCCGATTTCCCCACCGGAGGCCTGATCCTCGGACGATCCGGCATCCGCAGCGCCTATGAGACCGGTCGCGGTTCCATCATGATGCGCGGCAAGGTCGCGATCGAGCCGGCGCGCAACGATCGCGAAGCCATCGTGATCACCGAGATTCCCTATCAGGTGAACAAGGCCTCGATGATCGAAAAGATGGCCGAACTGGTGCGCGACAAACGCATTGAGGGCATCTCTGACATTCGAGACGAAAGTGACCGCCAGGGCTACCGTGTTGTGGTGGAACTGAAGCGCGATGCGGTTGCCGACGTGGTCTTGAACCAACTTTACCGGTTTACGCCCCTGCAGACCTCGTTCGGTGCCAACATGGTCGCGCTCAATGGCGGCAAACCGGAGCAGATGAACCTGCTCGATCTGCTCAAGGCCTTTGTATATTTCCGCGAGGATGTCGTCAGTCGGCGTACGAAATATCTTCTGCGCAAGGCGCGAGACCGCGCCCATGTGTTGGTTGGCCTGGCCATTGCCGTTGCGAATATCGATGAAGTGATCAAGCTTATCCGCCATGCGCCGGATCCGCAGACAGCGCGTGAGCAATTGATGGAGCGTCGCTGGCCAGCGGCTGACGTGGAAGCGCTGATCCTTCTGATCGACGATCCGCGGCATCGGATCAACGATGACGGCACCTACAATCTTTCCGAAGAGCAGGCTCGCGCAATTCTCGAACTGCGTCTGCAGCGCCTGACGGCACTCGGTCGCGATGAAATCGCCGACGAGTTGAATCAGATTGGCGCGGAAATCAGCGATTACCTGGAAATCCTGGCATCGCGCGCTCGGATCCAGCAAATCGTCAAGGATGAGCTCATTGCCGTCCGTGACGAATTTGGCACACCTCGCCGGACAGAGATCACGGAAGGTGGCGCTGACCTTGACGATGAGGACCTGATCCAGCGCGAGGAAATGGTCGTCACGGTCACGCGCAAGGGGTATATCAAGCGTGTGCCCCTTTCGATCTATCGGGCACAGGCGCGCGGCGGCAAGGGCCGCTCGGGCATGTCCACCAAGGACGAGGATTTTGTCACGCGTCTGTTCGTGGCCAACACGCACACGCCCATCCTGTTCTTCTCCTCGCGCGGCATCGTCTACAAGGAAAAGGTCTGGCGCCTGCCAATTGGAACACCGCAGTCGGTGGGCAAGTTCCTGCGCAACATGCTGCCGCTCGAAGAGGGCGAAAGCATCACCACGATCATGCCGCTTCCCGAGGACGAGGACAGCTGGGGTGCGCTGGACGTGATGTTCGCGACGACCCGTGGAACGGTGCGCCGCAACAAGCTTTCGGATTTCGTGCAGGTCAACCGCAATGGCAAGATTGCCATGAAGCTGGACGATCCCAACGACGAAATTCTTGGCGTTTTCACATGTACGGAAGATGACGACGTGCTTCTAACGGCAGCATCGGGGCAGTGCATTCGCTTCTGCGTAACCGATGTCCGTGTCTTTGCCGGTCGAAACTCCATCGGCGTGCGTGGCATCAATCTTTCTGAAGGCGACCGGGTCATATCCATGGCCATCCTCGCTCACGTGGATGCAAGCCCTGCCGAGCGGGCAGCCTATCTGAAACAGGCCGCTGCAGAGCGGCGTCAGGTGTCCGACGAAGACGAAGAGGTGGCTCTCACCAACGAAGACGTCGGTGAAGAGGAAAGCCTGTCTACCGAGCGGTTCGAAGAGCTCAAGGCGCGTGAGCAGATGGTCCTCACCGTTAGCGAACTGGGCTATGGCAAGCGTTCATCCAGCTATGATTTCCGTGTGACGGGACGTGGCGGCAAGGGCATTCGGGCCACCGATGTCGCAAAGACTGATGAAATCGGGCCTCTGATTGCCGCGTTTCCGGTCGAGCAGGACGATCAGATCATGCTCGTATCCAATGCCGGGCAGGTCATTCGCGTGCCAGTCGATGGAATTCGTATCGCCAGTCGTGCGACCAAGGGGGTAACCATCTTCAATACCGCGAAGGGCGAGAAGGTGGTTTCTGTGGAGCGCATATCGGAAACACAGACTGACGAGGAAGAAGGTCCTCTAACCGATGACGATGTGGTCGGTGAAGCGGGTGCGGAACAGGGAGATGGCGCTGCAGAGTGACCCCCTCGCGGTGTCGTCGACTCTGTTGCCGCTCCGGTTCCGGTTTAGTGGAAGCGGCGGTTGGCGGAACTGCGAACGCGGTTTTCCAGCTTGATGCGGCTGGCCTCTTCATGAAGGCCAACGATTGTTGCAATGAGCATCGCGACGGTCATGGCGGCAGCGAGCGTAAAGATCAGCATGGCTTGTCTCCTTTTGGCTTAGTAACGTAGAGAGCCGCCATTTGGTTTCATTCTCCGGCTCGGCGCTCCCGTAGCCATTGGTGTCTTGGTTAGCCGATCTGGTTCAAACCGCTGTTGAACAACGCGTTCAGTTGGGGTTCATTTTTCTCTGCGGGAACGGTTCCGTCCCGTGCTCATAAGGGGCGATTGGCGAATTGCCATTGCCTGACAAGACGGATAAAAGCACGGCATGACCGAGCGAAAAGCTTTCTATGCAGGATCCTTTGATCCTCTGACAAACGGCCATCTCGACGTGCTCAAGGGTGCGTTGACCGTGGCCGACAAAGTGGTCGTCGGGATCGGCGTTCATCCGGGGAAAAAGCCGCTTTTCACCTATGAGGAGCGCGTTTCCTTGATCGAGCGTTCCGCGGTGGTCGAATTGGGCGAAGACGCGGGACGAATTGAAGTCGTGGCGTTTGACAAGCTGGTGATCGACGCTGCGCGCAAACACGGTGCCTCGATCATGATCCGCGGTCTGCGCGACGGTACCGACCTGGATTATGAGATGCAGATGGCCGGCATGAACGAGACCATGGCGCCGGACCTGCAGACGGTTTTTTTGCCGGCCAGCCCGTCCGTGCGCACCATTACTGCCACACTTGTCCGTCAAATCGCTTCCATGGGCGGAGATATCGCGCCATTCGTGCCGTCCGTTGTACTGGCTGCGCTTAAGGCCAAGTTCCCCGCCTGAAACCAAAAGGAGAGTTTTATGCAGCTTCGCAAGCTTGCTTCGTCTGCGCTCGTGGTTTGTAGCCTTATTGCCGGGCTCGGAACTGCTACGGCCGCAGAGCCGGAAAACACGATGATTCTAAAGCTCAAAAGCGGTGAGGTGACCATCGGGTTGCGGCCTGATCTCGCGCCGAAGCATGTGGAGCAGGTCAAGGCGCTTGTCGAGGAAGGTGCTTACGACAACGTGGCTTTTCATCGCGTCATTGACGGGTTCATGGCCCAGACCGGCGATGTACAATATGGCGATGTCGAGGATGGCTTCGATGCGCGTCTGGTCGGAACCGGCGGTTCAGACAAACCCAACCTGCCGGCGGAATTCTCGAATGCTGCATTCGCACGTGGTGCCGTCGGAATGGCCCGCTCTCAGGATCCAAATTCTGCGAATTCGCAGTTCTTCATAATGTTTGCTCCAGCTGAGCACCTCAACGGACAATACACGGTGATCGGCGAGGTCGAATCGGGCATGGACCTGGTCGATGCGATCAAGAAGGGTGATGCGGCACAGAACGGTATGGTGCAGAACCCAGACAAGATCCTGAGCGCACGCATGGCAAGTGACGGCTCGAATTAACCGCGTCGACAAAGAAAGGTACAAGAATGGCTGAAATCAAGGATCCGGAAAACACCATCGTTATGGAGACGACCAAAGGAAAGGTCGTGATCCAGCTCTTCCCGGACGTCGCCCCCGAACATGTGAAGCGCGTCAAGGAACTCACCCGCGACAAGTTTTATGACGGGATCGTGTTCCATCGCGTTATCGATGGCTTCATGGCGCAGACCGGAGACCCAACCGGAACGGGCATGGGCGGGTCCGACAAGCCCGATCTTAAAGCCGAATTCTCGAACATGGCCCATGAACGCGGCACCTGTTCGATGGCTCGTTCACAGAACCCAAACTCGGCCAACTCCCAGTTCTTCATTTGTTTCGACAAGGCTCCTTGGCTGGATCGGCAATATTCTGTATGGGGCCAGGTGACCGAAGGCATGGACAGCATCGACAAGATCAAGCGTGGCGAGCCGGTCTCGGAGCCCGACTCCATCCTCTCCATGCGTGTCGCGGCAGACGTTGCCTAAAATGTTGAGACCGGGCGGCGGGAGCGTCGCCCGATCCTGTTGGCCGGCCGGTTTGTAATGCGTGTAGACATCTTTGATTTTAATCTGCCGGAGGAACGGATTGCGCTAAGACCGGCCAATCCGCGTGATGCTGCGCGTCTTCTGAAGGTTGAGGGCCGTGTCCTGGGCGATCACTTGGTCCGTGAGCTTCCCGAAATACTTCGGCCGGGGGACGCCCTGGTCTTCAACGACACCAAAGTCATTCCCGCCCGACTTGGCGGCATGCGCCGGCGCGGCGAAGCTCAGGCCCGCATCGAGGCAACGCTGCACATGCGGGAAGGTCCGGACCGCTGGCGGGCTTTCCTGAAGCCGGCGAAGCGCGTGAATGTGGGCGAGCGGATTCAGTTCGGTCATGATGGTGAAAGCTGTTTCCTCGGTACGCTCGAGGCGACGGTGGCGGAAAAGGGTGAGGGCGGCGAGGCACTTCTGGTGTTTGATTTCTCGGGCCCGGTTCTGGACGAGGCTATCGCATCTGCCGGCCATATGCCGCTGCCGCCCTATATCGCCGGCAAACGTGCTGAAGATGAGCGTGACGAAGTCGATTACCAGACGATTTATGCCCGAGAGGAGGGGGCGGTTGCGGCGCCCACGGCGGGCCTTCATTTCACGCCTGAACTGATGCAGGCGCTGGATGCGGCCGGCATCGAGCGGTATTTTGTAACACTTCATGTGGGGGCAGGCACCTTTCTCCCGGTCAAGGTTGACGATACCGATGACCACAAGATGCACTCCGAATGGGGTGAGGTGGAGGCCGACACGGCGAAAGCCTTGAATGCGGTTCGGGAGCGGGGCGGGCGCATCGTTTCTGTCGGCACCACTTCCTTGCGGCTTCTCGAAAGCGCATCACAGCGCACCGGCAAGCTGGAGGCATGGGCTGGCGCGACCGACATCTTCATAACGCCTGGATACCGTTTTCGCACCGTCGATGTGTTGATGACGAATTTTCACCTTCCGCGCTCGACGCTTTTCATGCTCGTTTCAGCCTTCTGTGGAACGCAGACCATGAAGCGTGCCTACGATCATGCAATCAGGAATGAATACCGTTTTTATTCCTATGGTGATGCCAGCGTGCTCTTCAGGGACGACCAGTCGTGAGTGACCAGTTCATCTTCCGCCTTCTGGCGACCGACGGTGATGCCCGGCGTGGTGAAATCTCCATGCCACGTGGCACAATACGCACGCCGGCCTTCATGCCGGTGGGGACGGCAGCCACCGTCAAGGCGATGTACATGGATCAGGTCCGCGACCTGGGGGCGGACATTATTCTCGGCAACACCTATCACCTCATGCTGCGCCCGGGGGCCGAACGGATGGCGCGGCTTGGCGGATTGCACGCATTCGCGCGCTGGCCATACCCGATCCTGACAGACTCCGGCGGATTTCAGGTCATGTCGCTGGCGGACCTGCGCAAGATCACCGAAAAAGGCGTCACTTTTCGCTCCCATGTGGATGGCCAGGTGTTCGAGATGTCGCCCGAGCGGTCGATCGAGATACAGGGGCTACTGGGCTCGGACATCCAGATGCAGCTTGATGAGTGCATTGCATTGCCGGCGGAAGATGCCGAAATCGAACGTGCGATGGAGTTGTCCCTGCGCTGGGCGGAACGTTGCAAGTCGGCGTTTGGCGATCAACCGGGAAAAGCGATGTTTGGCATCGTCCAGGGCGGAGACAAACCGCATTTGCGAGAGCGTTCCGCGCAGGCTCTCGCTGCTATGGATCTGAAAGGCTATGCCGTCGGCGGCCTCGCTGTCGGTGAGCCGCAAGCAGTCATGCTCGAGATGCTCGAGGCCACCTGTCCGGTGCTGCCGGTCGGAAAGCCCCGCTATCTGATGGGCGTCGGCACTCCGGACGATATCCTGCAATCAGTCGCGCGCGGGATCGACATGTTCGATTGCGTGATGCCCACCCGAGCCGGCCGGCACGGGCTCGCCTACACGCGGCGCGGCAAGATCAACCTCAAGAATGCCCGCCACGCCGAGGATATGCGTCCGTTGGATGAAGAAAGCGATTGCCCGGCTGCGCGGGATTATTCGCGTGCCTATCTTCATCATCTGGTCAAAGCGGGAGAGTCACTCGCCGGCATGTTGCTGACCTGGAACAATCTCGCTTATTACCAGTCGTTGATGCAAGACATCCGGAATGCCATCGAAGCCGGACGCTTTGCCAAACGCTCAGCGGAGATCCGGGCTGCTTGGGAAGAGGGCGATATCCCGCCACATTGAGTAATTTTGCTCAAAGAGTGTGCAAGGCCGCCGATCTGGAGCGTAGGAATTGGGCATCGCCCTCCTTTCTCTGCTCGAACCGCCGTAACATTTAGAAACACCTTGCTTTTTTCCGGCTTCCCCGTTGAAATGCCTCAGAAAGGAGCATTTCTTGACGGCATTTGACGAGATGCGCCTGGGGGGCCAGGCCCGAAATCCCTACGAAGATTACCAGAGCTGGTTTGACCGGCAGGACGCCAAACGCCTTAAGCAGAAGGCGGGCGACGCGGAACGGGTTTTCCGAAGAACGGGGATCACCTTTGCGGTTTATGGCGATCAGGAGGCGGCGGAGCGACTGATCCCATTCGACATCGTTCCACGCATCATTTCGGGCAAGGAATGGCGCCGACTCGTCCAGGGGATAGAGCAGCGTGTTCAGGCGCTCAATGCGTTTTTGGAAGACATCTATCATCGACAGGAAATTCTGCGCGCAGGGCGCATACCCCGCGAGATCATCTCTGGAAATGAGGCGTTCTTGCCGGAAATGATCGGCGTGAAACCACCTGGAGGGGTGTATACCCACATCACCGGCGTCGACATTGTTCGGACCGGGGAAGATGACTTCTTCGTTCTGGAAGACAATGCCCGCACCCCCTCCGGGGTCTCCTATATGTTGGAAAACCGGGAAACGATGATGCAGCTCTTTCCGGAGCTGTTTCAACAGGTGAAGGTGCGGCCCGTCGAGAACTACCCGCAGCTCCTTCGCGATTCTCTGGCTCGCGTGAAGCCGGAGCTTTGCGAGGGAAAACCGACCATCGCCGTCCTGACACCCGGAAGCTTCAATTCAGCCTATTTCGAGCACGCGTTCCTGGCGGACCAGATGGGTGTGGAGCTCGTGGAGGGATCGGATCTCCGTGTGGTGGATGGCCATGTGGCCATGCGAACCACACAGGGCTACCGGCGTATTGATGTTCTCTATCGCAGGATTGACGACGACTATCTCGATCCGTTGACCTTCCGGCCGGACTCTGTCCTCGGAGTGCCGGGCATCATGGATGTCTATCGGGCCGGCAAGATCACAATCGCGAACGCTCCAGGGACCGGGATTTGCGACGACAAGGCGATCTATTCCTATATGCCGGAGATTGTGGAGTTCTATACGGGTCGCAAGGCAATTTTGCCCAATGTCCCCACCTGGCGCTGCTCGGAGCCGGACAGCCTCGCCTATGTTCTGGAGCATCTGGACGAACTGGTCGTCAAGGAAGTCCATGGATCAGGCGGATATGGGATGCTTGTGGGGCCTGCCGCTTCGAAGAAGGAGAGGGCGGCCTTTGCAAAGAAACTGAAGGCCCGCCCGAAAAACTATATCGCCCAGCCGACGCTATCGCTTTCCACCTGTCCGATCCTTACCAGCAAGGGCCTGGCTCCACGCCATGTGGATCTGCGTCCTTTCGTTCTCGTGTCGGATCGCATTCGGATCGTGCCGGGTGGGCTTACAAGGGTGGCGTTGAAGAAGGGATCCCTCGTGGTCAACTCCTCACAAGGAGGAGGGACAAAGGATACCTGGGTTCTCGATGATTAGGGCGCGTTGACATGCTTCTTGGACGTTCAGCCAACGGTCTTTACTGGATGGCCCGTTACATCGAGCGGGCGGAGAATATGGCGCGTCTGGTCGACACCGGGCTGAGGCTGGCGTTGACAGAGACAAGCGCCTCATCCGACGAATGGGCCTCGGTTCTCACGAGCGCCGGTGTGCGTGATGTGTTTGAACAGGACAACGATACGTTCGATACGGCCACGGTCACAAACTTCCTGCTCCGGGACACCGGCAATCCGTCGAGTGTTCTCTCGTCCATCGATACGGCGCGGATGAATGCGCGGATGGTGAGAACAGCGCTCACGCGGGAGACTTGGGAGAGTGTGAATGAAGCGTGGATGGCCATGCATCGTATGCTCAAGCGACGCGTGGACGAGCAGGATCTGCCTGCCGTTCTTGATGCGGTCAAACGCGAAACCGCACTCATTCGCGGTGCGTTTCAGGGCACCATGTTGCGCAACGAGATCTTCGATTTTGCGCAAATGGGTACGATGATTGAGCGCGCCGACAACACCTCCCGCATACTCGATGTCAAATATTATGTGCTTTTGCCATCGGCCACTTGGGTCGGTTCCTCGCTCGACAATATCCAGTGGCAAACGATCTTGCGTTCGGTCTCCGCCTTGCGGTCATACCGCTGGACCCATGAAGGGGATTTCAACCCTGCGAACATCGCCGATTATCTCATATTGAACCGGCGTATGCCGCGTTCCCTGGCATTCTGTTACCGGCAGATCTGCGATTCTCTGGACTATATGGCGGATGAATATGGTGTGCGGCAACGGTGTAATGAGATGGCCGACGCCAAATTCGAGAAACTGAAAATGGCCGCAGTTTCGGATATATTCGATGAGGGCTTGCATGAGTTTTTGAGCGATTTCATCCGCGACAATGCCGCTTTGGGCAATCAGATCGCGGCAGATTTTCGCTTCTATTAAGGGTAGTCCGATGCGTCTTAAAATTACGCACCGCACGGAATACCGCTATGACGCGCCTCTCTCCTACGCGTTGCAGCGCCTTCGGCTGTGTCCTCAAAGTGGTCCGACCCAGGATGTTCTCGAGTGGTCGCTCAATATCGAGGGCGCCACACAGGAAGCGCAATTCATCGACGGGTTCGGGAATGATACCCGGCTCGTAAGCATAGAAGGCGGGCAGCACACGATCGTTCTTGAAGCGTCGGGTGTTGTGGAAACCCGTGATACTGCGGGGGTCACGGGCAAGCATCAGGGGCTCGCTCCATTATGGCTCTTTGGTCAGCAAACCCCGCTATGCACGGTCGGGCGCGGAATATCAGCGCTGGTGCGCGACATTGCCGGCGGCACCGATGTGGAAAGGTTGCATGCACTGATGAACGAAGTGCGCGAGCGCGTTGCCTATCGGATCGGCGCCACGGATGCGGCCACGACGGCGGAGGAGGCCCTCGCAAACGGCGAGGGGGTCTGTCAGGATCACACGCATATTTTTCTGACGACCGCCCGATTGATGGGTTTTCCCGCGCGGTACATAAGCGGATATCTGCGTATGGATGACAGCGACGAACAGGCAGCGAGCCATGCCTGGGCCGAAGCCTATCTTGACGGTCTGGGATGGGTCGCCTTTGACTGCTCCAACGGTATTTCGGCAGACCACCGCTATGTGCGTGTGGCAACGGGGCGTGATTACCGCGATGCGATGCCGGTGATGGGGATCAGGGTCGGTCAGGCTCAGGAAGAGCTTGCGGTTCAGATCACGGTGGAGCAGTAGTCTTACTGAACGAATCTGAATGAGGCACGGTCCAGATGACCTATTGCGTCGGGCTGAAAACGCATCACGGCCTGGTGTTCATGTCCGACACGCGGACGAATGCCGGCGTCGACAACATCTCCATCTTCCGCAAGATGCATTGCTGGCAAAAGCCGGATGATCGCGTCCTGGTGTTGCTTTCGGCAGGCAATCTGGCAACCACGCAAGCCGTGATCAGCCTGCTAGATGAGCGCACCAAGGCACCCGACGAGCGAACGCCCTCCATGATCGAAACCCCGTCCATGTATCAGGCAGCTCGTCTGGTAGGGGATACCGTCAAAGAGGTCATTCGGCAGTCGGCTCCGGCCGGTCAGAGTGCCGATGCGTTCGGCGCTTCCTTCATTCTGGGTGGTCAGATCCGTGGCATGGAACCGCGTCTCTTCCTCATCTATCCGGAGGGGAACTTCATCGAGGTAGGCGCCGACACGCCGTTCTTCCAGATCGGTGAGACGAAGTATGGCAAACCCATTCTGGTGCGCGCATTCGACCCGACCATGAGCCTGGAGGAAACGGTGAAGCTCCTGCTTGTCTCCTTCGATTCCACGCTGAAGTCCAATCTGTCCGTCGGCCTGCCTATCGATCTTCTGTACTACGAGAACGATACGTTCCGAATCGGCTACGAAAAGCGCATTGAAGCCGACAATCCGTATCTGCGGGAAATCTCGGAAGGCTGGTCCGACGCATTGAAAAGGGCTTTCAAAAGCCTCCCTGATTTCAAGCGCTAAGGTCGCTGCCGATACGGCTCATATTGTTGCGCGCGTCAGATCGCCAGGTCTCTTGCCTCTCTCAACCTGACAGCTGAGATCCGATAGATGCCGTCGGGCTGTCGTTGCAATGTGTACACTGCCTCATAACTATTGCCGTTCGGACCCGTCGCTAGCACGCGCTGAACAACGGTTGTCGCATCCGGTTCGATCGCCCTCCCAAAAGCGAAGCTGCGGGGACGATAGACCGGTTGATAGCCACGAGTGACCGTGTCGGTGAACTGTTCGACCGTGGGAAACAGCTCCCTGATGTTTGGCGCGGCATAGCTGTAGGCCAGCCCATATTCACCGGCCTGAAGCGCCTCGATCTGGCTTCTGATGGAGGATTGCGTCGCGCGGATTTCTGCTTCGCCCGCGAAAACGAACGCAGGCGAAAGCAGTGTCAGCGTGAGTGTTGGCAAGAAATTCTTCATTTCTCCGTCTCCCTTTTCTGCGTATGTCCGGCTTTTTTCTGAGATAGTCCCGCCTTTCAGTTCAGCTTGAAGTTACGATATGCATGCGGAAATGGTTTCACGCGTGATGGCACCTCCGATGCCGACAGTGAGTTTCCCGAGCGTTTGCGGTCGCGGAAAGCTTGTTCGATTTTCGTTTTTGGATTTAAATGCCTCAAAACGAAAATTGAGAATGCGATGAACCTTTCCTTCCTGACGCCCCGGTTGTCTGAAATCCTCGAGCAGGCCAAGGAGCATGGTCGGGTTTTGGTCGACGATCTGGCCGAGCATTTCGGTGTTACCCCGCAGACGATACGGCGTGATCTCAATGAACTTTGTGATCGACGCCTCCTGACCCGGATCCACGGGGGAGCCCTGCTGCCTTCCGGTATAGAAAACATGGAGTATGAAGCGCGGCGCAAAATCGCCTCGGAAGAAAAACGCGCAATCGGTCAGGCCGCAGCGCGCATCATTCCTGACAGAGCGTCCCTTTTTGTGAATATCGGCACAACGACTGAGGCCGTAAGTGATGCTTTACTAGATCATGAGGGGCTCATGGTCATCACAAATAACATCAACGTTGCCAATAGGATGAGGGTGTTTCCCTCATTTGAGGTCATCATCGCCGGTGGCGTGGTGCGCGGGTCTGACGGCGGGGTCGTCGGGGAGGCGGCGGTGGATTTTATCCGCCAGTTCAAGGTCGATTATGCGGTCATCGGCGTTTCGTCGATTGACCCGGATGGCGCGCTCTATGACTTCGACTTTCGCGAGGTGAAGGTGGCGCAGGCCATCATCGCAAATGCGCGGCATGTGATTCTGGTGTCGGACTCCACCAAGTTCGAACGCGGCGCGCCGGTCCGTATCGGGCACTTGTCCCAGGTCGACACCTTCATCACAGATCGTTGCCCACTGCCTGCGATGCGTGGCTTGTGCGAGGATGCGGGTGTGCGGCTGATTGAGACCGAATGTTAACGCAGATTGGTTTTCGTTTGACATTCACTTTTCTTTCGAAATAATTCTTTTGTCTCCAGGGCAGGGCTATCCCTGTCAAACACGAGGCAGGGAGAAACGTGTGCCCGGTTCCAAGTCCGTCCGTTCTGACATTTTTGACGTGTTCGTCATTGGCGGCGGAATCAATGGGTGCGGGATCGCGCGAGACGCGGTGGGGCGCGGCTATTCCGTCTTTCTGGCGGAAATGAACGACCTGGCGAGCGGTACCTCGTCAGGCTCCACCAAGCTCATTCACGGTGGGCTGCGCTACCTGGAATATTACGAGTTTCGTCTCGTTCGTGAGGCGCTCATGGAACGCGAGATCCTGTGGCGCAATGCGCCGCATATCATCTGGCCCATGCGTTTTGTATTGCCTTTGCACAAGGGGTTGCGCCCGGCTTGGCTCGTGCGTCTCGGGCTCTTCATCTACGATCATATCGGCGGGCGGAAACTGCTTCCGAAGACTCGCACGCTCGACATGCGCACCGATCCGGCCGGCAAGCCGCTGAAAGCTTCCTACCGCCGGGCATTCGAGTATTCCGATTGCTGGGTCAATGATGCGCGCTTCGTTGTTCTCAATGCACGCGATGCTGCTGATAGGGGAGCGGACGTTCGGATACGCACCCGGGTCGTTTCGGCTGAAGACGAGAACGGGATCTGGAACATCCGTATTCAGAACCTTCTGACGGGCGAAATGGAAACGGTGCGGGCGCGATACCTCGTCAATGCTGCCGGTCCCTGGGTCGATCACGTCATTTCAGGCGTGCTGGGCCAGAACGACGTTCACAATGTTCGGCTGGTCAAGGGCAGTCACATCGTTGTCAGGCAAAAATTTTCCGATCCACGCGCCTATTTTTTCCAGAATGCCGATGGCCGGATCATCTTCGCCATTCCCTATGAAGAAGATTTCACGCTGATCGGCACCACGGATGAGGACTATGATGGTGATCCCAGGGAAGTCGCCATCAGTGACCGCGAGACCGATTATCTATGCGCTGCCGCAAGCGAGTATTTTGCCGAGCCCGTGACGCGCGACGATATCGTTTGGACGTATTCCGGTGTTCGTCCGCTGTTTGACGACGGTGCCTCGAAGGCTCAGGAGGCGACGCGGGACTACGTACTGAAATCCGAGACGGCGCGCGAGGGCGCGCCCATGCTGCATGTGTTCGGCGGCAAGATTACCACCTACCGGAAACTGGCAGAATCGGCGCTGGAGAAGATTGGCGAAGCGATCGGAAAAAAAGGAGAACCGTGGACGGAGACGGGTGTGCTGCCCGGTGGTGATTTTCCCGCCAATGGCTATGAACAACAGGTTGACGCGCTTTTGCGCGACTATGCCTTCCTTGAGCGAAGCTGCGCGGCACGACTGATCAGATTGTATGGTCTGGGTGCACGCGATCTTTTGGGAGGGGCCCGGTCGATCGATGATCTCGGGCGGCATTTCGGCCTTGATCTCTATGAGGTCGAACTTCGGTATCTGGCAGCTCGTGAATGGGCGGTCAGCGGTGAGGACGTGCTTTGGCGCAGGACCAAGCGCGGATTGTGGCTGACGTCGCAGGAGGCGGCAGAAGTCGACAATTACATGCGTAACATTTCGGGAATGCAAGACCAGGCGGCCAACGCTGGGGGAGGACATGCTTGAACTGCGCAATGTATCGAAGGTCGATTCAGGCCTGACGCATATCGACGATGTGTCGCTGAAGCTTGAGCCCGGCACGCTGAACGTGTTGCTTGGTCCCACGCTCGCCGGCAAGACCACCTTGATGCGCCTCATGGCGGGGCTCGACCGATCGACCGGCGGCAGCGTCTGGATGGACGGTGCGGATGTGACCGGCGTCCCCGTCCAGAAGCGAAGCGTCGCCATGGTCTACCAGCAGTTTATCAATTATCCGGCGATGACTGTCTTTGAAAACATTGCCTCGCCGCTGCGTGTTGCGGGCTTCGACAAAAACACGATCGACGAGAAAGTGCACGGGGCAGCCGAACTGCTGTATCTGACTCCCCACCTCAAGCGCACACCTTTGGAGCTTTCCGGTGGGCAACAACAGCGCACTGCGCTCGCCCGTGCCATGGTCAAGGAAGCGAGGCTTGTTTTGCTCGATGAGCCGCTTGCCAATCTTGATTACAAGCTCCGCGAAGAATTGCGCGCGGAACTGCCCAGGATCTTTGCCGCCTCCGGTGCGATCTTTGTCTACGCGACCACGGAGCCGAGCGAAGCCTTGCTGCTTGGCGGCAACACGGCCACCTTGAGCAAAGGGCGGCTGACGCAGTTCGGTCCGACGATCGACGTCTTTCGACGACCGGTCGACCTTGTGACAGCTCAGACCTTCTCCGATCCGCCACTGAACACCGTGGCTGCAGTCAAAGCCGGAGAGGTGTTCGTCCTCGATGCGAATGTCCAGGTGCCGGTTCCCGAATCCCGGATGCGGGCCCCCGATGGGAATTATACGCTTGGTTTCCAGCCCCACCACCTTTCTCTGACGCCGAGGGAACCCGGCGCGGTTTCCGTCAAGGCCTCGGTCTCGGTCACTGAGATAACCGGTTCTGAGAGTTTTGTTCATTTGGAATTCGCTGGTCATCGCTGGGTGATGCTCGAGGAAGGTATCCACCGTCTGGAGGTTGACCAGATCGTCGACGTGTTCATCGACACCCGCCACATGCTGATATTCGATCCGGCAGGCGGTTGTGTGGAATCACAAGAGAGCCAGGCGGCATAGGAGGCGGCGATGGCGCGAATTGATCTCAACAACATCCGCCACGCCTACCTGCCAGATCCAGCAAGTGATGATGATTATGCCCTGAAGAAGGTTCAGCACACCTTCGACGACGGCGGTGCCTATGCGCTGCTTGGTCCATCGGGATGCGGCAAGACCACTCTTCTGAACATCATTTCAGGTCTTCTGCGTCCCACGGAGGGTGAAATCCTGTTCGATGGTCGAACTGTGACGGACCTCTCCACTGAAGATCGCAACATCGCTCAGGTGTTTCAGTTTCCGGTCGTCTACGACACGATGACGGTCTACCAAAACCTCGCCTTTCCGCTGCGCAATCGCGGCGTTGCCGTCGAGGAGATCGAGCGGCGCGTGCGTGAAACGCTCACCATGATCGGTCTGGCGGACCGTGCCGACCAGAAGGCCAAGGGCCTCACCGCCGATGACAAGCAGAAGATCGCGCTCGGCCGCGGGTTGGTGCGCTCCGATGTGAGTGCCATTCTCTTTGATGAGCCGCTGACTGTGATCGACCCGCACATGAAATGGGTGCTGCGCTCGCAGTTGAAGGAGCTCCACCGGCGTTTTGCCTTCACCATGGTCTATGTCACCCATGATCAGACCGAAGCGCTCACCTTCGCCGATCAGGTCGTGGTGATGAACGAGGGTGAGATCGTTCAGATCGGCACGCCCGAGGCGCTTTTCGAGCGTCCCAACCACACCTTTGTCGGCTATTTCATTGGTTCTCCGGGGATGAATGTCCTTCCCGTCCGGATCGACGGGCAGGGTGCCCATATCGGCCCCCACGCTATCGCTCTCGAAGGGCAGATCCCGCAAACGCGGGATGCGAAGATGGAGCTGGGTGTGCGGCCCGAATATGTGCGCATCGGCGAAGAAGGCATCCCTGCGCAGATCGTGCGTGTGGAAGACACCGGTCGCCGAAAGATCGTTCATGCGACAATCGAGGGACAGCCCGTGGCGGTAATTGTCGCCGAAGGTGCTGCCCTGCCAAGCGATCCCCACATCAGTTTCGATCCGGCAGGCATCAATCTCTATGCGGATTCATGGCGCGTTGAGCCCGTCTCCGCGCGTCGGGGAGGGGTGGCATGATCAAGACATGGAACAACCGCGCCTGGTTTCTCGTCCTGCCGGTCCTGCTGCTGGTGGCCTTCAACGCCATCATTCCGCTCATGACGGTGGTGAACTATTCGGTTCAGGAGACCTTCGGCAACAATCTGTTCTTCTTCGAAGGCGTCAAATGGTATGAGGACGTGCTCACTTCGGAGCGCTTCCATGCCTCGCTGCTCCGGCAGTTCCTCTTCACCGGCATCATCCTGTTGATCGAAGTGCCGTTGGGTGTCGCCATTGCCCTGACCATGCCCCGCTCGGGCCCATTTGTGTCGGTCTGCCTCGTTCTGATGGCGCTGCCGCTGCTGATACCGTGGAACGTGGTAGGTGCGATGTGGAACATCATGGCCCTGCCTGATATCGGCCTTCTGGGCTACGGATTGAATGCACTCGGCATACCTTACAATTTCACCCGCCAACCTGTCTCCGCCTGGTTCACCGTGGTGTTGATGGATGTCTGGCACTGGACATCTCTCGTGGTGCTGCTTGCATATGCCGGCTTGCGTTCGATCCCCGAGGCCTATTACCAGGCCGCCAAGATCGACGGCGCATCGCGCTGGTCGGTCTTCCGCTACATCCAATTGCCCAAGATGAACCGCGTTCTCACCATCGCAATTCTCCTGCGGTTCATGGATTCTTTCATGATTTACACCGAGCCCTTTGTGCTCACCGGCGGCGGTCCGGGCAATGCCACGACCTTCCTGTCCATCGATCTGGTGAAGGCGGCTCTGGGGGAATTCAATCTCGGTATCGCTGCCGCTATGAGCATCGTCTACTTTCTGATGACACTGCTGGTGAGCTGGATCTTCTACACGCTGATGACACGGGGAGAGGACCAATGAGAGTGACCCGCTGGCTCGTTCCCACGCTCTACATCATCTTCCTGCTCCTGCCGATCTACTGGCTCGTGAACATGTCCTTCAAGACGACCAACGAGATCCTCGGCGGCTTCAGCCCGTGGCCCAAAAACTTTACCATCGACAGCTATGTGGAGATTTTGACCAATCCGGTCTGGTATAACGGTTACATCAGCTCCATCAATTATGTCCTTATAAATACTGTAATTTCGGTCGCCTTTGCGTTGCCTGCCGCCTATGCGTTCTCGCGCTATCGTTTCCTTGGAGACAAGCACCTGTTCTTCTGGCTGCTCACCAACCGCATGGCGCCGCCGGCGGTTTTCGCCTTGCCCTTCTACCAGCTCTACTCCGCCGTTGGCCTGTTCGACACACCGTGGGCTGTGGCACTGGCCCACTGCCTGTTCAACATTCCGCTCGCGGTCTGGATTCTCGAAGGCTTCATGTCGGGTGTGCCGAAGGAGATCGATGAAACGGCTTATATTGACGGCTATTCGTTTCCACGCTTCTTCGTGAAGATCTTCATGCCGCTTATAGCGTCGGGGATCGGTGTCACGGCCTTTTTCTGCTTCATGTTTTCGTGGGTGGAACTGCTTCTGGCCAAGACGCTGACCTCCGTGGCTGCCAAACCCATTGCCGCCGTCATGACTCGCACGGCGAGCACCTCCGGTTACGAGCTTGGTCTTCTGGCGGCCGCCGGTGTTCTGACAATCATCCCGGGTGCAATCGTGATCTGGTTTGTACGCAATTACATCGCCAAGGGCTTTGCCCTAGGGCGCGTGTAAGGAGGAAATCATGCCGCACTGGCTCGATCTCACATGGATGGCCTGGACGTGGCAGACGGCCACATTCTTCCTCGTCATCTTCGCGCTTCTGTGCGCCATGACCGTCTGGGAATGGGCGAGCCCCGGTGGAGGGCCGCGGCACGGGATTCTCGGTCTCGATACCACGCGGGGAGACCGTCTTTTCATCTCGTTGCTCGGCAGCGCCTTTATCCATCTGGGGTGGCTGGGCCTGACTGATATGCCGCTTTGGGGCGGCACGATTTTGTCTTTGATCTATGCCTATGCGGTGTTCCGCTGGGTGTAGGTTCCGGACAAAGCAAAGCGGGATGCAAAGCGTCCCGCAAACCGGCGGTCAAGAGCTCCCAAATGGGCTCATTGAGCGTCAAACCACATTCATCGAATGAATGTGGAAACAGGAGGAGGAGTTTGAAATGAAAGCGCATTTTAAGACTTCTGTCGCAGCGCTTGCCTTGCTCTGGCTGCCCGGTCAGGCCATGGCAGATATGGCTGCTGCGGAAAAGTGGATCGACAGTGAATTCCAGCCTTCCTCTCTCAGCCGTGAGGATCAGCTGGCCGAAATGGAATGGTTTATCAAGGCAGCGGAACCATTTCAGGGAATGGAGATCAACGTCCTTTCCGAAACCATTCCGACACATTCCTACGAGTCTGAAACTCTGACCAAGGCGTTCGAAGAGATCACCGGCATCAAGGTCAACCACCAGCTTCTGGGCGAAGGCGAGGTGGTGCAGGCGGTACAGACCCAGATGCAGACCAACCGCAATCTCTATGATGCCTACGTCAACGATGCCGATCTGGTGGGTACGCATTCGCGCCTGCAAAGTGCAGTCAACCTTACCGACTGGATGGAAGGCGAAGGTGCAGACGTCACGTCTCCGACCCTCGATCTTGAGGATTTCATCGGCGTCGCCTCTGCTACCGGACCGGACGGCAAGCTCTGGCAATTGCCGGACCAGCAGTTTGCCAACCTCTACTGGTTCCGAAAGGACTGGTTTGATCGCCCTGAAATCAAAGAGAAATTCAAGGAGAAATACGGTTACGAGCTTGGCGTTCCAGTCAACTGGTCGGCCTATGAGGATATCGCTGACTTCTTCACCAATGATGTGAAGGAGATCGATGGTGTTCGCGTCTATGGTCATATGGACTACGGCAAGCGCGCACCGGATCTCGGCTGGCGCATGACGGACGCCTGGCTCTCCATGGCCGGTGCAGGCTCCAAGGGGCTGCCCAATGGCCGCCCGATCGATGAATGGGGCATCCGCATGGAGGAGGGGTCGTGCAACCCTGCCGGCGCTTCCGTCACTCGGGGTGGTGCTGCCAATGGACCTGCCGCCGTCTACGCCATCCGCAAATGGGATGAGTGGCTGCGCCAGTATGCGCCTCCAGGTGCCGCCGATCTCGACTTCTATCAGTCGCTGCCGGCGCTCAGCCAGGGCAATGTCGCCCAGCAGATATTCTGGTACACCGCCTTCACCGCCGACATGGTCAAGCCGAAGAGCGAGGGCAACAACACCGTCGATGACGAAGGCAATCTGCTCTGGAAGATGGCGCCTTCACCACACGGCCCCTACTGGGAAGAGGGCATGAAGCTCGGCTATCAGGATGTGGGCTCCTGGACGCTGTTCAAATCCACACCTGTGGATCGCCGCAAGGCGGCCTGGCTCTACGCCCAGTTCGTCACCTCGAAAACGGTCGACGTGAAGAAGAGCCATGTCGGTCTCACGATCATTCGCGATTCCACCGTGAATCATGAATCCTTCACTGAACGTTCTCCGAAGCTCGGCGGCCTCGTCGAATTCTATCGCTCGCCGGACCGGGTTCTGTGGACAGACACGGGCGTCAATGTGCCGGATTATCCCAAGCTGGCACAGATCTGGTGGCAACAGATCGGCGACGTGAACTCCGGCGCGTTTACCCCGCAGGAGGCGATGGATCGTCTGGCCGGTGAAATGGATATCACCATGGCCCGCATGCAGGCCGCGGATGAAAGCGCCAATGTCTATGGCGGTTGCGGTCCGCGCTTGAACGAGGAAAAGGATCCATCCGAATGGATCGGCAAAGGGGGCGCAAAAGCCAAACTCGAAAACGAAAAGCCTCAGGGTGAGACCATCGTTTACGAGGAAATCGTCAAGCGCTGGCAGTGAGGCCGGTTGCAACATGCCTGAATGGCATCAAAATGGATGGGGAGCCGGCAAGTCCGGCTCCCCATTTGGCAAAAAGCTTCAGACCGATCCGGAGGACCAATGAGCGGTTATGTATTGGCGATAGACCAGGGCACGACATCCAGCAGGGCCATCGTGTTCGACGCTTCAATGCAGCCGGTAGCGACCGGACAGAAGGAATTCCAACAGCATTATCCGAAGTCGGGCTGGGTGGAACACGATCCCGAAGAGATCTGGAAGGGTGTTGTGTCGACCGCGCGCAGCGCTCTGCGCAAAGCGAAGCTGGAAGCGGCTGATGTAGCAGCCATCGGCATCACCAATCAGCGCGAGACGATCGTTGTTTGGGAGCGCGATAGCGGCAAGCCCATCCACAATGCCATAGTCTGGCAAGACCGCCGCACCGCCCCCATGTGCGAAAAGCTGAAGACGGAGGGATTGGAAGAAACTTTTACCGCAAAAACCGGCCTTCTTCTCGATCCGTATTTTTCTGGAACGAAACTCGCCTGGATTCTCGATGAGGTGAAGGGTGCACGCGAGCGGGCGGAGAAGGGGGAGCTCCTTGCCGGCACCATCGACACGTTTCTGATCTGGCGGCTGACCGGCGGCAAGGCGCATGTCACGGACGCCACGAATGCCTCACGCACGCTTCTTTACAACATCAAGACGAATGAATGGGATGACGAACTCCTGAAGACTCTCAGGGTTCCCAAAGCGTTGCTCCCCGAGGTGAAGGACAGCGCCGCCGATTTCGGCGTCACCAATAAAAAACTTTTCGGAGCGGCAATCCCTATACTCGGTGTTGCCGGCGACCAGCAGGCAGCCGTCATCGGCCAGGCTTGTTTCCAACCGGGAATGCTCAAGGCCACCTATGGCACGGGATGTTTTGCCATGCTCAACACCGGCCAGGCGATGGTTTCTTCAAAAAATCGTCTTCTCACCACGATCGCCTACCGGCTGGATGGTGTGACAACCTACGCGCTCGAAGGGTCGATTTTCGTTGCTGGCGCTGCAGTTCAATGGCTGCGCGACGGGTTGAAGATCATCGGCAAGGCTGCCGATTCGGGCGCTCTGGCTGCAAAAGCCGATCCCACGCAGCAGCTTTATCTCGTTCCCGCATTTGTCGGTCTCGGGGCCCCGCACTGGGATGCGGATGCGCGTGGAGCAATCTACGGCCTAACACGAAATTCGGGCCCGGCCGAGTTCGCCCGCGCCACGCTCGAATCGGTCGCTTATCAGACACGTGACCTTCTCGATGCCATGCGCAAGGATTGGCAGGATGGGGAAACCGAAACCGTACTCCGCGTCGATGGCGGCATGGTTGCCAGCGACTGGATGTTGCAATTCCTGGCAGACATGCTGGACGCGCCCGTCGACAGGCCGACTCAGCTCGAAACAACGGCTCTTGGTGCTGCATGGCTCGCGGGATCGCGCGCCGGCGTCTGGCCTGATACCGAGGAATTCGCTGCCGGCTGGAAACTGGACAGTCAGTTCTGTCCTGCGATTGATGCAGACGTTCGCGACAGGAAGCTTGAAGGCTGGCGCGACGCCGTTCGCCGCACCCTCAGTGCGACGTGAAAGCCGTGTACGAAAGGCACTTCGGCAAGCGAACAAAAAAGTCGGGCGAAAGACGCTTTTTTCCGGTTGACCGCAGATAAGCCCCTCTCTATGTTCCGCCGCAATTTCCAGGGTTCTTCCGAACCCGAAGGGAGCGCGTAGCTCAGTTGGTAGAGCAACTGACTTTTAATCAGTAGGTCCAGGGTTCGAGCCCCTGCGCGCTCACCACCGATTTTCTCACAATCGCGAATGTGCATTTGGTTGATCGCGTTCCGGCTATGGCCTTCGTCGCGACGGTATGCCACGCAAAGGTGATTGGCTTGTGGCGCTCCGTCTGAATATACGATGTCACGCCCGCTGTGGCTGGCATTTTCTTTATTCCTGTTTTGAGATGAAGCATGGCGATTGACGTTGGATATTTGAGCGCGGCGGGTGCCGGAGCGCTGTCATTTCTCTCACCCTGCGTGTTGCCGCTAGTCCCGCCTTATCTGTGCTACATGGCCGGCGTTTCGGTGGAACAGTTTCAGGGGGAGAAGGCAGGTGAGGCCGTTTCCCCGGCTACGACTGCCACGCGCTTCGCGCTCTTCTCCGCCTCCCTTGCGTTTGTTCTCGGCTTCACCACCGTCTTCGTGCTTTTGGGGGCCGGGGCCTCGACCATCGGTGCGGTCCTGCGGACATGGCAACAGGAACTCGCCATCGCTGCCGGCATTGTCATCATCGTCATGGGGCTTAATTTTCTCGGTGTGGTGCGCATTCCCTTTCTGTCGCGTGAGGCGCGCATTCAGGCGGGCGGAAAGCCGGCCACAAGGATTGGCGCCTATGTAATGGGATTGGCCTTTGCTTTCGGATGGACCCCCTGTATCGGGCCGGTGCTGGGCCCAATTCTGACATTGGCCGGCGGACGCGAGACCGTTCTCGATGGCGCGTTGCTTCTGGCTGTCTATTCGCTGGGCCTTGGTGTACCTTT
Organism: Nitratireductor kimnyeongensis; assembly: GCF_019891395.1. Taxonomy (NCBI): domain Bacteria; kingdom Pseudomonadati; phylum Pseudomonadota; class Alphaproteobacteria; order Hyphomicrobiales; family Phyllobacteriaceae; genus Nitratireductor; species Nitratireductor kimnyeongensis. Next base: position 3,719,663 of record NZ_CP078143.1, on the reverse strand, counting down.
TCTTCTCGCAGCGCTTTTCTCCGGTAGCTTCATGCGCTTTCTTTCGCGATTCCGCATGCATCTGGGGCGCGTGGAAAAGGTGATGGGCGCGCTGCTCGTTCTGGCCGGTGTCCTTTTCTTAACCGGCGGCATGCAATCCATGGCCTTCTGGCTTCTTGAGACCTTTCCGGCCCTCGGCAAACTCGGTTGAGAGACGATTGGTGCCGTTAGGGCAGGATGCTAGAAAGACGAATCGTCAAAGAGCATTACGGGCATCATCCATGAGCGAACGCACCTGCCTTTCGGTTATTCTCGCAGCCGGGGAGGGCACGCGCATGAAGAGCGCCACGCCGAAAGTGCTGCACAAGATTGCCGGGCTGGAGATGCTGGGCCACGTCACCCGGGCGCTTGATGCCGCAGGTGCCGGCGATAAGGCGCTGGTTGTGGGGCATGGAGCCGAGGCCGTGTCGCGTGCAGCCGAAGCCTTCGCGCCCGGCGCAGAGACATTCATTCAGTCGGAGCGGCTGGGTACGGGACACGCGGTGTCGGCAGCACGCGCTGCAATCGCCCGTGGCTATGACGATATTCTTGTCACCTTTGGCGACACACCGCTTATCTCGCTCGAGGCTCTTCAGGGGCTCCGGGCGGGGCTTTCCGAAGGCGCAGACGTTGTCGTCATGGGATTTCGCACCGAGCGGCCCACCGGCTATGGGCGGCTGATCGAAAATGGCAAAGCCCTGATCGCAATCCGCGAAGAAAAAGACTGTACCGATGAGGAGCGTCGCATCACCTTCTGTAATGGCGGTGCAATGGCCATCGGTGGCAGCCGGGTGCTGGAACTGCTCGATTCAATCGGCAATGACAACGCCAAGGGCGAGTATTATCTCACCGACATCGTCGAGATCGCTACCGCAAAAGGGCTGAAGGTCCGCGCGATCGAGGCCGACTATGAAAGCGCGCTCGGCATCAACAATCGCGCCGAGCTCGCCGCCGCGGAAAGCATCTGGCAACAGCGTCGCCGCAACGCGGTGATGCTCGATGGCGTGACCCTGGTCGCGCCGGAAACCGTGTATTTCTCTCATGACACCGTCATTGGCCGCGACACTGTGATCGAGCCAAACGTCTTCTTCGGCCCCGGCGTGACGGTGGGAGAGAACGTCACCATCAGGGCGAATTCTCATCTGGAGGAAGCGCGTGTCGATGCGGGTGCATCCGTCGGCCCCTTTGCCCGGCTGCGCCCTGGAGCCGAGATCATGGATGGCGCCAAGGTCGGAAACTTTGTTGAGATCAAGAAGGCGCGTGTGGAGCCCGGTGCCAAGATCCCGCATCTCTCCTATGTGGGCGACGCCCGCATCGGGGCCAATGCCAATCTGGGTGCCGGTACCATCACCTGCAATTATGACGGGTTCTCAAAACATTTCACGGATGTCGAACCCGGCGCATTTGTTGGGTCGAACACGTCTCTCGTCGCTCCCATCAGGATCGGGGCAGGGGCCTATGTGGCTTCTGGCAGCGTGGTGACGGAATCCGTGCCGGCCGATGCGCTTGCCTTCGGCCGTGCGCGCCAGTCCAACAGGGAAGGTCTGGGCAAGCGGCTGCGCGATCGCCTTGCAGCGCTTAAGGCGAAAAGAGGCTGACCCCCGCTTCTTCCGTCGCGATACCGAATTCTTCGCCTGATACGAACTGAAAGACTTGTTGATTTACACACGCTTGTCCCCCGGCATAGAACAATCGCATGAATCGGGGCAGCGGATTGGTGGGAGGCTGAGACAGCCATATGTGCGGAATTGTAGGCATTGTCGGGCAGGCGCCGGTGGCGCCGCTTATCGTCGACGCTTTGAAGCGGCTTGAATATCGCGGATATGATTCCGCCGGGGTGGCGACGCTTGATAACGGAACGCTTGATCGCCGTCGTGCAGAAGGCAAGCTGGTCAATCTGGAGAAACGGCTCGGCGAAGAGCCGCTTGGCGGTTTGATCGGCATCGGCCACACGCGCTGGGCGACGCATGGTGTTCCCAATGAGGCCAATGCGCATCCGCATTTTGCCGGCGATGTGGCTGTCGTCCACAACGGCATTATCGAAAATTTCGCAGAACTTCGCGATCAGTTGCGTGTCGAAGGTGCCGATTTCGCATCCCAGACCGACACCGAAGTCGTTGCACATCTGATTGCGCGCGCATTGAAAAACGGCGCCTCGCCGCAGGAAGCGTCATTTGCGACCCTGAAGCAGCTTCGCGGGGCATTTGCGTTGGCCATCATGTTCCGCGGTGACGAAAATCTGATCATCGGCGCCCGCAACGGACCTCCCCTGGCTGTCGGCCATGGTGATGGCGAGATGTATCTGGGCTCTGATGCAATTGCTCTTGCGCCCTTTACCGATTCCATCACCTATCTCGAAGACGGTGACTGGGTTGTGCTGCGCCGCTCCGGCATGGAGATCTTCGACATGTCGGGCCAACCGGTGGAACGGGTTCGTCAGCAATCGTCCGGCGCGAGCCAGATGGTCGACAAGGGCAATTACCGTCATTTCATGGAGAAGGAGATCCATGAACAACCGGAGGTGATTTCCCACACGCTGGCCCGCTATCTGGATTTTGCGCAAGGCACCGTGGCGAATTTCGATCTGCCTTTCGATTTCGCGAAGATCGAGCGTCTGGCGATTTCAGCTTGCGGTACGGCCTATCTCGCCGGTTTGATCGGCAAATACTGGCTTGAGCGCTACGCGCGGCTTCCCGTCGATATCGATATCGCGTCGGAATTTCGATATCGTGAGATGCCATTGCCGGAAAACAGCGCGGCGCTTTTCATCTCACAGTCGGGTGAGACCGCCGATACGCTCGCTTCCTTGCGCTACTGCCGCGGCGAGGGCATTCCGATTGCCGCCATTGTCAATGTCCGCGAATCCACCATGGCGCGCGAGAGCGACGGCATTTTTCCCACCCTGGCCGGACCCGAGATCGGGGTGGCCTCCACCAAGGCGTTCACCTGCCAGTTGAGCGTCCTTGCTGCACTCACACTGAAGGCGGCCAGGGCACGCGGCACGATTACACCGGATGAGGAGAAGGCGTTTGTGCGCCAACTCGCCGAAGCGCCGCGATATGTCTCGCAGGCCTTGAAACTGAGCGACGGCATCGAAAAGGTTGCCCGCGAGCTCTCCCATGTCAGGCACGTGCTCTATCTCGGGCGCGATACCAACTACCCGCTGGCGCTGGAAGGTGCGCTGAAGCTCAAGGAGTTGTCCTATATCCATGCCGAAGGATACGCTGCCGGTGAGTTGAAGCACGGTCCCATTGCGCTCATAGACGAGCAGATGCCGGTGATCGTCATCGCTCCACATGACCGTATCTTTGAAAAGACCGTTTCCAACATGCAGGAGGTTGCCGCGCGCGGCGGCCGCATTGTGCTTATCACGGATGAGAAGGGCGCGAAAAACGCGACACTCGACACTCTGGAAACGATCGTGCTGCCCGATGTTCCCGAATTCGTCGCGCCTATCGTCTATGCCTTACCGATCCAGATGCTCGCCTATCATACTGCCGTCTTGATGGGAACGGATGCAGATCAGCCGCGCAATCTGGCGAAATCCGTTACAGTCGAATAACGACAGGAGGGCTGTCATAGAGCAGCCCGAATTTCTGTTCTATATATTGGCCTGGTGGCTTGGTTTCCGCCGGGCTCCTCTTGGTGAATTCACTCAATTTCAAGGCCCGTTCCCGCATCATGATGACTCGCCTGCGCAACTATTTTCTCACGGGTTTCATTGTCACGGCACCGCTAGCCATCACCGCCTACCTTGCCTGGTCGATGATCGGTTGGGTGGATTCCTGGGTCAAACCCTACATTCCCTTCCGCTACAATCCTGACAATTACCTTCCCTTTGCTCTTCCTGGGTTCGGATTGATCGTCGCGCTGGTGCTGATCACCCTGATCGGCTTTCTGACCGCCAATTTCATCGGACGGACCATCATCGCCACGGGCGAGAACATTCTCGGGCGCATGCCGCTCGTGCGCAGCGTCTATCGCGGCCTGAAGCAGATACTCGAAACCGTGCTGTCAGAGCGCTCCGACACCTTCAAGAAAGTGGGTTTGATCGAATATCCGCGGGAGGGGCTGTGGGCGCTGGTCTTCATTGCCACCGAAACGCGCGGGGAGGTCCAGGCAAAGATCGATGACGACATGGGTCAGACAATCGCTGTCTTCCTGCCGACGACCCCCAATCCGACCTCCGGTTACCTTTTGTTCGTGCCAAAAAAGGATGTCATTGAGCTGAAGATGACGGTGGAGGAGGGAGCCAAGCTTGTCATTTCGGCAGGCCTTGTGGCGCCGGAATTTCAGGCAAAGACAGAGGCGCTCGCCACCGAAGCCAAGGCGAAGACCGGTCAGCCTGCCCGCAGCAAGCGGATAGCCTCATCGCGCCCGAACAAATAGAGAAGAAGCCTCAGCGCTTCGCCACGCGGGGATTGCAACTCTGGATCGCGTGACAGGATCAGTCGTGCATCGTCGCGCGCCGCCTGCAAAAGATCGACATGGGACTCGATCCGGGCGACGCGGAAGCCCGGTGTCCCGGACTGTTTGGTTCCCAGAAGGTCGCCTTCACCGCGCAGTTTGAGGTCTTCCTCAGCGATCACGAAACCGTCTTCCGTGTCGCGCATGACTTCCAGCCTTCGGGTCGCGGTCTCGCCGAGCGGTCCTTTGTAGACGAGTACGCAGGAGGAGGCGAGCGCACCGCGCCCAACACGTCCGCGCAATTGATGCAATTGTGCCAGACCAAAGCGTTCTGCGTGTTCGATGACGATGATTGTCGCATCGGGTACATCCACGCCCACCTCAACAACCGTGGTGCCGACAAGAATGCGCGTTCGCCCTTCCTTGAACGCACGCATCGCCTCGTCCTTGTCCGCGCCCTTCATGCGTCCATGAATAAGACCGACCTGGTCTCCAAAGACCTTTTGCAGCGACGCGTGACGGTCTTCTGCCGACATTAGCTCGAGTTCTTCCGATTCTTCCACGAGCGGACATATCCAATAGACCTTCTGACCTTCCGACAGTGCTTTTGTGATCCGGTCTACCAGTTGCGGCAGGCGCTCAACCGGCAGTGTGACAGTACGGATCGGTTGGCGGTCGGCGGGTTTTTCCGTCAGGCGCGAAACGTCCATGTCACCGAAAGCGGAAAGCACGAGCGTGCGCGGGATCGGCGTTGCCGTCATGACAAGCATGTCGGGCGCATTGCCCTTGGCCGTCATGGCGAGACGCTGATGCACACCGAAACGGTGTTGCTCGTCGACGACCGCGAGTGCCAGATCGCGGAACTCAACCGTCTCCTGAAAGAGCGCATGGGTGCCGATCACGAAGCTGACGGCGCCGGAGGCGATTTCTTCGAGAATGCGCTGGCGCTCCCGCCCCTTTTCACGCCCTGTCAAAACCGCAACGCTCAGACCAGCCGCTTCCGCCAGCGGAGTGATGGTCGCGGCATGTTGGCGGGCGAGAATTTCGGTGGGGGCCATAAGCGCCGACTGGCCACCCGCCTCGGCCGCTCGCGCCATGGCAAGCAGCGCCACAACGGTCTTGCCGGCACCCACATCCCCCTGCAATAGACGCACCATGCGGTCGTCGCTGGCAAGATCCTGAAGGATATCGCGCACGGCGTCTTCCTGCGCTCCCGTCAGGGAATAGGGCAGAGCCTGACGGATCTTCGTTTCAAACCGCCCATCGCCCTTGAGCGGCCGGCCGGAGAGGCGCTTAACCTTTGCCCGCACCAACGCGAGCGAAAGCTGACCAGCGAGAAATTCGTCATAGGCGACACGCCGCCATGCGGGGCTTTCAGGCTCCAGGTCTTTTGGGGCCTGCGGGTCGTGAAGCGATTTCAACGCGTCTGCGAATGCCGGCATCCGGTTTCGTGTGAGGAAGCTCGCATCCTGCCATTCCGGTAGAGCGGGCAGGCGCTCCAGCGCTTGTGTGATCGCCCGACGCAGCACTTTCGCCGAAAGCCCGGCAGTGAGCGGATAGACCGGCTCCAGCATTGGCAGCGTGTGGGCTTCTGTTTCCGGCACGACGAAATCGGGATGCACCATGGAAGCGCGGCCATTGAACCATTCCATTCGGCCGCTCACCAGAACCTTTTCGCCTTCGGGGAGAATCTTCTCGATCCATGGAGCGCGGGCATGGAAGAAGGTGAGGGCGATTTCGCCAGTCTCGTCGAATGCGAAGACCCGGTAGGGAACATTTTTGCGGCCGGGCGGAGAGGGGTGGTGGCGCCCCACCGTCAAATCGAGTGTGACGATTGATCCTTCCGGTGCGTTGGCAATGCCGGGGCGGTTGCGTCGATCGATGAGCGAATGCGGCAGCACGAATAGAAGATCGCCAACGCGAAGGTCTCGTCCGGCCACGTCACTGGGAACGATGTTTGCCAGGAGATCGGCAAGTTTCGCTCCCACGCCGTCAAGCGCGGTTACGGGAGCAAAAAGGGGATCGAGCAGTGAAGGGCGCATCCTGTCATGATTAAAGCCCAAATTCGCCGACGCAAGGCTGACAGACGCTCATGCACACGCTATATCCGCCCGGGCGACCGACCGCCGCAGAGCATGAAAGCGAAACCATGACAGGCACCACCCGTTCCAGCCACGACCTCGACCCGCGCCGCCGACGTGCGCTCGTGCGCTCCTGGCGCCGGGGCATGCGCGAGATGGACCTTGTGCTGGGTGGCTTTGCCGATGCCGAGATCGATCGGCTCAGCGACGATGAATTGGATCAGTTCGAAGCCATTTTGAACGTGCCGGATACCAACCTTTTCAAATGGGTCACGGGCGAACTTCCTGTGCCGCCTGATTATGACACACCCTTGTGGGGCCGCATCATCGCATCGCAGGGACGCTGAGGTGGGACGTCGATGAAACTCACCAATGCTTTGAAACTGCCGGATGCAGGTGCTGGTGCCGTCACAGTGGATGGCGTTGCCGACGGGTTTGAAGCCTTCGCCCTGGCTGCAGCCGCGCGAGAGGTGACTCCGAACGGTCCGATCATCTTTGTCCTTCGTGACGGACAGCGTTTGCCCGCGCTCATCGATACGCTCCGCTTCGTTGATCCGGGACTTCCCGTGCTTGATCTGCCGGCATGGGACTGTCTGCCCTATGACCGTGTTTCGCCCGGTGCCGACGCCTCAGCGCGCAGGCTTGCCGCCCTCAGCGCGATGGCGGAACTCCGTACGAAACCTCATCGTGCCGTGGTCATCGTCAGCGCCAATGCGCTGCTGCAGCGCATGCCACCGGCAGAACAGATCGGAACGCAGGGCTTTTTCGCCCGCCCCGGCAACCAGGTCGATATGACAGCGTTGACGACCCGGCTTGAAACCAGCGGATTCGAACGTGTGTCCACGGTGCGCGACGTGGGTGAATATGCAGTTCGTGGCGGCATTTTCGACCTTTTCGCGCCCGGCTGGGACGAGGCCCTGCGTCTCGATTTCTTTGGCGATACGCTCGAATCAATTCGCGCCTTCGACATCGCCACTCAGCGCACCACCGGTCAGCGCAAGGAAGTCTCGCTCCAGGCCATGAGCGAGATCACGCTTTCGCCCGAGGTCATCAGCCGGTTTCGGCGCAACTACATCGAAACCTTCGGAGCCCCCTCGCGGGACGATGCGCTTTACAGCGCGGTCAGCGAGGGGCGGCGTTTTGCTGGAATGGAACACTGGCTTCCGCTGTTTCACGAGCGCCTTGACAGCGTGCTCGACTATCTGCCCGAAGCACCCATGGTTTTCGACCATCTTGCCGAAGAAGCGCTCGGCGAACGGCATGCGCTGATTGTGGATCACTACGAGGCGCGCCGCACGCAGATGGAAGGCACGGAACTCGGAGGCGCCGTGCCATACAAGCCGGTCCCGCCCGATACCCTCTATCTCGACCCGAAGGAAATCAAGGCGGCCGGCGCAGATAGGCGCGTAATCCACTTTACGCCTTTTGCAACGCCCGAGACCAGCAAGGCGCGCATATATCATGCTGGTGCCGTGGCCGGGCGCAATTTTGCAGAGGAGCGTGCCGACCCAAATGCCAATGTGTTCGATCACGCGGTCAAGCACATCGGAACGCTGCGTGCCAATGGCAAACGCGTGCTGATTGCGGGATGGAGTGACGGTTCTGCCGAACGGCTTTCCCAAATTCTTTCCGAACACAAACTCGGCAATGTCGTCTGCGTCGATACTTTGGCGGAATTGGAGAAACTTCCGTCCGAAAAGGCAGCTATCGGCGTCCTGCCGCTCGAGGCTGGTTTCGAAACCGCGGAGCTCGCCGTCATCGGCGAACAAGACATTCTGGGCGACCGGCTGGTGCGCCGCGCCAAGAAACGCAAGAAGGCTTCTGATTTCATCTCGGAGGTGGCGACGCTTTCAGCAGGCGACATCGTGGTTCATGCCGACCACGGTATTGGCCGTTTCGTCGGTCTCAAGACCATTGAAGCGATGGGCGCGCCGCATGATTGTCTGGAGCTGCGCTATGCCGGCGATGACCGGCTGTTCCTGCCTGTCGAAAACATCGAACTTCTTTCGCGTTACGGTTCTGATGGCCCCGACACCATGCTCGACAAGCTGGGCGGCGTGGCCTGGCAGTCGCGGAAGGCGAAGCTCAAGAAGAAGCTTTTGGAGATGGCGGGGCATCTGATCCGCATCGCCGCCGAGCGCGAGATGCGCCCTGGCGTAAGGCTTGCTCCGCCAGAAGGCCTTTACGGCGAGTTCGCCGCGCGTTTTCCCTATGAGGAGACGGATGATCAGCAGGCGGCCATCGACGCCGTCATCGACGATCTGGGTTCGGGCCGCCCCATGGATCGCCTTATCTGCGGCGATGTGGGCTTTGGTAAAACGGAAGTCGCGCTGCGCGCGGCATTCGTCGCCGCCATGGAGGGCCTGCAGGTGGCCGTCGTCGTGCCAACGACACTGCTTGCCCGCCAGCATTTCAAGACGTTCCGGGACCGTTTTGCCGGACTGCCTCTGCGCGTGCGCCAGGCTTCGCGCCTCGTCGGTTCGAAAGAGCTTTCCGAAACCAAGAAAGGCATCGCCGACGGTACGGTCGACATTGTTGTGGGCACCCACGCTCTTCTGGGCAGCGCGATTTCGTTCAAAAACCTTGGCCTCCTCATTATCGACGAGGAGCAGCATTTCGGCGTCAAGCACAAGGAACGGCTGAAGGATCTGAAGTCCGACATCCATGTCTTGACCTTGTCGGCCACACCGATCCCGCGCACGTTGCAATTGGCGTTGACTGGGGTGCGTGAACTCTCGCTCATCACTACGGCGCCCGTGGACCGCATGGCAGTGCGCAGCTTCATATCTCCCGTCGATCCACTCCTCATTCGCGAGACCCTTCTGCGCGAGCGTTATCGCGGCGGCCAGAGCTTTTATGTCGTGCCGCGCATTTCTGACCTGGCGGAGGTGCGCGCATTTCTCGAAGAGCATGTGCCGGAACTGAAAGTAGCCACCGCCCACGGGCAGTTGCCGCCCGGTGAACTCGACGACATCATGAACGCCTTCTACGACGGGCAGTATGATGTTCTCCTGTCCACGACAATCGTGGAATCGGGACTCGATATCCCCACAGCCAACACGCTGATCGTGCACCGCGCTGATATCTTCGGTCTCTCGCAGCTCTATCAGCTGCGCGGGCGCGTGGGGCGGTCAAAGGTGCGGGCCTATGCGCTCTTCACGCTGCCGCCCAACCGGACGCTCACATTCACCGCCGAACGGCGGCTCAAGGTGCTCCAGTCGCTCGACACGCTGGGCGCGGGCTTCCAGCTTGCAAGTCATGATCTCGACATTCGCGGTGCCGGCAACATCCTGGGCGAAGAACAGTCCGGTCACGTGAAAGAGGTGGGCTACGAGCTCTACCAGCAGATGCTGGAAGAGGCGGTTGCCGAACTGAAGGGATCGGATGAGGCGGTCGATACGGGCTGGTCGCCGCAGATCACGGTCGGTACCGCCGTCATGATCCCGGAATCCTATGTTTCGGATCTCCAGTTGCGGCTCAGCCTCTACCGCCGCATAGCAGAGCTGGAGACACCCGAAGAGATCGACGCCTTTGGCGCGGAACTCATAGACCGTTTCGGGCCGCTTCCGCAGGAAGTTGAACACCTCTTGAAGATCGTTTTCATCAAGGCGCTGTGCCGCAAGGCCAATGTGGAAAAGCTCGACGCTGGCCCCAAGGGCGTGGTGGTTCATTTCCGCAATCAGGAATTTCCCGAACCCGTCGGGCTCGTGCGCTTCATCGGCGAGCAGGGTTCGCTGGCAAAAATCCGGCCCGATCACAGCATCGTTTTCATTCGTGACTGGCCGACGCCGGAAAAACGTCTTGCCGGCTCTGCCGTCATCATGACGCAGCTCGTGCGGCTGGTGGAGAAAAAGGCAGCCTAAAAGGCGGGGGCCGCCTCAGTTCTGGCCTTGCTCGAGCTTGCCGTCCGCCTTGGCTTGGGCGACCTGGCGGATCGCGTCGGCAAGCGAGGCCGGTTCTTGGGCTCCGACCACCGCATAGCGGCCTTCCAGCAGGAAGCAGGGTACTCCGGTCACCCCCATCTGCTGTGCCGTGGCGATCTCCTGCTCCACCTCAGCCCTGTCGGCATCGGTCGCCAGTAGTGTTTCGACTACGGCAGCATCCATACCGGCATCCCTCGCAGCCTGGATGAGCACGGTCGGGTCACCGATATTCGCACCTTCTTCGAAATAGAGCGCGAACAGACGGCCGACCAGGAGATCCTGAACACCTGGTTCGGCGGTCGCAGCCCATCGGATGACGCGGTGTGCGTTGAGCGTGTTCGGCGAGATCTCGATGGCTTCGAAATTGAAGTCTATCCCGTCTGCCTCCCCGGCTGTGCTGAGTTGCTCATGCATTTGCCGGATGCGTTCTTCGTCCCCGAATTTTCCCGCCAGATATGCCTGACGGCTCTTGCCTTCGGGCGGTATCGTCGGGTCGAGTTGAAAGGGCCGCCAGCGGATATCGACCGCCAGTTCCGGCGCGACCTCCAGCGCTTTCTGCAGGCGCGCACGCCCCACATAACACCACGGGCAAACAACGTCGGATATGACGTCAATGGTCACTGGAAGGGACATGTTCTTGGCCTTAATCAGCGTCTGGTTTGTGCCACCAGGTCTGCAGTTGATATCCGTAGAGCGGTGTTTTATCGGGGTGTGCCAGATCGTTCCAGTAGGCCACCCACTCGTCGCTGTCGTGCTGCATCGGCACGACATAGGCGCCCGACATCAACAGTCGGTCAAGCGCGCGTACGGCTGCAGCGTAATCATCCATGTTTCGGGCATTCAGCATCGCGTCGATCATGGAATCGATCGCTGGGTCGGAAGCACCCGAGAGGTTGAAGCTGCCTTCTGCTTCCGCTGCCGCAGATCCCCAGCGGTTGATTTGTTCAATGCCTGGCGAGAGAGAGCCGGAAAAGCCCACCGACGCGATGATGACGTCGAAATCATAACGCTGCTTGCGCTGCTGTGCCTGTGAATCGTCCAGCAAGCGGATCGAAACACCGATGCCGATCTTCCTCAAAGCGCGCTGGAAAACGGCGGCCAGCTTCTCACCTTCCTCGGATGTGACGAGAATTTCGAAGGTGAGGGCCTCGCCCTCGGCATTCACCAGCGCGTTGCCTTCGAGACTATACCCCGCCTCCTGAAGCATCTTCAGCGCTTCACGCATTTCATTGCGTCCGATTGGAGAGCCCGCCATTTCGGCTTTCCCGTAGGAGCCATCCATGACATCCGGTGTCACGCGGTCGGCATAGGGTTCAAGAAGGGCGCGCTCGCGATCATCCGCAGATTTTCCAAGCGCCGAAAGGTGAGAGCCCTGCCAATAGCTGAGCGTGCGTTCATATTCGCCGCGCAGCACGTTGGTGTTAACCCAGCCAAAGTCATAGAGCTTGGCGAGCGCGCGTCGCACTTTGGGATCGGAGAATTTTTCGCGCCGTGTGTTGAAGAAAAAGCCCGTGACGGCTGGTGGCACGCCGTTGGAGAAGGTTTCGCTGACGACCTTGCCTTCGCGGGCCGCCGGAAAATCAATGCCATGCTGCCGGCGCACGGGATCGGATTCGGCATAAACCGAGCAGATGCCCTTCTTGAACGCCTCGATCATCGAGTTGGCGTTCAGGAAATATTCGATCGTGACCTTATCGAAATTATCGAAGCCACGCTTAGAAGGGATGTCTTCTCCCCAGTAATCCGCGTTCCGGGAGAAAACGATCCGCCGGCCGGGTTCGACCTCTGAAATGCGATAGGCGCCGCTGCCGACAACCGGTTTCAGCGTCGTCTGATCGAAAGTATCGATATCGAAGGCGTGTTTCGGTATGATCGGCGTCATCGCAACGATCAACGGAAACTCGCGATCGGCTTTGTCATTGAAGGTGAAGCGCACGCTGTGATCGCCGGTTTTCTCAATCTTCTCGATCTTGGCCATGCGGCTGGAATAGGGCGGCCGTCCTTTTTCCGTATAAGCCTTGTAGGTAAAGAGCACGTCCTCGGGCGTGACGGGCTCACCATCGGACCAGGTGGCTTCAGGATTTAAGTTGAACTCAGCGTAAGTGCGTGCTTCGTCCATCTCCACGTTTTCGGCCAGAAGCCCGTAGAGCGAGAACGGCTCGTCGGCCGAGCGCATCATCAGCGGCTCAAACACCAGGTTTCCGAAAATCGTGTCGATCACGCCCCGTGCCGTGGTGCGCATACTCTTGAGGATGAATGGGTTCAGGTTGTCGAACGATCCGACAACGCAATAGGTGACGCCTCCGCCTTTGGGCGCATCAGGATTCACGTAGGTGAAGTGTTGGAAATCCGCCGGCAACTCCGGTGTTCCATGCATGGCCACGCCGTGCACCGGTTCTGCCTGCGCTGCAACCACACCGGAAGCGACAAAGCTGGCAAGAAGCGTAAAACAAAGGGATTTGAGGGCTGCAGACATCGGCGCACCTTTGGCGGGAACTCATGCGGATCCCTTCGGATCCATGATTCGTCGGAGAGCGTAACACACCGTGCAGGTTTTCTGGGGCATCCGGCAAATCGTGTGATGTTTGCCGCACCTTGTCACAAAGTCCAGCGAAATGCTTTGACGGGCTGGATTCGTACCGCATGGCGGTGTAACACGCGGCCAAGGGTCATGCTGTCGCCGCATTTTCACAACAGGTGACGCATGGATCGATATTCTGGCGCTGTGCATTTAGAGGAACTGAGCCATATGAAAAGCCTGAACGCGAAAGCAATCCGCACCCTGTTCGCCCTTGCCGGCGCCGCCTGCGTGGCCGCAAGCGGAGCTGGTGTCGCCGCCGCGCAACAGCAGCAGCCGCCGCAGGGTTGGTTCAAGGCCTGCACCAAACAGGAAGACGTGGATATCTGCAACGTGCAGAACGTCCTCGTTGCAGAAACCGGCCAGATGATCACCGGCGTCAGCCTCATCGAGGTCAAAGGCAAGGTAAACCGCAAGGTTTTCCAGATCACCGTGCCGACCGGCCGCATGGTGCCTCCCGGCATCGGGCTGCAGATTGACGGTGGCCAGACGCAGAAGATCGACTATGCAATCTGCCTGCCGGATCGCTGCATTGCAGAAGCACCGTTGACCGATCAGCTGGTAGCTTCCTTCAAGCGGGGCTCGGAACTGACGCTTACGTCTGTCAATTTCCAGAATCAGCCAAACCCGATCAAGATGACGCTCTCCGGCTTCACCAATGCCTTTGATGGTGACCCGCTGCCGCAGTCCGACATCGAGGATCGGCAGAAGAAGCTTCAGGACTTCGTGAACAAGAACAACGAAGAATTCACCGAGAAGCTTCGCGAAGCGCAGGAGAAGGCGAAGAAGGCCGAGTAGCCTCACGCCACCTTTGAACAAAAAACAGGGCCCGTGAGGCCCTGTTTTCGTTTGAGGCGGAAACGTCTGGGTTAGTGGTGCATTCGCTCGCGTGGCTCGTAGTGGCCATCACCGGTTTCCACGAAGAACTCCGCCAATTGAGGATGCCGCACCGGCACACCGGATTCGTCGGGCATCAGGTTCTGCTCCGAGACATAGGCCACATACTCCGTCTCCTCGTTTTCAGCGAGAAGATGGTAAAATGGCTGGTCCTTGCGTGGGCGCACTTCCTCCGGGATCGCCTGATACCAGGCTTCGGTGTTGTTGAATTCCGGATCGACATCGAAAATCACGCCACGGAAGTCGAACACCCGGTGGCGGACGACCTGGCCAATTCGAAATTTTGCAGTTCCAATAGTTTGCATAATATACCTCTGGCTTCCTATGTGGCGCAGCAGCGGTGACAATTCAATCCCGCAGTCTTGACGGACAGGGCGCTTGCGGGCTAGCCGGCACGCATGGGCGATGCGTTTTCCCGCCGTTTTCGCGGATCGGTGAACCGGGCGGTGGCCCAAACAGGGATGGGCCATGACCAGTGTCGCAGGACTTGTTCTGCCGTTTTTCGGACTGATTTTCATCGGTTTCGCCGTCGCGCGGCTGAAACCGCATCCGGCCGATGCGCTCGGCTGGATGAACACTTTCGTCATCTATGTGGCGCTTCCCGCTCTCTTTTTCCAGCTTTTAGCCAAAACCCCCATCGAGCGTTTGACCGAGTGGGGCTATATTTTTGGCGCGGCCGCCTCAACCTATATTGTCTTTGGCATCATGTTTGCCGGCTCATTCCTGATCAGCCGCAGCTCGATCGCCGAAAGCACAATCAAGGGGCTGGCCGCCAGCTACGGCAATATCGGTTATATGGGGCCGGGCTTGGCGCTTCTCGCTTTCGGCGAAGAGGCGGCCGTCCCTGTCGCGCTCATCTTCTGTTTCGAAAACATGATCCACTTCGCTGTGGCTCCAATGATGATGGCGATCTCGGGTGGAAACGGAGAGAATCCCGGGCGGCTAGCCGTGGAAGTGGTGCGCAAGATCGTGTTGCACCCGTTCATCGTAGCGACTGCGGCAGGGGTCGCTGCGGCAGCTTTCCAGTTCGTACCGCCGTTGCCCATCGAGCGCCTGCTCGCTTATCTCGCTTCTGCAGCGGCTCCCTGCGCGCTGTTTGCCATGGGGGTGAGCCTTGCGCTCCGGCCATTGAGACGCGTGCCTCGCGAAGTGGGCGCCATCGTTGGCCTCAAGCTCATTCTCCACCCGGCGATCTGTTACGTGATGCTGAGCTGGATCGGCAATTTCTCTGAAAGCTGGGTGTTTTCAGCTGTGTTGTTGGCTTCGCTCCCCACAGCCACCAACGTATTCGTCATCAGCCAACAATACGGAGTCTGGATGGAGCGCGCATCAGCGAGCGTTTTGATCACCACACTCGTGTCAGTGGGGACTGTCACCGCGTTGCTTTACGCCATCACGAACGGGATTCTGCCGCCGGACCTTTTCCCCTGAGCGGTAAGAGCTCAGAAAAGCCGCTGCCTGGCCGCATGCCTTCGCGCATGAATAGGGCGCGCAGCGGCGGAATGCTACCTATGACGGAAAGCCCTGCGCTGCGCGCGATCTGTGCGGGAAAAAAGCCCGAAAGTAGCGAGGCGTTCAGAAGGTTGACTGAGTTGCTGCGAGCCAGCACATCCGGACGCCGCGTAGCGTGATAGCGGCTCACGGCGTTCGTGCTTCCCGGATCTTCCGCAAACGCGTTGGCAACGGCAACGAGGTCTTCGACGTCACGAATGCCCAGATTGAGACCCTGTGCTGAAATGGGTGGAAACACATGCGCGGCTTCGCCAACCAGCGCGACCCGGTTCTGCGCGAAACGCGACGGCATGAGTGTGCTGAGCGGATAGATCTGACGCCCGGGTTCCACCGTGACCCGGCCCAGCATGGATGAGAACCGCTCCTCGACCCGCATCGAAAGTTCTTCGTCGCCGAGGCTGTTCATCCGCTCGGCCTCTTCGGGGTGAAGCACCCAGACAAGACTGGATCGCATGCCGGGGAGGGGGACCTGCGTGCACGGGCCGCTCTTGGTGTGCAGCTCCGTTGAAACGAAGCCGTGTTCACGGGCATGTTTGAAATTCAAAACGAGCGCTGCCTGCGGCAGGGTGCGTGTTTTTGCAGAGATACCGGCAGCCGCGCGCGCCGGCGAATTACGACCGTCAGCCGCAACCACAATTTTTGCTTTGATCCGCACGCCATTGGCGAGCGTGGCGGTCATGCGGTCGCTTTCGCAGGCCCAAGTTTCGACAAGGCCTTCGTGCCATTCGATCAGTGGCGCGGCTTTCGCCGCTCTTGCAAGCTCTTCCGTCAGTCTTGCATTGGGGATGTTCAGGCCGAAATAGTCTTCACCGATCTCTCCGGCGTGAAACGTCACCGTCGGGCTGCGCACCAGACGTCCTGTTGCATCCACAAGGCGCATCGTTTTCAGCGGTGCGGTTTCGGGCAGAAGCGTTGGTAGCACACCGAGCGGATTGATCGCCTCGAGCGATGGGCGCATGAGTGCGACGGTTCTCCGGTCCCGTCCCTCCGGAACCGGGCCGACCAGCGTTACTGCGTGGCCGTGATGAGCGAGCAAAAGCGCCGCGATCAGGCCGGCCGGGCCTGTTCCAGCAACGACAATTTTGCGGTCACGATCGTTCACGGCTTTTCATCCATTTCTGTTTCTGTCTTGATCGACAGGACCGTCCCTGTCTTTGTCATGATGGGGTGGGTCGGCGCAAGCTTCAACGCGGCGAAAGACCCCAGTCAGTTTCAAGAGGGCGATGTGAGCAGCGAACATCAAGACCTGACCGCACTGACCGGTTCCCGACGCGCCGTGTATCAGACCGTGCGCCTGGCCTATCCGCTCTCTCTCGGTGCGCTTGTTCTGGCGATTGCCATGTCATGGCTCTGTCTCGTGGTAATGGGGGTGAGGACCGCCGTGGTCGATCCACGTGCCGCCGGACCGGGTTCGGTCTGGCTTCAACAATTTCCCGACACGGCGCTTCCGGCATCCTTCGAGGCGCTTCTTGCCCTGTGCCTTGCTCCGGTCGGTGCCGGCAGCAATTTGTCGGCCTTCATCCTTCTGGCGTTTATGTGGTTTTTGATGGCACTGGCCATGATGCTGCCGTCGTCCGGCCCGCTGCTGCGGACATATTGCGAGATTGCCGATACGGCGGTGCGCAAGGGCGAACGTGTGGTGCACCCAGCTGTGCTCGTGGCAGGGTACCTCTCTGCGTGGTTTTCCGCCTCACTCGGTTTTGCAGGCGCGTCTCTTGTATTTTCGCGGATGTTGCCTGGCGATATGCTTTTCTCTCCCTGGACCGGACCGGCCGGGGCGGCAGTGCTGGCCATTGCCGGTCTCTACCAGTTCTCCGGCCTGAAAGAGGCCTGCCTCGTCAAATGCCGCAATCCCTTTGCCACACTGTTCGGACGCTGGAGCACACGGCCTATATCAGTCTATCGCCTGGGGATTGAACAGGGGGCGTGGTGCCTTGGCTGTTGCTGGGCGTTGATGTTCGTGATGTTCGCCGTCGGCATCATGAATGTGTTCTGGATGGCGCTTCTGGGCGTCTTCACCATGGTGGAAAAAACTGGTCATAGTCGCGTTTTCACACGCATTTCGGGCGCGCTTCTGCTTGTGTGGGCATTCGCGCTTCTTGTAATCTCTTTCTAGAAGAGGGGCAGACGCCATGGGAAAGAAAGACTGGGCGCTGAAGGGCGAACTGGTGCTGTCTTGCAATTGCACCGTGTTTTGCCCCTGCGTGCTTTCGCTGGGCAATCATCCTCCTACGGAGGGGTATTGCCAGACCTGGGCCGGTTTCCGGATCGATCAGGGGCATTACGGCGAAACGGACCTTTCCGGCATCAATATCGGTCTGGTGATGGAAATTCCCGGCTATATGAGTCGCGGCAACTGGACTGCCGGCATTTTCCTGGATGAACGAGCCTCGATCTATGCGGAAAAGGCGATCGGCAAGATATTTTCCGGCAAGGCAGGCGGAACAACCGGCCTCCTTTCCATTCTCGTCGGCCAGTTTCTGGGTATCCAGCGTGCGCCGGTTCACTATGAAACCGATGGAAAGACCCGCATCTTTCAGATCCCGAAAATCATCGACGGGGCCATCACGCCCATCGCCGGCAAGGATGCCGACAGCGACACGGTCATAACCAATTCGCAATATTGGATCGCGCCGGAAATCACGGTTGCGCGTTCTGAAAAAAGCCGCATGCGCGCCTTCGGTCGCAACTGGAATTTTGCCGGGCGTTCGGCAGAAATCTGTCCGCTCGATTGGCGCGGACCCTAGGCTCAGAGCATGAAAACCAGAAAAGTAACCGCCCCGCAGGCCAAGGCGTTTTCCGTTCATCTCTTGACGGCGTCCGGGTCTTTTCTAGCGTTTCTCTCACTGGTCGCGGCCAGCGAGGAGCGATGGGTTGCCATGTTCTGGTGGCTTGGTTTCGCTCTTTTTGTCGACGGGATCGATGGGCCGATCGCGCGCAAGCTCGATGTGAAGCAGGTTCTGCCCACCTGGTCGGGCGATATGCTCGACAACATCATCGATTACGTTACTTACGTGCTTATTCCAGCCTTCGCGCTGTACCAGAGCGGCTTCATGGGCGAGGGGCTATCCTTCCTGTCGGCGGCGATCATCGTTGTCACAAGCGCGATCTATTATGCCGACACGGGCATGAAGACGCGGGAAAATTTCTTCAAGGGATTTCCCGTTGTTTGGAACATGGTGGTTTTCACCCTGTTCGTGGTGGAGCCCGGGGAATATGTCGCGTTCGCTGTGGTGCTGATTTCGGCCGTCACGACCTTCCTGCCGGTGTTCTTTCTCCATCCTGTCCGTGTGCAGCGCCTGCGCGCACTCAATCTTTCGGTTTTTTTCGCCTGGTGCGGTTTGGGGATTATCGGACTGGTTCAGAACCTCGATGCCGATCCGCTCGTCCGAATTGGTATTGCAGCAACCGGGGTCTACCTTTTTGTCATTGGCGGAATCATGCAGACTTGGCCGAATCTGGGCAAAGGGCGTAAAGGGTAATAGGGCAGTCGCATTTGAATCTGTTTCAAGCAATGCGGCTCTAATAAGCTGCAAAGCCGTCTGCCTATGATCGAGTTGGGAACAAAACAATAATGTCCGAAATGGGAGCCGGCGTGGATCAAACACACGAAGGCAAGGGCGGCGAGCTTCTCGAAGTTCGCGGGCTGACAAAAATATTCGGTGCGTTGAGAGCCTGCGATGCGATCGATCTTTCGATCGGCAAAGGCGAAATTCATGCGCTTCTCGGCGAGAACGGTGCCGGCAAATCCACACTGGTCAAAATGCTGTTCGGTGCACTGGAACCAGCCGCCGGTGAAATCCGCTGGAAGGGAAAGCCGGTATCCATCCAGTCGCCAGGTGAGGCGCGACGTCTCGGCATTGGCATGGTGTTCCAGCATTTCTCGCTGTTCGAGGCGCTGACGGCAGCTGAAAACATCATGCTGTCACTGGACGACAGAACGCCCATTCTGCAAGTGGCGGAGCGTGCGCGCGAGCTCTCCAAGGCATATGGCCTGCCGCTCGATCCCTTTGCGCATGTGGGCGATCTTTCGGTCGGAGAGCGCCAGCGTATCGAGATCATCCGCTGCCTGCTGCAAAAACCCGATCTGATCATTCTCGATGAGCCCACCTCGGTTCTTACCCCGCAGGAGGCGGACAGGCTCTTTGAGACGCTGGAGACCCTGCGGGATGAGGGCAAGTCGATCCTGTACATCTCTCACCGGCTTGAAGAGGTGAAGCGGCTTTGCGACCGCGCGACCGTACTGCGTCATGGCAAGGTGGTGTCGCATTGCGACCCCAGACAGGAAACCGCCGCCTCACTCGCCAAAATGATGGTCGGGGACGATGTCGATACAGTTCGGCGAACAGGGCACGCCGATAACCAGGGTGAGACGCTTCTGGAAGTCCAGGCGCTCAATCGGCCAGCCGCGAACCCGTTCGCGATGCCGCTGCGAGGCGTCGGTCTCGAAGTCCGTTCCGGCGCGGTTATGGGCATTGCGGGCGTCGCTGGCAACGGGCAGGGGGAATTGTTCGAGGCTCTATCCGGCGAGGTCTTGCAAGACAAGGCTGGTGCCATTCGCATTCGCGGCAGGGACGCCGGTCGACTTGGCATTTCCGGTCGCCGCTTGCTTGGCGCGGCCTTTGTACCGGAGGAACGGCTTGGCCATGGCGCTGCACCGCAGATGCGACTTTCTGAAAACCTGTTTCTGTCGCGCCACGTCACCGATAAACGCGCGCTCGTCGGCATGTTCGGCACCGTACGGTCGAGCGCGTTGGCAAAGGCTGCCGCCCGTATCGTCAAGGCTATGGATGTCCGGAAAAGCGGGGAGGATCCCGAGGCTTCGGCGCTGTCCGGCGGCAATCTGCAGAAATTCATCATTGGCCGCGAACTTGATCGTCAGCCTGCCGTCATCGTCGTGAACCAGCCTACATGGGGCGTGGATGCCGGAGCGGCCGCTCGCATCAGGCAGGCCTTGATCGATCTGGCGCGTTCGGGCTCGGCGGTGCTGGTCATTTCTCAGGACCTCGATGAACTGTTCGAGATCTGCGATAGCATTGCCGTCATGCATGATGGGCGTCTGTCGGCTCCGATGCCGATTGCCGAGGCAAGTTTTGAAAAGATCGGCCTGCTGATGGGCGGTGCCGAGCCTGAACGCTCTGGCCTTTCCGAAAACACGGAGACCGCATGATGCGCCTGGAACTCGTCAAGCGCCCGCAGCACTCCGTTTTGTTCAGCGCTATCTCTCCCTTGATTGCACTGGCTCTCACCATGGTTGCCGGTGCGATCATGTTTTCCATACTGGGCAAAAATCCGCTCGATGCGCTGTATTATTATTTTATCGATCCGCTGCGCGAGACATGGTCCCTCCATGAGCTCACGATCAAGGCGGCACCGCTGATCCTGATCGCTGTCGGCCTGTCGGTCTGCTTCCTGTCAAACAATTGGAACATCGGTGCCGAAGGGCAGTTCATCGCAGGCGCAGTTGCCGGCAGTATGCTGCCTGTTGTGTTTCCCGACTTTCAGACGTGGCTCGTTCTTCCGCTGATGCTTGTCATGGGGGTGGCGGGCGGTGCGGCCTACGCAGCCGTGCCTGCCTTCCTGAAAGCGCGCTTCAACACCAATGAAATCCTGACCAGTCTCATGCTGGTCTATGTGGCGCAGCTCTTTCTGGACTGGATCGTGCGCGGGCCATGGCGCGATCCGGGCGGGATGAACTTTCCCGAAACGCGCGATTTTCATGCCTTTGCCATCCTGCCGGAGCTTATGCCGTCGGCCGGGAGGGCAAATTGGGGTATCGTTTTTGCCATTCTGGCCGCTCTCGTGCTCTGGTTCATCCTGCGCAAGACGCGTAAGGGCTTCGAAATTCGGGTTTTGGGTCAAAGCCCAAGGGCAGGGCGCTTCGCTGGCTTCAGCTCATCGCGGATGGTGATGGTGGCATTTCTGATCTCCGGCGGGCTTGCCGGCCTCGCTGGCATTTCGGAGGTCGCGGGTGCCATCGGCCAGCTCCAGCCTTCCATTTCCCCCGGCTATGGCTTTACCGCCATCATCGTCGCATTCCTTGGCCGACTAAACCCGCTCGGCATCGTTGCGGCAGGCTTTGTTCTGGCCCTTTCCTATCTTGGAGGTGAGGCCGCGCAGATTTCGCTAGGTTTGTCAGACAAGGCCGCCCGCGCATTCCAAGGCATGCTGCTTTTCTTCGTGCTCGGCTGCGACACGCTGATTCATTACAAGATTCGGCTGGCCGGGCGCTCGGTACGGGGCGGGGAGGCCACGAAAAATGCTTGAATCCGTTCTGATCACCATCGCCACCGCGGCAACGCCGCTTTTGATCGCCGCCATCGGCGAACTGGTTGTGGAGCGCTCAGGTGTTCTCAACCTCGGCGTGGAAGGCATGATGGTGATGGGCGCCGTCACGGGCTTCGGCGTGGCAATCACCACTGGTTCTCCCTGGCTCGGTGTGTTCGCTGCCATTCTGGTTGGCGCGGCTTTCGCATTGCTTTTCGGTTTCCTGACGCTTTCGCTTGTCACCAATCAAGTGGCGACAGGCTTGGCGCTGACGCTGCTAGGGCTCGGAGTGTCGGGCATGATCGGCGAGGCGTTCATTGGGCTTCCGGGCGTTAAGATGGCGCCACTGGTCATTCCTGTCCTGTCCGATTTGCCCGTGGTCGGACGCTTTCTCTTCGCGCAGGCACCACTCTTCTACATCTCGATCTTGCTCGTGGTTGGTGTCAGCTATTTCCTGTTCAACACTCGCGCCGGCCTGACGCTGCGCTCGGTGGGGGACAATCATGATTCCGCGCATGCACTTGGCATCAAGGTGATTGCCGTGCGCTACGCGGCGGTCGTCTTCGGTGGAGCCTGTGCCGGGCTTGCCGGCGCATATCTTTCGCTGGTCTACACGCCGCAATGGATCGAGAACATGACGGCCGGGCGCGGCTGGATTGCGCTGGCGCTGGTGGTGTTTGCTTCCTGGCGTCCATGGCGTGTACTGGCGGGAGCCTATCTCTTCGGCGCCGTCTCAATCGGCCAATTGCATGCGCAGGTGATCGGAGTGTCTGTGCCCTCACAGTTCCTGTCTGCGTTACCCTATCTGGCGACCGTCGCCGTTCTTGTACTAATCTCGCGTAACCGGCGCCTGACGATGGTCAACACGCCCGCATGCCTCGGCCGGCCCTTTGTGCCAGCCAGATAAGCCCTGCACTCAGTCAACAGAGAGGACGTCAACAATGAAAAAACTCGTTCTGGCACTTGCCGCAAGCACAGCGGCCATCGCCTTCAGTGCCGCGCCCGCTGCCGCGCAGGACAAAACAAAGGCCTGCTGGATCTATGTCGGCCCGATCGGCGATTTCGGCTATTCCTACCAACACCATCAGGGCTTGCTCGATGTGGAGGAGCATTTCGGTGACAAGGTCGAGACAGCCTATCTCGAAAGCGTTCCGGAAGGGGCGGATGCCGAGCGCGCTCTGGAGCGTTTTGCCCGCTCGGGATGCGACATCATCTTTGCCACCTCCTTCGGCTTCATGGACCCGGTGCAGAAGGTTGCCGCGAAGTTCCCGGACATCAAGTTCGAGCATGCGACCGGTTTCAAACGCGACCACCCCAATGTGGCAACCTACAATTCGCGCTTTCATGAGGGGCGCTATGTGCAGGGCGTGATCGCTGCAAAGATGTCGGAAAAGGGCGTGGCCGGCTATATCGCCTCTTTCCCGATTCCCGAGGTGGTCATGGGCATCAACGCCTTCCTGCTCGGTGCACAATCGGTTAACCCGGATTTTCAGGTCAAGATCGTCTGGGCCAACACATGGTTCGATGCCGGCAAGGAAGCTGATGCCGCCAAGGCGCTGCTCGATCAGGGCGTCGACATCATTACCCAGCACACCGATTCCACCGCACCCCTGCAGGTGGCAGCAGAGCGCGGCATCAAAGGGTTCGGTCAGGCTTCCGACATGATCAAATTCGCTCCGGAAACCCAGCTCACCTCCATCGTGGATGACTGGGGCCCATACTACATCGAACGTGTCCTGGCGGTGATGGACGGCACGTGGGAGCAGATCGACGTCTGGGGCGGCATGAAAGACGGCCATGTCGTCATGGCCCCGTACACCAACATGCCCGACGATGTTAAGGCGGCTGCAGAGGAGATCGAGGCAAAGATCAAGGATGAGGGTTTCAACCCCTTTACCGGTCCCGTTTACAAGCAGGACGGAACGCTGTGGCTTGAAGAAGGAAAGGTTGCGCCCGATGGCGAAGCCCTGAGCATGAACTTCTACGTCAAAGGCATCGACGATAAGCTGCCGAACTAAGGCAACCCACCACTGTTTGAGCGAAAAGGCGGCCTCGGCCGCCTTTTTTTTGTATCAGGACGATTGAACGAGGCAATCTGCTGACAGTCTGCTGTCAGGATGGGGGTGATAAGGTCGGGCGATACAAAAAAGAGGGATACTCGATGTTGACTTTCTATCATGCACCCTGGTCGCGCTCCTCCAGCATTCTCTGGCTCCTTGAGGAGCTGAAGATCCCTTATGAACTGGAGATGATCGACATCCGCGCGCGCACGGGGGTGCCCGAGAGCTATCGCACCATTCAGCCCAGCAAGAAGGTTCCCGCCATTGTCCATGACGGGCAGGTCGTGACCGAACGCGCGGCCATAACCATCTACCTGGCCGACCGGTTTTCGCAGACCGGATTGGCGCCCGCGATAAACGACCCGGACCGTGCGACCTATCTAACAGCACTCGTTTATTGTGATGCGGTATTTGACCCGGCGATCTGCGCGCAAGTGCAGAGGCTGGATTACACGAGCAACGAATACCCGTTCGGCACTTTTGCCGATATGCTCGCCTATATCGAACGTCGGCTCGAGAACCATCCCTTTGCCGCAGGAGAGCGCTTTACCGCCGCCGACACTCAGCTCGGATCCGGGATCAACTACACTATGAACATCCTGCGTGCCCTGCCTGAAAAACAGGTTTTCAAGGACTATCTCGCACGCTTGGAGTCTCGCCCTGCCTATCGCAAAGCACAACAATTGGATATGGAGCTGGCTGCCAGCGTGCCGTTCTTTTCGGGACAGGGGAGCTGAGAGAGAAGTATGGGCCCACAGGCCCATTCCTCACGATTTCAGGGCGTTCTCAAGGAGCGTTTCGATGAAACGCGGAAGGGCAAAGGACGCCCGATGATGGGCCGGCGTGTAGTAGCGGGTGTCGATTCCTGCCATCCGCTCCGTGAGCGCGGCCTCGCTGACCGACAATGATTTCGGATCGTCGCTCGACCAGCCCAGCGTCATGTGTCCACCGAAATAGGTGGGTACTGAAACAAGATAGCAGCTTGTTGTCTCGAACACTGATGAAAGACCCTTCATCGCCTTTGAAAACTCGTCAGGCTGAAGAAAGGGAACACCGTTCTGGGACACAACAATGCCACCCGGACGCAGAATGCGCTTCAGGTTTCTGTAAAAGTCGACGGTGAACAAAACCGCGCCGGGGCCGGTGGGATCAGTGGAATCGACGAGAATCACGTCGAAACGCCTATCCGTTTCCGCCGCAAAAACCGCTCCGTCCGCAATCTCCACCTTGAAACGGGGATCTTCGAAAACCGGCGCGTTGAAGTCGGCGAAATGTTCGCGCGAGAAATCGAGCACCGAGGCATCGATTTCCACCTGGGTGAGGGTGCTCACGCGCTTGTGCTTCAGAACCTCTTCCGCCACACCGCAGTCACCGCCGCCGATGATCAGCACATCGGCGGGGTTTCCGTGGGCTGCCAGCGGCACATGCGCCAGCATCTCGTGATAGATGAACTCGTCCCGGCTGGTCACCTGTACCGCGCCATCGAGCACGAGAACTTTTCCGAAGATTGGGTTACGGATCAGCGAAAGCTGATGGTGTCCGGTTCCTTCCTCGTAAAGCACCTCATCGACATCGAAAACCATACCGATGCCATCATGCAGGGTTTCCGATATGGTTTTTCGATCGCTCACGCGTTTCGTCCCCGCAACAGCTCGTTCACATCCATGCGGCCGGGAGCGAATGCGTCCCTCAACACATCGATGCACCGCTCGGGCTTTGCGTCACCGCACATGAAAATGTCCAGCGCCGCATATTGCCGCTCCGGCCAGGAATGGATCGAGATGTGGCTCTCGGCCAGCACGGCAACGCCGCTAATCCCGCCATTCGGCTCGAACGGGTGCAAGTGGATATGCAAGAGAGTAGCACCGGCTGCGTTCACGCAGTCGATCAGCGTCTTCTTGATATAGGGCAGATCGTCCAGCCGTTCGGCCTCAAACAGATCCACGATGAGATGTGAGCCGGCGCAAAGAACGCCGTCCTTTTCGATAAAGTGATCCTTATCGTCGCAAACCGCAGATGCGGGCTGCGCTGTGGTGCTTTCTTCCTTTTGGGCGGTGTTCAGTACAACTGAATCCATCCCCAATTGGAAAAGGGCGTCTTGAGACATGGCGTCCTCTCCAACCAGCAGATGCTCAACCTGATCATTCAGGAATGCGGCCCGTATATATGCAACGAAACGAGGGACGCAAGCACAATCCTACAGGTTCCTCACAAGGGCTGTTCATTCAGGGCCTGGCATGCGGACCTTCCCAAGTCACTGATCGTCCCCATCGAAATAGGCTGATTATCGTCAATCAGTCGGGGTATTATAAATATCTTTAGAAGCTTTATTTCACAAAACTCATGATGCTAACAAGAATTCATCATGTATATTGACGTCATAACCCATATGAAAATGTAATATATACAATATATTTATATGACTGATATATATTCTAAATGGTTAAGTGAAAACAATCTGGATTCAACCTCACTTCGCCGAAACTTGATCGACCGCAGGCTTCCGATTTTTTTGATCGGTGTGGGAGCAAGGAATGGCGATAGATGTGTCGGAGTGACCGGAGAGGCTGCCTGGGAGATGGCGGCCCAGGCCCTTGCTGCAGTGCTTCCCGAGTTATCCAGCGCGATTCGAACCGTGCGACTGCGGGTGCCGAAGAATTTCGAGGTTCAGACCGGTGGGGAAGGTCGCGCCTTTACGTATGACAGGGGGCGTAAGGGCTTACCCTTCGTGAATTGTCCCTATCGTGAAACCGCATCGGATCTTCTGACCGTCGTGCATGAGTTTTCTCACGCCCTCCAGATTGTGGCCTCCGGTCGCAGCACGATGCCACCTGTGGCGCGCGAATTGTGCGCTTTTTTAGGGGAGCGGCTTTTCCTGTCGTGGCTTCGCGAGAACCAACCCTCGTTATTACCACTCATTGAATCCGCTTGGGTGTCCCACAATTCCAACTATTTCGGGAACGACCTCCGGTCGCTCGTGAGTGCTCAGGAGTGCGGTAGCGAGGTCTATGACTACGGGTGGAACTACCCGATAGCACGGCTGTTGGCGCAAGCGATTCTCCAGGAATGGACAGACAAAAAAATCGCTTCGCTCTTCAAGAGCGGTGCAAAGGCGCCCTCGCTCTTGGCGGATTTCCTTGATCGCCCGAGCATCCTGCCACAGCGATACGTACTGCCGGCGCTCGACGACACGGGCGGAACGGTCGCCAATCTCTACCGGCAGATCGGCGGCCTGGTGATGCTGGATCTTCAGGACACGGTGGCGAGGGTATCGGATGAAGCCATCGGCTCGCGATATGATTGTCTTTTTGAGTGTATGCGGGGGCGCTGTGTCTTTTTGGCATTGGATCGTCATCAGACCCCGCTCGGATATGTCCTGTGGCAGCGGGGCCAGGAAGGCGAACCTGTGCATTTCGAGCACCGGGTCGCCTGTATCCAAAGACTTCCTGACCTTCTCACCTCGTTTGAAAACCACTGCCCACAGGTGGCGGCCGATTTCCGGCGTGCCGAGCCCGGGCGTATCGCTGTAGAGGCTCTGCCATGATGCCGATCGATCTGTATTCCGGCGTCGGATATGCGCTGGAACTTCTGGCGCGCTCTGAAAACCATCGGAATTTTTCGCTAAAGCGCTATTTGGAGGTCGAGATTTTGCCGCCCTTGCGTCTCGGTCAGGCGCGGTTCTATCTCACTCCTGATGGGATACCCACGGGTTTCGCCAGTTGGGCGTTTCTGGACGAGGATACCGAGCGAACGGTCCTTGAAACAGGACGCGCACTGGGAGTCCATGAGTGGCGATGCGGCGACCGACTGTTCTTCAACGATTTTCTTGCGCCCTATGGTACCGCGCGCGAAATCATTTTCGATCTCCGAAAGAACATTTTTCCTGGCCGTCGCGCGACCAGCGTCCGCAGACACGCAAGTGGAGCACTTCGCAGTGTCAAACACTGGAAGAGCAGGGCCCAGGTCGAATATCCAAGTCAGGAGGCTGTTGATCAGCCCTAGGCTTGAACGAATGCACCCGATGCCTCGTGCGTCGCGTGCATACCGGCGAACATTATTCGCCGGTCCAACAGCCGGTTTCCGGCTTCATACTCAAAAGCAATTTGGAATAGGGATATTGGAAATGTTTGATGATTTTCAGATTGATAACCTTGGAATTGATGCACCGGTGAGCTTTGGCGGCGGCGGCGCGGAAGGCGAGAGTCTGGGCCACACTGTCGGCGCAGCTGTCGGTTCTCTCGTCGGCGGTGCCATTGGTGGTTACTTCGGAAGTGTGCCGGGCGCCGAGCTCGGCGGCACGGTTGGAAATACCGTCGGTGGTCTTATCGGCGACGCCATCGAGAGCGCTGTGGCCTGAAACCAGGCTAGGCCACAAACAGAAACCGGTGCTGAATAATCCGCACTGAGTAGGCCGGGGGCATGTAATAACATGGCCCCGGTCGCGGATGCCCGCTCGACAGGTCCCTCTATGACGATACCGTTCGCACCAAAAGAACAGGGTGTCCCCCTGTCGTGGTTCCTCACGACGCTGCGCAAGCATATTCCATTATATGCCGAGCTTACGTTTTTAGCTGTCTGTGTGCGGCTGATAGGGCTTCTGGAACCTTTCGTGTTTCAGGTGGTGATCGATCGGATATTGCCGTTTCAGCGCGAAGCATCGCTGATCGTCATCGTCATCGTTATGATCGGTGCTAACGTTTTCCAGCTCTGCTTCAACCTGCTTGCGGCATTTCTGGGCGTTTCAGTCGCAAACCGTCTGACCTTGGAACTGGGAACACGACTGTTTGATCATCTCTTCCGATTGCCATTGCGCCATTTTCGGAAATGGCCCGTGGGCGAAACTCTCTCCCGGATTGGAGAGACGGACACCATCCGGGCTTTTTTGGTTGGTTTGACAACTGGCGCTTCACTGGATCTGTTTTTCACCTTTCTCTACGTCGCGGTCCTGCTCTCGATCTCCGGAAAACTGACCCTCGTCGTGGCCGTGGCTCTCCCTCTTCAGGCGGCATTGTATCTGTGTTTTGGCCCTGTGCTGCGAAAGCGCCTGCGTGTCCAGTTCGACACGGGCGCTCGCCATCAGGCGCGGCTGGTCGAAAATCTTACTGGCATGACAGCCGTAAAAGCACTGACAGCGGAAACCGCGATGTTGTCGCGTTTGCGTCAGACGCTTTCCCAGACCCTTCAGGCTTCTCGCAGCGTCTACACGATGAACGCTGTGAGCGGTCAATTGGCGATGATTTGCGAGAAGGGGGTTTTCATTGGCGTTATCTATGTAGGAGCGCAACAGGTGTTTGCCGGCGATCTGACATTGGGGCAACTCATAGCGTTTCAACTGATAGCCGAGAAGGTTGCCGCGCCGATCGCCGGGTTTTCCAAACTGTGGCAGGATTGGCAGAATCTTCGTGTCTCGCGTCAGCGTCTGGGAGACATTTTGAGCAGCGAGCGTGAACCGTTCGGCGAGAAAAAACGGCTCCCGAATAGGCTCGAACCCCGGCTGGAATTTCGTTCGGTTTCCTTCTCATACGGCCTCGATCAGCCACTCGTCCTGAACAGTTACAACCTTGTAATCGAGCCGCATTCCTGCACCCTTGTGGTCGGGCCGTCGGGGGCAGGGAAGTCGACATTTGGGCGGCTGGCTGCCGGTCTGGACAAGCCGATGGAAGGCGCCATCTGCATTGGTGGCGAGGATCTCAGCGAGTTCGAACCGGAGAGTGTCCGCTCGCGGATCGTTTATGTTCCTCAGGATCCCTATCTATTTTCAGGGACTCTCCGCGAGAATCTGCAGCTGCGATGCGCCAACGCGCCCGACGCCATGCTGCGAAATGCGCTGAGGGTCGCATCGGCCGATGACCTCATCGATCGATTGCCTCTTGGGCTCGACACGCCGGTGGGAGAACAGGGGAATGCCTTGTCCGGCGGACAGAGGCAACGCATCGCGATCGCCAGGGCGGTGCTTCAGCAACCGTCGATCCTCATACTCGACGAGCCGACCAGTGCGCTTGATGAAATGTCACAACGCCGAATGGTGAAGGAGTTAATGCGGCTCAGGGACAAGATGACGATTGTTGTGATCACGCACCGTCCGGATGTTTTTGCACACCATGATCAGATCATAGATTTTTCTGCAGGAACCAATCATGCGCCTGTTTGACACCTCGGGTGCAGCTTCCCCGACATTGCATCTGACCGTTCTGGTGAGTACGGCCATCTTCATGACCAGTCTCGTTGCGGCCTGCGTCCTGCGTGTCGAGGTGACCGCCCGCGGCTCCGTTCGGATCGTGCCGCTGGACAGGGTTCAGGTGGTGCAAGCCGAGTATCCCGGTTCCATTACCAGTATCCTCGTACGCGACGGGGTCGGTGTCAGAAAGGGAGAATTGCTGCTGACCCTCGACACCACCTCCGCCGAAACCAAACTTCTTGCGGTGGTCGAAGAAGAAGCTCGGTTGAAGCGCGACAACGTCCGTATCGCGGCTTTCCTGTCCGCGCTTGTTGAGCTGCGCGATGGGGGAGGCGCTCGCAACGGCGCAGAGGAAAGTCTTCCAATCGTGACGGGAGAAGTCGGTGACGAAGCCATGCAGGCGCGCCTTCTCGAAGCCGAACTCAAGGATTTTGCAGATGGGTTGGCCGGGGCCGATGCGCGTCTGGATGTTAATCGAAAGGCTCTGGACGTTCTGCAGGGCAGGGTTGCCCGTGCGGATACCGCCCTCATCGTCCAGCAGGAGCGGCTTGAGGCTGCAGAAAAACTCATGGATCGAGGGATTTCTTCCCGTGAAGCCTATCTAAAAGTTCGTGCTGCCTATGATGATCTTCAAAGCGAAAGAGAGGTTGTCGCGCGCGAAATTGCAAAGACAAGGGCCGAAGCATCCGTCCTGAACGCCCAGCGAGCAGGGCTCTTTAGCGCCAATTACAACCGGGCAATGCAGAAGCGGGACAAAATTGATGCACGTTTGGCGGCGTTGCGGCAGGACCGCAGAGCTCTGGAGGAACGGGTCGCGGCAACACAGTTGCGGTCGCCGATGTCGGGAACCGTCGAACAGCTGGCCGTCACCACCGTCGGCGGTGTTGTCCAGGCCGGTCAGGATCTGATGCGGGTGGTGCCAAATGACAGCCAGCTCGAATTCGAAGCTCTGTTTTCAAATGAAGACAGTGGCTTCCTGCGAACTGGACAAAAAGCACGCATCCGTCTTGATGCATATCCGGCCGAACGGTTTGGTACGATGATGGCCACGGTCACCGACATAGCGAGCGACTCGATCGAAGTGGGCGGCAGCGGCCGTTGGGGGTTTGTTGTGCGTCTGAGGCCAGAGGATGATGCGCTGCAATCGTCTGCAGGCCGTCTTGCCCTGCGGCCGGGAATGACTGGTAGTGTCGATGCCATCACAGGGGATCGTCGACTCATAAGCTATTTTCTGGCGCCGATCACCGCCCAGTTCAGCCAAAGTCTGGGAGAGCGCTGACACGTTGGGCGAAACAGAGTCCCTCAATACTCTTCTGCGGATGGTTTCTCAGGCGGGCTTGTTGTAATGCTTCACGCGGGATCAGCGATGGTTGGAGGAACGATGTCTGACGATATAATTTTTTTGGAAAGCACCGATTTGCGTGTTCGGGTGTCACCACGCTTCGGTGTCGTTCTGGACGGATATCATCGCAATCGTCAGCCATTTATGCGGCCGTTTGCGGCCGAAAACGAAGCGTTCGGACCGACGGATACGGCGTGTTTTCCGATGGTGCCTTTTTCCAACCGGGTAGGCGGGAACACATTCGATTATGAAGGTCGAACCTACTCTTTCGAACCCAATGATACACCACCGTTCTACATACATGGCGAAGGCTGGAAGAGCGACTGGACCGTCAAGGAGCAGACTGATATTTCCGCTGCGCTCGAAATGCAGCATGTGGGGGATACAGGCTCACCATACACGTACAGGGCCGCGCAGCGGTTTACGCTCGATCAAAACTGTCTGACAATATCCATCGAGGTCGAGAACAGGGGCGGGGACGCTATGCCGTTCGGTCTCGGCTTACACCCATATTTTCCCAGAACGCCCGGCATGACCCTGCAGGCGTTTGCACAATCCTGGTGGACCGAAGACGAGTATCACGTCCCCGACCGGAACGAGCCGCTGCCTGAAACTGTTGATTTTTCAACCCCGCGGCTACTGCCAGATCACGGGCTCAATCATTGTTTTGAAGGATGGGATTGCCGTGCCAGGCTGGTCTGGCCCGAGCTTGGTCTCCGGGTCACCATCGATGCCGACCCGGTCTTTTCGCGCTACATGCTCTTTTCACCGCCACCAGATTTCGAGTTCGTCTGCTTTGAGCCGATGAGTCATACGGCAAACGGTTTTCACCACGCAGATTTCGGCGGCCTTCGTCGTCTTGCTCAAGGCGAGACGATGGCAGCCAGAATGCGCCTCAGGGTGGACGAAATTCCGTAAGAGAGTTGGACCGTCTCTGCCAAATGGATATTTGGCACGCAGCGTTGCGCAGCGGTGAGGAGATACGCTGATTACGCATTCATTGCGAATTCCAACCCGTTGGCATGGTTGGAATTCGCGCATCGAAAAAGAGCTTGCGGTGAGCTATCAAAAGATCGCATAAGATAGATTATGGAACTATGCGATTTAGGATTTCAGGCGCCGGCTGCCTGATCATGAAGCAATATCGGCTTTCTGAACGCCTGCGGCTTCGAATAGCGCGGTTGGCTCAGCGGAGAATACCGCATCATGCGCTCCTGCCGCCGCCCACACCACATCGAAACCCAAAAGGCTCTCATCCCCAAAACGCGCGACTTCGTCGGGTTGCCCAAGTGGTGACACGCCACCAATAGCGAAACCCGTGACATCTCGGATGTGACGGGGATCTGCGCGCTTCAAAGGTTCACCGACGAGCGCCGCGGCTTTGGTGGTGTCCAACTGGCGGCTTCCCGACACCAGGAACAAATAGAGCTTTTGGCTCTGTTCGCCTTGAAAGATCAAGGATTTCACGATCTGCGCAACGGTGCAGCCACATTGGCTTGCCGCTTCTTCTGCGGTCCGCGTGGATTCGCCCATGCGTTTGATTTCGATTGCCAGGCCGGCCGCGTCGGCCGCTTGCTGTACGCGTTTGATGCTCTTGCTCATTCCATGTTCTCCTCAATGGGCAATTCCAGCACCATGCCGTCAAAGGCCGGTTCCACATGGTCCGGCGTCTCCCGCAACACGGTCTCATAGTCGAGCGGTATGTGCATGTGAGTCAGCACTGCACGTCTCGGTGCGAGACGCTCAATCCAGCCCAGCGCTTCATCAAGTGAAAAATGGCTTGGATGTGGACGATACTGCAGTGCATCGATGATCAGCGTGTCGGCGCCTGAAATCAGCTCCGGTGTGTCGTCCGGAAAGGCGCTGACATCCGGGCAATAGGCGAATCCGCCAATGCGGTATCCAAGTGAGAGAATGTCGCCATGTATCTGAGGAAGCGGAATAAATGTGATTTCCCCGCCGGCTCCCTGGATGGAGAATTCCGTCTCATGGCTAATCGCACAGGCGTTCAGGATCGGCGGATAATTGCTGCCCGGCGGCGTTTCGAAGCAATAGCCAAACGCTTCGTTCAGTCGTTCCAGCGTCGGCTTGTCCGCATAGACATCCATCAGATGACGTTGGTTGAGGACATATCCGCGAAGATCGTCGATACCGTGTATGTGATCAGCGTGAGGATGGGTGTAGACGGCTGCATCCAACCGGTCGACGCCGGCAGAAATCATCTGTTCCCGAAAATCCGGACCCGTATCGATGACGACACGTGTGATGCCGCCGTTCTTGGAGATGCGTTCGACCATTGCAGCACAGCGGCGGCGCCGGTTTTTAGGGTTTTCAGGGTCGCAGGCACCCCAGTCTCCGGTAATCCGTGGCGTCCCCGGCGAAGACCCGCACCCCAGAATGGTCAGGCGCAGAACATCGCTCACCGCGCAGCGTCCCGTGGCACTTTCGTGAACAGGCGGAAAAAATTTTCCGTCGTCAGGCGAGCCGTTTCTTCGTCGGAAAGACCGATTGTTTCGGCCAGGACATGCGCCGTGTGCGCAACAAAAGCCGGTTCATTTCGCTTGCCTCGCTTCGGTACAGGTGCAAGGTATGGCGCATCGGTCTCGACCAGCAGCCGGTCATGCGGCACAGTTTTGGCTATGTCGCGCAGTTCCTGCGAATTGCGGAACGTCAGAATGCCCGAGAATGAGATATATCCACCCAGCTCGACGCCTGCTTTGGCAAGGGCAGCGCCGGAAGAAAAACAGTGCAGAATGAAGGGGAAGGCCCCCTTCCCTGTTTCTTCTTCTAGAATGGCAATCATGTCATCATCGGCATTGCGCGCATGAATGACGAGCGGCAAACCTGTCTGGCGAGCCGCCTCGATATGCGTGTGAAAGCCCTGAGCCTGGGCGTCGCGCGGAGCTTTGTCATAGAAATAGTCGAGTCCGGCTTCACCTATGGCGACCACCTTGGGATGGCCGGCAAGGTGAACAAGTTCGTCGGCTGTCACGTACAGCTCCTCATCCGCATTGTGCGGATGAGTGCCAACGGAACAAAAGACGTTCTGATGCGCCTCGGCTATCGCCCGAATGCGGTCGAACTGGCGCACGCGGGTCGATATCGTCACCATAAGTCCGACACCGGCTTCACCAGCGCGCTCAATGAAACCTGCCCGGTCCTCCTCGAAATCGGGGAAATCCAGATGGCAATGACTGTCGACCAGCATCGATGTCAGGCTCCCTCACCGTCCGTCTTGGGTTCGACATAGCGTGGAAAGACAGGCTGCGGAGCCGGCAGAGCGGAGCCGGACACCAGGGCGTTTTCCTCTCCCAGATGAGCAAACGACCGCGCGCCCTTGTCGACCGCCAGAAGATCGAGCAGCTTCTCGGCCGACCCCGGTATGAAGGGCTGGCAAAGAATGGCCACACGACGCACCAGTTCGGCGGTCGTGTAGAGTACAGACTGCATACGCGTCGGATCCGTTTTCTTCAGCGCCCAGGGCTCCTGCCCCGCAAAATAGCGGTTTGCTTCGGCGACCACATTAAAGATCGCACCGAGCGCCTGATGCAGCGCCTGCGTGCCCATAGCGGTCCGGGCCGTCTCCAGCGCCTCGCCAGCGCGCTTCAGAATGGCAAAGTCCTCCTCGCCAAGCGTGCCCTTCTCGGGAACGACACCATCGCAATTCTTGGCAATCATCGAGAGCGAGCGTTGGGCGAGATTGCCCAGATCATTCGCCAGATCCGCGTTGGTGCGGTTGACGATGGCGTCATGGCTGTAGCTGCCATCCTGTCCGAACGGCACTTCGCGGAGGAAGAAATAGCGCACCGCATCCAGACCGTAGTGCTCGATGAGCGTGAACGGGTCGACCACATTGCCGACCGATTTCGACATCTTCTCACCGCGGTTGAACAAGAAGCCATGCGCATAGACGCGCTTGGGCAATTCTATGCCGGCCGACATCAGAAATGCCGGCCAATAGACGGCGTGAAAGCGCACGATATCCTTGCCGATCACATGCACGTTCGCTGGCCAGTAAGACCAGCGCTCGGCATTCGTATCAGGATAGCCGGCAGCGGTGATGTAATTGGTCAGCGCATCCACCCACACATACATCACATGCTTCTCATCACCCGGCACCGGAACGCCCCAGTTGAATGTCGAGCGCGAAATGGACAAATCCTTCAGGCCCGAGCGCACGAAGCTCATAACCTCGTTGCGGCGTTCTGCGGGGCCGATGAAGTCCGGATTGGCCTCGTAGTGAGCAAGCAGCTTGTCCTGATAGGCGGAAAGACGGAAGAAATAGGTTTCTTCCTCGTTCCATTCCACAGGTGACCCTAACGGTTCGCGGCGCACGCCATCCTCGCCGACCGTTGTTTCGCTCTCATCGAAATAGGCTTCCTGCCGCACCGAATACCAGCCCGAATAGCTGTCCAGATAGATGTCGCCATTGTCGGCCATCTTCTGCCAGATCGCCTGGCAGGCACGATGATGCCGTTCCTCCGTTGTGCGGATGAACTGGTCGTTCGAGCCACCCAGCGCAGCAATCATGTCGCGGAAAACGGCTGTGTTCCGGTCCGCCAGCTCTTGTGCGCTGATGCCCTCCTTGTCTGCGGTCTGCTGCATTTTCAGCCCGTGCTCGTCCGTGCCAGACAGGAAGAAAACATCTTTTCCATCAAGCCGCTGGAAGCGTGCCATCGCATCTGTCGCGATCACCGTATAGGCATGGCCGATATGCGGTTTGCCGTTGGGATAAAAAATCGGAGTGGTGATGTAAAACTTATCGCGGGCCATTGGGAAAAACGTCCAGAAAACACATTGCTAGGTGACGCCCAGATAGCGCATCGCGCATGCGCATGCCAGCCCAACCCGCATCTTCAGGCGTTGAATGCGGCATTAAGCTTCGCGGCAATGCCGGAGGCATGCTGCTTGCGGTCGAGATTGAACGTTTCCGCATCCCGGATGGCTGTGTTTATCTCGTCCCACAGGTCCGCCGCTGCTGCAGCCCCTCTTGTGTCACCGGCTTCAGCGCGCGTCGTGGCGAACTGATTGATCAGGTCCAGCACCGTGCGATTGAAGATCGCAAACTGGACGTCTCGCTCGCGTCCGCTGACCGCTTCGCCAAGCCGCAAGGATTCGGCGGCATCAAAGCTGCGCGCCGTCACGAGTTTCTGCAAAACATCAGCAATCTCGGCTCCACCGAACTGCGAGAGAAGGATCGCGTTGCGCACACTCCCCTGGGCTCGTGCGGCGATCTCTTCATCGTTGCCACCATCTGCCGCATCGAGTGCGCGCAACAAACCCGCGAGATCCGGCGTTGAAAGCGGTTGAAAGCGCACGATCTGGCAGCGTGAGCGGATCGTGGGAAGAAGCCGCCCGAGCGAGTGGGCGATCAGAATGAAGACCGTTCGCGGCGGCGGTTCTTCGAGACTCTTCAAAAGTGCGTTTGCGGCGCTGACATTGAGATCGTCTGCCGGATCGACAATCACGACCCGGTATCCGCCATCATGGGTTGTCAGCGACAAAAATCGTTGAATGCGGCGGATTTCATCCACAGTGATGACTGTTTTGAACTTCTTGTCCCGCTCCACAAAGGGCCGCGACAGGTGCAGCAGCGAGGGGTGCGCATCCTGAGCGATCAGTCGGAAAGCCTGTGATTTTGGATCCGGCACCGACAGTTTCTCTGGTGCATCCTCCGCCCGCGGATGGGTGAAAAGATGATTGGCAAGGTGAAAAGCGAGCGTGGCCTTGCCGATGCCGGGAGGTCCGGCAAAAAGAAGCCCGTGATGCAGTTTACCCGCCCGGTAGGCACCGGCCAGCATGTCCGCCACCCTTTCATGCCCGACCAAAAGCGGATTCTCCGAAGGCTCGGGGATTTCCGGCAAGGTATCAAAGCGTTCCGGCGCGGTGCGTTCGAACATTAGGCCTCGCTCCTTTCATGTCTTGCCTCAAATTGTGCCATGGTATGCTGAACAGCGCGCCGGATGGCCGTCGTGACCCTGTCGGCTGGCATCGATGCATCGATTACCACACAGCGTGCAGGCTCGGCCTTGGCGATTTCCAGAAACGCTTTTCTTCGGCGGCGGTGCGTTGCAAGCGCTTCCTTTTCGAAGCGGTCCGGCGCTTCAGCCCCGCGTCTGGCGTTGGCCCTGCGCAATCCCTCTTCAGGGTCGATATCGAGGATGAGCGTCAGGTCCGGCACCATGCCGTTGACGGTGACACGCTCAAGACTTTCCATGAAATCGCGATCGAGATTGCCGGTCACACCCTGGTAGACACGCGAGGAATCCATGAACCTGTCGCACAGAACAATGGCTCCGCGCTTGATCGCCGGGCGGATTACCTGCTCCACGTGGTCGGAGCGTGCTGCCGCAAAAAGTATGGCCTCCATCGCGGGTCCAAAAGGCTCCGCCGCACCCGACAGGAGCACATGCCGAACCGCTTCCGCCCCCGAAGAACCGCCGGGCTCACGCGTGATGATCACATCGTGCCCCTGCTCTCGCAGACTGGCAGCAAGCTGCATGATCTGAGTCGATTTTCCGGCCCCCTCGCCTCCCTCGAATGTAATGAAGAATCCGCGAGACAAGAGTTCCTGTTCCTCTTCCAAATTCCCTGCGGCGTCATTGCCGGCAGAAACCTACTTAGGCCTTCGTTTGTCCAAGGTCCATGCTGTTGTGTGTTGTAAACGGCTGTTTGAATCCGGTGCCGATCAGGAGCGGTACTTGCGCAGCCAACCGATCAGCAACTCACCCACAGCATCAAGCGCGCGGTCAGGAAGCCCTCCCTTTTCAACGCTTTCTGCCGCATAAAGAGGCGTCTCCTGGCTCAGCGTATCGCCGATCCAGACCTTCAGCGTGCCGACCTCATCGCCCTCTTCCACGGGAGCCGGGATCGGCCCCTGATAGACGATGCGCGCGCGCAAACGGTCTGCATTGGTGATGGGGCGAAAGATGGCGATCGGCCCCTTGGCACGGACCGCCAGTTCGGCCTTTTCTCCCCCGAAAACCGAAACTTGACCGACCGTTTCCCCGGTGTTGAAAAGGTCGATCTTCTCGAAGGCGCGAATACCCCAATCAAGCAGCTTGCGCGCTTCCTCCGCCCGTTCGGCTTCGCTCGACAGCCCGCTCATGGCAGCAAACAAGCGGCGGCCATTGCGGTTCACCGCGCCAACGATGGCATAGCCGGAGGCTTCCGTGAAACCGGTCTTGAGCCCCTCGGCCCCGATATCCATGCGCAGGAGCGGATTGCGGTTTCGCTGGAGGATCTTGTTCCAGGTGAAGGCATCTTGAGAATAGTATTTGTAGAACTGCGGATATTCCCGCTGCAGATGCATCGCCAGCGTAACCAGATCACGCATTGTCACATGCTGCCCCTCGGCGGGCAGGCCCGTCGCGTTCACGAAAACGGAATCTCTGAGGCCGATCTTTTTCGCCCGTTCGGTCATCAACTGGGCAAAGTTTTCTTCCGACCCGGCCATTCCCTCGGCGATGATAATGCAACCATCGTTGGCGGACTGGACGATCACACCCTGGATCAAGGCTTCTAGCGGAACGGAAGACTTGATCTCGGCAAACATCGTCGAGGTGCCGGATACCGCCCCGCCGGTCCGCCAGGCATGCTCACTGACATAAAACTCGTCGCTCAGCGAGAGCCGCCCGCTTTTTATCGCGTTGAAAACGACTTCCATCGTCATCAGTTTGGCCAATGAGGCAGGCGGTATACGCTCGTCGGGGTTTTTCGAAAAAAGCACCGTGCCGGTCTCGGCTTCAACCAGAAATGCCTGTTCAGCACGGGTTTCAAAAAGCTGTGCCGAGACTGTCTGGCTTCCAAACAGCAGAAGGCAGCAGGCAAAAAACAGTGTTCTTTTGTACGCGGAAAACAAGACAACGCCCCCTAGCGCAGGAATAGACCCTGAAACTAGCGGTATGAAGGCCTCAAAATCAACTGCTGGCGAAGTGGCGGATCGTGGCTATCGCACGATGAATGCGTCGTCCGCCCCACTTGCCCAGGCTGCCTGCAGAAGCGTGTCCACAAGCGACTGCGTGCTGGGCGTCACCTTCAAAGCGTAATGAACGGCGCCCGATTCATCGTATACGGTTTCAATCTGCGGCTCGCCATAGGTTGCCAGTTCCCGCGCCCGCACCTCTGCTTGCGAACGCTCCGTCCAAACACCCACGCTCACAAATGTGCCGGTATCCCTTGGGGTATCAGGCCGAAACGTGTCGTTTTTCTGCTGCCACCAGCGTGAAACATCTTGTGATCGCAGCGCATTGTTGGCGCTCAGTACGCTGTCAAAGGCGCCCGCCGCAGCATTGATGCGCTGGTCTGCATAGGAAAGTGCCGCCATATTCTGCGGAACAGCGTCGAGCGGTGCCGTACGCGGACGATCAGGCACGATCGGTCCCGAACTCGGCAATTCAAACGCTGACGATGCCGCAATCGGCGTGGGTGGTGTCAGGCCGGGCTGGCTGGCGAAGGCATCGGCCGCCTTTACGCCAGGGAGCATGGCTGTCGGTGTCGGGCCATTCATGGCCACCATCACACCGGTGGCCTGCCCGTCGGAAGGATCAGGCGCTACACCGCTTGGTCTGTAAGAGGCCAGCAGATATTCGTCATCACGGCCTTCCAGCGGGGCGGGCCCCACATATTCGACCTTCACCTGAGCCACGCCGGCGCTCTGGTAGTCGAGAAGTTGCGCGGCACGTTTCGACAGATCGATGATCCGGTTGTGTGCGAAAGGTCCACGGTCGTTCACACGCACGAGGACCGAGCTGCCATTGTTCATGTTGGTCACACGCGCATAACTCGGCAACGGCATCGTCGGATGCGCGGCCGTCAGATGCGTCATGTCGTAGATTTCGCCATTGGCTGTGAGTCGGCCATGAAACGCGTCGCCATACCAGGAAGCTGCACCGACCTTCTCGTAGTCGGGATCTTCCTTGGGATGATACCACCTTCCCTTGATTTGATAGGGTTTTCCGACCTGATACCGTCCCCCGCCCCGGCGGAGGTTGGAGGATTTTGTGGAAATACGCGGGCTTGCTTTCACGCCGTATTCGGATTCGGCGAAATATTCCTTGGATTTGCTTTTGCTGACCGCAACCTTCGGCGTCGTCGAGTTGCATGCGGTCAACAATGCTGCGCAGGCAGCAATGGCAATTCCGCAAGATAAGCGTCGGCCTGATAA
This sequence comes from Nitratireductor kimnyeongensis, assembly GCF_019891395.1. NCBI lineage: Bacteria > Pseudomonadati > Pseudomonadota > Alphaproteobacteria > Hyphomicrobiales > Phyllobacteriaceae > Nitratireductor > Nitratireductor kimnyeongensis. The sequence continues at coordinate 3,679,234 of NZ_CP078143.1, read as the reverse complement.
ACGGCGAGCGGCAGTCGGAAAACTCATGCGCCCGCATCTCCCCCAGGCATCGAAATCGCGTTCATGATCGCGAGATATCCCCACTCATCAAATACCACCGGAATCAAGGCGTTCCAGTCTTCAACAGTACAGGATGCCCTCCGCACCCTGACCCGAAATATCTTAGCAAGCTGTTAATCATTTGTGGCAGCAAAGGGGCAACTCGCCAAAATTGTGGTCTGGATCGGTATTTCAGGGGCAAGGATTACTTTGGCAGCGCCCGATATGCAATTCGCGGGGAATGTAGATCTCGCACGCCCGGTGTTTCGCAAATCACTCCCGCATGAGGCCACCTCGCCCTGCGAGAAGCTCGTCAGGTCAGCTCCTCGCGCGGCATCAAGGATCAAGTTATCAAGCGATAACAATAGCTTTTTGGTGGTTTCTAACGAATAAATTGATCGACGAAGTCGCGGCCCAATCCTACCTTTTCATAGTGGTTGCGGCACATCTCGATCTTGGTGAAGACGTCCTCGAAGCCTTCATGTTTGCCCCATGGATCGACGTAATACATCACCCCATTCACCTGAAACAGCGTGATCATTTCCTCGACGTCCTCGGGCACCACAAGGGTGTGGGTTTCACCCGGCGGCTCATAGACATAGCCCCCCTCTTCGGCCACCCAGTCATGCTCGAGATAATGCCATCGCCCCTTGATCACATAGCCATGAACGGGATTCGGGTGGCGATGGCGGGCCAGAACTCCCGCCTTTCGCACCTTCAGAAGGTTCACCCAGTAACCCTGCGAGGCATTAAGGCAGAGCGGTCGAAACCAGACCTGCTCGGCCTGCGGAACCCACACCCGGTCATCCTCAGGGATAACGCTGGAAACAACGATGTCACTGCTCGCCTCTGGCGGCATTGGCAGTTGGTAAGGCATTCTCTTTTCGTCTTCGCTCTGGGCCATCTCTGTTTCTTCCTCGCTTACATCACGCCAAAGGTTTCGAACGCCTCGACGGCGGGCATGCCTGCGCGGATCGCGTCGCCGACCCGGTTTTCCGTTTCCGCCTTCTCCAGCGAACGGCGCACCACTTCCTCTTCGGCGTCGGGCGGGATGATGAGCACGCCCTCGCGGTCACCGAAGACGAGTGCGCCGGGCTCGACCTTGATGCCTTCTATCTGAACCGGAGAACGGAAATCGATGACCTTGCCGCGCGGTCCCTGATCCTGCGCATAGACACCACGACAGAAGGTCGGGAAGCCGAGTGTTTCGATGCCATCGGCATCCCGCACATAACCATCGAGCACGGCGCCGGCCGCTTTCAGGAAGCCTGCCCGTGTCGCCATGAGCTCGCCCCACAGCGCATAGCGCAGCGACGCGCCGGTGGCGACGTACACCTCTCCTGGTTTGAGATCGTCCAGTGCCTCGAGCATGAGCCCGAAGGGCTTGTGCGCGAGCGGACCGCGCGCCTCGTCTCCCCCTTTGCCGAACACATCGGCTTCGAGAACCGGCATGGCGCGGCCAACCAGCACCATCTTCTGTTTCAATGGTGCGATGCCGGCCGGCAGAAACTGATTCTGCAGGCCCATCTCGTCAAGAATGTCGCCGAGCACGGCGGTGAACAGCCGCTCACGCATCAGCGCGAACATTTCCGTGTCGGTGGCATAAGGTTTGTTCATCAGGAGATCCTTCTTCAAGAGGCTGAATAACCGCCATCGACGGGCAGGATGACGCCGGTGACGAAGGCAGCTTCGGGAGATGCGAGAAAACGAGCGGGGCCAGCAAGATCTGCCGGCCTGCCCCAACGTTTCATGGGTGTGCGCGACAAGATGTGTTCGCTGCGCGCAGTGTCTTCAGTCAGCGCCCGTGTCAGGTCGGTGACGATCCAGCCCGGGGCGATCGCGTTGACACGGATGCCATCGGCAGCCCAGGCAATGGCCAGCGACTTGGTGAGCTGTGCCACACCCCCTTTGGAAGCGGCATAGGCCGGTGAGGTGGCGCTGCCGAAGTAGGTGAGCATGGATGCGGTGTTGATGATGCAGCCACCGGCGGCCTGGAGCGCAATATGGGCAGCCTCGCAGCAGCGCTGCGTTCCGTTGAGGTTGATATCCAGCACCTCTGCGAAATCCTGATGGCGAAACTCCGCTCCGTTGCGCCGGATCACCCCTGCGCAATTGACAAGCACGTCGATACGATTGAAACCGGCGAAGAACGTGGCCACGGCATCGGCATCCTGCACATCTAGCACCGCGCTCTCCACGTTCTCCGGCAGGTCGGCGATGAAGCCTTCTTCGTGCCCGGTTGCCACAACGCGTGTGCCGTCCTCGCCCGCAAATCCCGTGGCGATGGCGCGGCCAATGCCGCTCGATCCACCGACCACGACAATCGTTCTCGTCATGTATTCACTCTCCAATTGTTTCTGCACGGCGCGACCTGGTTGCCCTGTAGAGCGATATCCCGATCAGCAGCACCCAGATCACCAGTGTCAGCACGCCGAGCGTTCCGCCGATGGGACGCGCGAAAAACTCGGTCAGTTGCCCGTCCGCCTTGATGATCGATTTCATGAAATTTTCTTCGACCAGTTGTCCGAGGATCAGAGCCAGGATCATGGGCGCCAACGGAAAATCATTCTCTTCAAGGATAAAGGCGATGAGACCGACAACCAGCATGACCCAGACATCGAACAGCGTGTTGTTGGCGGCAAAGGCTCCGATAACGCAAAACAGAAGGATGATCGGAAAGAGAATGTCCTGCGGGATGCTGAGGAGGCGGCGCGAGCCGTAAACAGCCGCCAGCCCCAAGGGCAGCATCAAAAGGTTCGCTATAATGAAAACCGCGAAAATGGCATTGACCAGCCCGGTGTCCATTACGAAAACCATCGGTCCGGGCGTGATACCCTTCATCAGGAGAACGCCGATCAGAATTGCCGTGATCGTGTCACCGGGAATGCCGAAGACAAGGCTCGGCACATAAGCTCCAGACAGTGCCGCATTGTTGGCGCTGGATGCACTGACGATGCCCTCGGGGTAGCCGGTGCCGAACTTTTCAGGCGTCCGGGAGAACTTTTTGGAGAGCGCGTAGGCAATCCACGCGGCGATGTCGGCGCCCGCCCCCGGCAGGGCGCCGATGACGCTGCCGAGCAGAGAGGAACGCGCAACCCCGCCCTTGAAACGCCAGATTGTGCTTCCGACACCCGATATCATGGCGCCGAGCCGCACCGGTGGCGGCGCAGGCAACCGCGAGGGGCGTGCGACCTTGCGCAGGATCTCGGTAATGGCGAACATGCCGATCAAAACCGGGATTATGGACACGCCCCCGATCAGTTCGGTATCGCCGAACGTGAAGCGCTTCACCCCCATCACCACATCGATGCCGATCGTGGACAGCATCAGGCCGAGGCACAACGAGAGAACACCTTTGACCGGTGAACTGCTGGAAACGAAGATCGCGCAGGACAGTCCAAGCAGCGCCAACCAGAAATACTCGTAACTCGAAAACCCCAGAGAGACCGCTGCAATTTGAGGAGCGGCGAGAATAAGGACTGCAACACCGACAAGGCCGCCAATGGTAGAGCACAGCATGTTGACGCCCAGCGCCAACTCCACCTGCCCTTTCTCGCGCATGCGATAGGATTCGTCCGTATAGGCGGCCGACGCAGGTGTACCGGGTATGCGCAGAAGCGCGCCGGGAATATCGCCAGCGAAGATCGCCATGGTGGTGGACGCGACAATAGCGCCGATGGCAGGGATAGGATCCAGAAAAAAGGTGATCGGGACCAGCAGCGCGGTGCCCATGGTGGCGGTGAGCCCGGGGATAGAGCCGATCATCAGCCCGTAGGCGGAGGCGGCCACAATAATAAGGAAGACCTGCGGCTGCAGGACCTCACCAAAGGCTGTCAGAACCGCATCCATCAGTAGATCACCTCTGTCAGAAGACCGAGCGGCAGCGGCACGCGCAGGATATAGGCAAACAGTAGCCACAGAGCGGCGGTGCCCAGCACTGCGATGGTGGCCGCACGCACCGGCCTGCCCGTGGTCACGGTCAGGAATGCTCCGAGCAACACCGGCACCAGAATCGGGAACCCGATCGGCTTGCTGAGATAGATATAGGCGATCACGAAGCCCGGCACCCAGACCATCCGATGAAGCGTGGCCGAACCCCGCATCCAGTCCGCAACGACAAGGAGTGGCGCACGGCTGCGCGCGCCACTCCAGATCAGTGAGAGGCCTCCCACCAGCATCACAGCCGCAATGATGGTGGGAAACGTGCCGGGCCCATAGGGCTGGTCCGGCAGAGTGGGGAAACCGCGAGCGGCAAACAGGATGAGTGCCGACAGGAGGACGAAGACGCATCCCGTGACGGCGTCGTTCATACGCATGATCTAGGCCTCCCCACGCAAAACTACTGTTTCAAGCCAAGCTTCTCGATGACTTCGGCATTGCTCTTGGACGCATTTTCCATGAACGTGCCAAACTCACCTGCAGGGAGCCAACGCACGCCGAAACCGCGGCTGCTCATGAACTCCTGAAACTCTGCGCTCTGATACACCTTGTCGAGCGCAGCTTCGACTTTGTCGGCGACCGCTGCGTCCAGACCCTTTGGCCCGACAACGCCGCGCCAGGTGCCACCGACCGAGGCGGTGCCCACGGCCTCCTTGGCGGTCGGTACATCGGGATAGGATGCAAGGCGCTCTTCCGCCAGGACGGCAAGCGTCTTCACCAGACCGGCATCGCGCATGGATGCGGCTTCCGGCAGGGAGGAAGGAACGACAGCCACGCCTCCCGAAACCAGTTCCTGAAAGCCGGGAGCGGCGCCCTGACTGGGCACAACGGTCAATGCGGTGGGGTCGACGCCATTGTCATTCAGGAAAGCGGCGAATGCCAGATGGTATGCAGCGCCAACCGGAAAACCGGAAGCTTTGAACTTACCAGGATTGGCTTTTATGGCCTCGAGCGCCTGGCCTGCGTCTTCCCACTCGCTGTCGGTGCGCACGTTGAATGCTGACGCGTCGAAATTCACCAATGCAATCGGTGTCACATCGGCAGGGGATGCTTCGGACGTGCCGATCGCGGCATAGGTGGTCAGCTCCGCAGTCGCGAGCCCAAGCGTGTAGCCGTCCGGGTCGGCATCGATCATCGCCGTGTGTCCGACGATACCGCCCGCCCCTGTTCGATTGACCACATTGACCGGTGTACCGAGTTCATCCTGCAAGCCTTTGGCGAGCATTCGCCCTACAGCATCGGTGCCGCCGCCGGCCGACCAAGGCACGATCAGCGTGATGGGACGCTCTGGATATTCTGCAAATGCGGGGCCGGCGAAGGCCACGGTCGCTGCAAGCAGCGTCGTCAAAGTTACGTATTTCATTGCTTCTCCTCCGTTAATGGCATTCCTCAATGCCGATTGCTGGTTCGCGTTGAACCGAAAAGCTCCTTCGTGTCGGACAAGCTCTGCTCGAGAAGCCGCTCCATCGCGCCACGGGCCTGATCTGGATCGTGTGCTGCAATGGCCTCGTAGACCTGCCGATGGTTTTTCAGATTGCCCTCGAAATTGCCCGGGTGTTCGATAAGCGCCTCGAAATTGGCGCGCACCGCGTGGATGATCGAGCGGATGATGGACTGGATAAATCGGTTGTTCGCTGCATCCGCCACAGAGAGGTGGAAGGCGACGTCGACCCTGACCTGTTCCGCGGTGCTGCCGCTGCCGCGCTGCTCCTCCATTTCTCGATAGGCTGCAGCGATGGCCTCGACCTGGTGTGGAGCGGCTGAACGGGCGGCCTCGAACGCTGCGGCCGGTTCGATCGTCTGGCGCGTCTGGACCAGTTCCTCCATGAATGCGGAATCGGCGCGAAACAAGGCGCCGAACCAGTCGATCACATCGGGATCAAGCACATTCCATTCCGCCCGCGGCAGAACCACGGTGCCTCGGCGCGGCGCGATGACCACCATCGATTTGGCCGCAAGCAGCTTCATCGCCTCTCGAAGCGTATTTCGAGAGACTGCAAAGCGCGATGCGAGTTCAGCTTCCAGAGGCAGACGTTCGCCCTCGGAAAACTCTCCCTCCACAATTGCCTGGCCGATGGCTTCTGCCGTGATGAAGGCTCCCGACCTCCATTGCGACCCAACGCGCGACGTCATGACTCCTCCCTGTCGTCATTGGTAGGATCAATGAGCCCTGAATTTCAAATTCTGTCAAGACCCTGTCCTGGCCAGCCGGGCATGCTGACGGATTTCTTTCGGCAGAATGCTGACGACAAGCAGTGTTAGAGCGGGTGGAAAGTTTGGGAGTTTCGCGGGGATGACCGTGCGCCCCTGACCAGAATTGGGGCCCAATGGGCAGCTTTGGCGCGATTTTGGCAGCCTGCAAATAGGGCGCGCACAGACTAAAAAAACGGGCGGTGAGAAGCCACCACCCATTTTCTGCACGATACATCCTTCATGCAATGGAGACTTAGCTAAGCCACCCTGCAGGAGTGCTGATTGCAGGCCATAAAAGGCCAGGATGCTCAAAAGAGGTCCGCAATCAGCCGTTCAGCCAACGTTTCAAATTCGCAGCCACGAAAGCATCATCGTTGAGTTCGGGGTAATCGCGGCAGATGCGGTCGAGTTCCTCCATTTGCCCAGGCCCCATGGTTTCGTTCGGATTGAGGCACCAGGTTCCTTCGAGCAGCCCCTGCCGACGCAGAACTTCGTGCAGACAGGCGATGCAACCTGCAAAATCATTTGCCACATCGAACAGAACGCCGTTGGCGTCGGTGGTGCGGGCATCGAGTTCCAGCCACTCGCTGGCGTTCCTGCTTTCGGGACGCTCATGGATCTCCTCGATCAGCTCCACGGCCCTGCGTGTCCAGACCGACCAGTGCCCCAGAAGCCCACCCTTGATCCGCACGCTAACCGGTGCACCGTCGCGCTTGAATGTGAACTTCGTCATCAGGTCGGAGACGATGTGATCGTCATTACCGGTGTAGAGCGTAATACGATCTTCCGCCCGGGCGTCGATCACCGCGCGCACCACGTCAAGAGTTCGGTAGCGGTTGAACGGCGCCATCTTGATCGCCACCACATTTTCAATCTCGGCAAAGCGTCGCCAGAATGCATAGGGCAGAGCCTGTCCGCCAACAGCGGTTTGCAGATAGAAACCCACCACCGGAATAACATCGGCGACGGCGCGGCAATGGTCGATCAGGTCGTCGACGCTCGCCTCTTTCATTGCCGCCAGGCTGAGAAGCACGGCGTGGTAACCCATGGATCGCGCAAGCTCGGCCTCGCGCACGGCCTGATCTGTCCGACCGACTGCGCCAGCCACCATGAAAGGCGAGCTCGCATGCGCGCTCGCCTCTTCGACGGCAAGCGAAAGCACTGGCTCCAGAAGGCCATGATCGCGGATCTCGAACTGCGTGGTGTGAACGGCAACGGCGAGACCGATGCAGCCCGCATCGAGATAGTAACGCGACAGGGCGCGCTGGCGGCGTTCATCGAGCCTGCGGTTGGCATCGAGCGCCAAAGGGTGGGCCGGGATCACGCCTCCCTTGCGCAGGGCGGCAAGGGGCGTTGCGGGAAGATCACTTATTTTCATGGTGAAGCTTTCGTCGTCAGGCCTTCGGGGTGGAAGGCAGGTCCTGTCCGTCGGCGTCCGGGCGGAGATAGCCCAGAATGACCTCGATCACGTGCTCGCGGCGCTGCGCAAGCACCTCGGGTGTCTTTGGCAGCCCGAAGATCGCTGACAATGTGGACCGGTTGGCAATGAAGAAGTAGCAGATGCTTGCGATTGATATGTAGAGCTGTACGGGATCGACCCCGGAGCGGAACTTTTCTTCCTCCTGTCCTCGTTCCAGGATCGTATCGATCATCGCGACGAGCGGGCTGTTCAGGTCACGCGCCTTGGCCGAGTGCGCCACATGCACGCCTCCGTGCATGTTCTCGTCGTTGATGAGCGATATGAATTCCGGATGCGCGCTCACATAGTCGAAAGAGAATCCGATGAGTTCCCGCATGGCCGCCACAGGTTCGCGGTGGGCCAGATCCAGTTGCCGCTCAGCCGTACGAATGGCCTCGTAGTTCCTCTCCAGAACCGTGCTGAACAGGGCCTCCTTGTTCCCGAAATAGTGGTAGATCAAAGCCTTGTTGCAGCGGGCGCGTTTGGCGATCGCGTCGATGCGCGTTCCCTTGAGACCCTTCTTCGCAAACTCTTTTGAGGCCGCGTTCAGAATCCGGGCGCGTGTTGCCGCTGCATCGCGCGTCGCCTTCTGCCCCTTCTTTGAAGCGTCTTTCCTGCCTGCCTCAACGCCGGCCGATGGCCGATCAGTATTTTCCATCGCGAACCTCGAAATGGGTCGGTTTGCCAAGTGAGCGACCGCCCTCTTTCATCCATTTTGCCGTCCACTCTACCAGCCGCGGCAGCGGCACTGAGGGATAACCGAAGAGTTTTTGCTGCAGACTGGTGTCCACGATCCATGCCCGCTCCTGTTCGGAGCCTTCGAGAACTGGCTCCTTATCGAGGAATTCGCCGAACTTCCGCGCAAGGTTGCGCACATTCACCAGTTCAGGGCCGGAAAGATTGAGCACGAAAGGCGGGTTATCCGCATGCGCCAGAGACTGCAACGCAATGTCATTCGCATCCCCCTGCCAGATGACATTGCAATGGCCGCTGTCGATCTGCACGGGCTCGCCCTGCTGGACCGCGCTTGCAACGTCATGCAAGACGCCATAGCGCAGATCGATTGCGTAGGAGAGACGGATGAGCGCCACGCGCGTGCCATGCACGCTTGCGAAATGCTCGAACATGCGCTCGCGTCCCACGCAGGAATTGGCATATTCGCCTGGAGGATCGAGCACCACATCCTCACGTGCCCCCTGCTCGGTGATGTTGACGAACGGATAAACGCAGGCCGTCGAGAAGGCGACGATGCGCGACGCCTTGAACGCCTCGGCGACAATTGCGGGCACATGAACATTCATGGCCCAGGTCAGCCCCTGATTGCCGCTGGACCCGAATTTGCGACCCGCCATGAAAATCACGTTTTCGGTTTTCTCCAGGCCCTCCACCGCTTCGCGATCGAGAAGATCGCAGGAAACGGTTTCGATGCCCCAGCCTTCCAGCTTTTCCTTGAGCCCCGGTTCCGAGAATCTTGCGACGCCGATAACCCTCTTGTGAGGCGCGGCACGCTTGGCCATACGCGCCAGCGTCGGGCCCATCTTGCCACCTACGCCCAGGATCGTGATGTCACCATCGAGCTGGGAGAGAACGGATACAAGACGCTCGCTAGGCCGCGACAGCATGTCTTCGAGCTGGGCTTCATCCAGTATGGCGTCTGGCAGTGATCGGGTCATGGTCTCATTCTCCTGTGCCGGCATGTCCGGCATCGCTTTTGTTGAGGCTATCGAAAGTCCAGTCGGCAGCGCGGGTGCGCTGGCTGAGATTCGGAAGGCAGGCAAATCCCATGCCGGGGACCTGCAATGAGGCGATGTCGAGGGTGCCGCCATTGATGGCGGTGACAATGGAAGCCCCCTCGCGTCGATAGAGGTCGGGATGGGCAGCCAGCGCTGCTTCCGCCTCGCTGGCGGGCAGATGCTCCAGGCCTCGGAAATAATGGTGGCCATTGCGCTCCACATGAGTGATCCCAAGCGCAGCCACGACAGCAAGATCGGCCTGCAGGGAAACCACCGGCAGGCAGGTCAGATCTTCTGCCGACTGGAAGTAGGTGCCCTGCCCTGCCACGCGATTGCGCTCGGCCGCGATCATCGCGTTTAACAAGGACCGTATTACGCCCTTGCAATTCTTGTGGCTCACGCCGTGATAGCCAAGCGCGATCGCCTCATGAAAGGCGCGCGTCCAGCCATCGGCTTCATCGATCAGGAGCGGTTTTCCGATTGTCTTGAGGGCGTGAGGATCGAGAGGGGCCGAAAGCGCGACCGAGCGTTCCAAAGGCTGCTCGACAAAAAGAATCGATTGATAGAAATGCCCAAGCGCCGGATTGCGGCGGATGGCGTCCATCAGCGCCGCGAAATCCTCAAGCCGGCTATATTGTTCATTGCCGTCGAGCGTCAATGCGAATGTCCTGCCGGTTCGTTCCATCACCGATGCAATGCGCTCAAGCCGCGCCATATCCGAGGCCGGGTCGCCCGCAATCTTGATCTTGAGATAGCTGAGATCATCCTGTTCGATGTAATCGGCGAGCGTTTCAGGCAGTCCATCATCAAGCCGATCCGCCGAAGCGATATCTTGCGCCTCGATCGGGTCGACCAGACCAACCGTGTGGCGTAACGCGATGCGCTCCAGCGGCTTTTCGGAAAGGATTGACGCTGGCAGCAGACCCGCAAGCTCGGGGAAGACCGCGCCGCCCTCAATACCAAAAGCATTGTTGCGCACCATGTCGAAAAAGCTCTGACCGGTCGCCCGTCCCAGCGCATCGATCACGGCGCGCTCCACCATGGAAACACCGAAGGACGCGCCGAGCCGGTTGAAACCGGCGGCAACCGCCCGCCGATCAACCTCTTCGTCGAGCTGCCGCCACAACGAGAAGACAGAACCCTCCGACAGGGCACTCGCAACGGTCAGCGCCTCCTCGATCACCCAGAGCAGGTCTGCGACATTGTCGGCCGGTGTCTTTTCCGGCCGCTTGTCGAACCATTTGTAGGCGAGAAGATCAGAGGCGTAGCCGAGAACAGGCTGACCATTGACGAAAACCTCAAGCTCCAATGTGGCGCTGGCTGCAGCTTCCATCGTTACGACACCGAAGCGGAACGGCATGCGCGCAAATGCATTGGCAATGCCGATGCGGCCACCGATGATCTTGAGTCTGGCCGTGCTCATGAGCGTTCCTTCCGCATTTCAAAAAGTCCCCGGACATACCCCGCGGCAAAGGCAGCCGCCGTTGGCCCATCGGGGTGGTAGTCAAATGGCTCCACGGCGATCACGCCGTCATAGTCATGCCGGACGAGGCAATCGATGATTGGTGCAAACCGGTCATCACCGAGCCCCGGCCCACGCTTCGAGCGGTCGTTGAAATGAATGTGGCGTACATGGCCGCCGGGCAGAAATCGGTCCAGAACCGCTTCTGCTGGCTCGGCTTCGCCGCCCACCGCCGCATAGGTGTCGAGCATGGTCGCAAAGCCGGGCGATCCAATGGTTTCGACCAGCTTCACCGCGTCGGCAACCGTATTGACGAAATCGTCCATGGAGGGTGCCAATGGTTCGATGCAATACAGAACGCCGGCTTGTGCCGCCGCCTCTCCTGCGGCAGCGAGATGCGCCGTGGCGATCTCGCGCGCTCGCTCCGGCGAAGCAGCGTCCTGGAGTTGGCGCTGCCCGGGCGAACCATGGATGAGGACACGTCCACCAAGATCGGAGCACAGTTCGATCATGGCCAGCATGTGATCGCGCGTGCGGGCCGCCACAGCGGGGTCGTCGCTTGTCAAGGAGAGCCCTTTCGGCGCTGTCAAAAGCCAATGCAGACCCGTGACCTCAAGCCCGTGATCGACGGCTATTGTGCGCAGACGCCGGCGCTCGGCAGCGGAAATGGAGGCAGGCTCGTCCGACAGGGTGAAGGGCGCGATCTCGAGCCCGTCATACCGCAGAGCGGCAGCCAGCCGGCACTGAACCTCGAAGGAAAGATCACGCAATACTTCGTTGCAGAGAGAAAGCTTCATTGCGTCACCCCGGCAACCGAACGAGAAAGAGATCGGTGAACACGAAATCGATCGCGTAAGCCGCGCTGCAGGCAAGCAAAAGCCCGCCTATCAAAAGTTTCCAGGCTGGCAGGCGTCGTTCGGTATCGATCAGCTCTGCCCCGACAGTAAACACAAAAACGAAAAGCGCGGTGGCGTGGAAGAAGGGCATGCGGCCGAACAGAAGCGTGCCATACAAAAGCACCATCACGATGGTGAAGAGCGTCCGGATTGCACTGGCGCGGGTCCATTGCGTGATGCTGGGTCGCGCACTTTCGGACAAAACCCTGCCCGACATGCCGCGCAGCACAAGCACGACACCCAGCACGCATAAAATCGCGCTCAGAAGACCCGGCGTGAGACCTGGCACGGTGAAGGGATCCGCACCACGCGCCTCGAAACGCGGCATCCGCAGAGCTTCGACCAGTCCCGCCGCGCCCAACGCCGCCACAACGAGGCCGGAAAGGAAATCGGTCCTGTTCATGGTACGCATCATCACGTTCCCTTCTCTAGTGCGATCTGCGGAAGCGGCTTTTGCAGAAGCGCCTGGTCGATGGCTTCGAGAAGCGATGCCATCTCCAAAGCCCCCTCATCGGCGCTGCACAGGGTCGGCCCGCCGCTTTCGATCGCGGATACGAACTGATCGAAGCTCTTCGCCAGAAGAGATAGGGGAGTGACCCCGATCACCTGTTCGGTCGTCATCGCGCCGGGAACCACATTCCAGCCGCCCGATTTGGGCATATAGGAGACCTGCGCCTGCATCAGCGTGTTGCGATTGAAATCGATGACGATGTTGCCGGCATCGCCAATCAGCCGCAGCCGCTTTGTGGTCACCGCTCCCGGCATGAAACCGTCTTCCACCTCACCGCAGGCAAGAATGCCGAGCCGCAGATTGCCGCTTATGCCTTCTCCGAAAGTCAGGTCGATGCGGATGTCATCGTTTTTCGGAGCGCCGAGAAGGCTTGATCCACGGGCCGCGACCGACCGCACGGGAACACCGGCCAGATGGCGCATGAGATCGAGGAAGTGCACACCGTCGTTCTCAAGGATGGTGGAATCATCACGCATCCGCTTCCAGCCGGAAAAATGGCCTTCTACCGCAAGCAGGCGACCGATGTCTCCGGATGCAAGAATCCCCCTCGCCTTTTCGACGAGCGGATGACAGCGCAGAACGAAACCGATCTGGACAGCGCAGCCCGAAGTCTCCACCGCAGCCATCAGCCGCCGCCCCTCATCCAGCGATGTCACGGCCGGCTTCTCGATGAAAACGTGTTTGCCGCGCCCAAGAGCTGTCAGCGCGACGGGCAGGTGCAGGCGTGGCGGCGTGACAATGTCAACGAGATCGACACGGTCCAGATAGACGGAGGGATCCTCCGCCACATGCTCGAGGCCGACAGCAAGCGCCCTGTCACGGGCGGCAGGGTCGGGATCGCTGACATAAAGGCACGGAGCAGTCGTGCTCTGCCGCCAGGCAGCTGCATGCTGCGCGCCGAATGCACCGAAACCGCAAAGGAGTACATTTTTCACGCTCATCGCTCACCTCCCATAAAGCGGGTGCGCAAGCTGGCGACGCGGCGACGTACCGGCGGCAGGCTGAAAATGATGATGAGGAAAACCAGTGTCGCGATCACCGCGCTTATCGGGCGCGTCACAAAGGGAATCGGATCGCCTTGCGTCAATGCGAGGCTGCGGCGCAGATTGTTGTCGAGGATCGGACCGAGCACGACACCAAGGATCATGGGAGCGACCGGGAAGCCCGCCTCACGCATCAGGAATCCGATCAGACCGAAGCCGATCATGACCCAGACATCAAAAATGCGGCCGGCGATGGCGAAAGCGCCAACGGTGCACAAGACGAAGATGATGCCCATCAGCCATTCGCGCCGCACCTTCAGGATAAGCAACAGCGGCCGCGTGAGAAGCAGTCCCAATATCAGCATGGCGCAGCTTGCCCAGAACACCATGGCCACGACCGAATAGAAGAAGTCGGCCTGCGTGATCATGATCAGGGGACCGGGCCGGAGACCATGGATGATCATGGCTGCCAGAAGAACTGCCGCCGGCGCGGACCCGGGGATGGCAAGCGTCAGAACCGGGATCAGCGCGCCGGGCACGGCGGCGTTGTTTCCGGTCTCTGCGGCGAGCAGCCCCTCGGTCGATCCCTGCCCATATTCTTCCTTGCGTTTGGACGCACGTTTTGCGGCAGCGTAGGAAACCCAAGCGCCCATATCCTCGCCGACACCTGGAACCACGCCCATGAACGTGCCGATAAAGCCGGACCGCAACCAGGTGCGCGCGTGGCCGAAGGAAGACAGCGCGGAATGGAAAACTCCCGTCACCTTGCCGGCAACGGCGCGGGTGGCTTCCTGCCGCATGACGATGAAGACTTCCGTGCAACCAAATGCGCCGACAAGCACCGGCAAAAGGCCAAACCCGCCTTCAAGGTCCCGAATGCCGTAGGAAAAGCGGGCATAGGCGTGAATGCTCTCCTGTCCGACCATGGCGACAAGCAGACCGAAAAAGCCGGCGATCCAGCCTTTCAGCGCGTCGTCCATGGCCGTGAGCTGGCCACAAAGGACAATGCCGAAGACGGCAAGCCAGAAGAATTCGAAGGAGGTGAAATCAAGCGCGAACTCAGCAAGCCAGGGCGCGACCAGCGCCAGCCCCACCATGCCGACGACCGAGCCCAGAAACGAACCCGTAGTGGCCACCGCCATCGCCTCGCCTGCCCGCCCTTTCCGGGCCAGTGGAAAACCTTCAAGAGCGGAAGCGGCATTGGCCGGCGTCCCGGGGATGTTGAGCAAAATGGCCGTGCGCCCGCCGCCATAGATCGCGCCGATATAAACGCAGATCAGGACGAGAATCGCCGTGTTTTGCTCCATTGTGAAGGTCAGCGTCGTCACCAGCGCGACGCCCAACGTCGCCGTCAGGCCCGGGATCATGCCCACGGTGATGCCGAGGAGCGTGGCCCAGAAAACAACGATGATCTGCGCGGAAAACCCGATCTCGGCGATCGCGCCCAGGAAATGATTTAGTCCGTCCATGGCCATGCTTGTCGACAGAAGGGGTCAGCGCGGCCAGGAAACTGGCAGCGCAAACCTTCCGATTGGTTTTAGGCGAAGCGTTAAGAGCTCCCCCGCCTCTCAGCAAGGGGAGCCACAATTCCTGCCTATTCGGGGCGCGGAATGCCGAACTTGCTCGGATCGTTCGGCGCAGCGCCGCTGTCGAACTGTTGCCAGGCATTGATCGAGAGGAAAGGAAGCGCTGTCTTCGCCGCCTCTTCACCATGGGTCGCCTTGAAGAGCGCGCCGCGCTCGGCGGCATGCTTCTTCATCACCTCGGAGTTGGCGATCTCCTCACTCCACACCTTGTCCATCGCGTCGAGCACCTCTTTGGGTGCATCGGCGGGGATAAAAATACCGAAGAAGTTGGGTGCGCTGGCCACCTCTGGCAACCAGTCGGTCACCGGCGGAACCGTGCCATAGCCCTGAAGCTCGAGCGGCTGATCGGCAATCACCGCGAGAGGCTTGAGCCGCCCGGCGCGGATCATGTCCACCTGCTCCGTTGCCGTCTGGGCCGTAAACTGCGTTTCACCCGACACCGTCGAGATCACGGCAGGATTGCCGCCCTCATAGACGATCTGGCGAAACTTGATGCCTGATGCGGCCTTTTCGAGCGCCTGCATGGAGATGGCGGTGGCGGAGGAAAGTCCGCCCGAGGAAACCGTGATCGGCTCGCTCGCCGACTTCATGGCTTCCAGAAGATCGCCAAAGTTCTCCCATTCGCTGTCGGCGCGCACCGACACGAGGCCCGGATTGGCCACATGGAGATAAAGCCGCCATTGATCAAGCGTCGCATCCAGGGTTCCGAAAACCGGATAGGCGCCGAGATCGGCGGCTGCGCCCGCGGCCATGGTCATGCCGTCGTGCGGGGCCTCCCAGACCGCACGGGTGCCGACGGAGCCCGATGCACCCGGCTGATTGATGATCACGAAGTTCTGGCCGAAGGCCTTGCTGAGTTCGCCGGCAACAACGCGAGTGACCGTGTCCGTGGACCCCCCGGCGGACCACGGAACGATGATCGTCACGGGCTCGGTCGGCTTCCACTCCTCGGCAATGGCTGGCACGGCAAGAAATGCAGACGCTGCGAAAGCCGCAGAAATCCAGCTTTTGGCAAGTTTTTTGCTCTTCATTTTGTTCCCCTAATTAAACAAACAGTTAGATAATTAGTGACGTGTTTTAACTTTCTGTCAAGGGCTTTTGTGGCCGTCGGGCACGCTTCTGCCCGTGCTTCAAAGGCTGCTGGGAGCGCACCTTTGAAGGGATTGTTGGAGAATTTCCGCGACGATCGGGTCATCACAGTGGGCAACGTTGAAGCGCATGAAACTGGTCGCAGTCTGCGAAGCGCTGAACACGTTCCCCGGCGCAAGAACAACACCTTTGGCCAGGCTCGTGCGCGCCACGTCGGCGGAATCGTAACCGTCTGGCAACCGGCACCAGAGGTAGAAGCCCCCGCGTGGCATCAGCCAGGGTTCGATGCCGAGGGGGCGCAGCGTGTCGACGGTTTTCTGCCTTGCGCCCGCAAGGCGTCGGCGCAACCCTTCCATGTGCTTGCGATAGCTTCCACTCGCCAAAACACCGCTGATCAACTGCGCCGCCACCGGGCTCGGACCTCCAAAACTGGTCGCTACCTGCAGGTCCACAAGGTCAGCGATCCAGTCTGGCCGGGCGGCGATATAGCCGCAGCGTGCCGATGCCGAGAGCGTCTTGGAAAAACTGCCTATACGGATCACGCGGTTGAGCCCGTCCAATGCCGCCAATCTCACTGAAGGTTCGGGCTCGAAATCTGCGAAGATGTCGTCTTCGACAATAATCAGATCATGGGCAGCAGCTTCATTGAGCAAACGATGTGCCGTATTCGCGGAGAGCGTCGCCCCCGTGGGATTGTGAAGTGCCGAGTTGGTGAGATAGAGGCGCGGACGTTCCGCAGCGAGCGTTGCCTCAAAGGAAGGAATATCCGGTCCCGAGCGGGTATAGGGAACGCTGACAACCTTCACTTGGTGCGCGCGCAACAGGGCTCGAAAGTTGAAGTAGCAGGGATCATCGACCAGAACGGTATCGCCGGGCCGAAGAAAGAAGCGACACACGAGATCCACCGCTTGCGTGCCAGATCCTGCCAGCATGAGCTGCTCGGAAAATACTTCGATACCTTCGTCGGCAAAGCGCCCCATCAGGAGACGACGCAGCGCAATCGAGCCGCGGGTGCTACCATAATCCGATAAAACCGGCCCCTCTCCCCTGGCGACGTTCCTCAATGCGCGACGCAAGTCCTCATGGGGCATCCAATCCGCCGGAAGCCAGCCGCAGCCGGGTTTGACAGTCGTAGGGTCAGCATCAAGCGACTGGCGAGACACCCAGAAAGGATCGACGGCACGCTCCGTTCGAGGCAGATCCTCCGCCAGTGTCAGTGGTGGCAGGGCGGTGGTGGATACGTAGAACCCCGAACCCCGCTTGGCGCGAATATCCCCGTCCGCCGCGAGCCGGTCATAGGCTTCGACGACCGTGGAGGGGGAAACCTGCATGGTTTTCGCAAAAGCCCGGATTGACGGCAGCCTGTCCCCTGGGCCGAGTGCGCGGTTCGCGATTTTTCCCCGGATCGCCTTCATCACATCCAAAGTACGCGCGCCCTTTGCACTGAAATTCTGCTGCCTACCGCTCAACTGTGTGGCCCTTTTGATCAATACGATTTCAAGAAATTGTAATGGTTTGTAGCTGCCGGCACCACAGAGAATTGCCTATGGCTGTGACGGAAAGCGAGGTAAGATGGAAAAAGCAGAAACATCGGTTGCAGGCTGGGGCAGCGGCTTCTTCGGCATTGTCATCTTCAGCGGTTCGCTGCCTGCAACGCGGGTCGCGGTGGCGGACTTTTCGCCGCTGTTTCTGACATCAGCGCGAGCAGTCATTGCGGCGCTGCTCGGCGCTGCCCTGCTCGCAAGTTTGCGGCAGGCGCGGCCGCAGCCTTCAGATGTCTTGTCTCTTGTGGTCGTTTCGGCTGGGGTTGTGATCGGGTTTCCGTTGTTGACAGCGCTCGCGCTTCAGCATGTTACGTCTGCGCACTCGATGGTCTTCATCGGATTGTTGCCGCTCGCGACAGCCATATTCGGCGTTCTGCGTGGTGGAGAGCGGCCGAAACCGATGTTCTGGCTGTTTTCCTGCATGGGAAGCGTAACAGTGGCCGTCTTCGCGCTTTCCAATGGCGGGGCAAGATCGCTCACCGGTGATTTTCTGATGATTGCAGCGATCATTCTGTGCGGTCTTGGCTATGCGGAAGGCGCAAGACTGTCACGTCGTCTGGGCGGATGGCAGGTTATTTCGTGGGCGCTTGTTCTCTCGGCTCCCATGATGCTGGTGCTGTCGCTTTTAACCCTTCCCTCCTCATGGGAGAGCATTACGGCACCTGCTTGGCTGAGCCTCGCCTACGTGTCCATCTTTTCCATGCTGGTGGGCTTTGTGTTCTGGTATCGCGGGCTTGCCTTGGGCGGCATAGCGGGCGTCGGACAGTTGCAACTGCTCCAACCGTTCTTCGGTCTCTGTCTCGCGGGCATTCTGTTGGACGAGCCCATCGAAGTGACCATGATCGCCGCCACCGGGCTGATCGTCATTTTCGTGGCGTTTGCGAAGAGGTTTGCCTGACGTGGTGGGAAGCCCCGGGCCCTTTCCCTTCAGAGAGCTCCCCTGAGACGTCAAGCTGAATGCAGGCGCCTTGTTGGATAGCGCATCAGCGGGTGCGAGCGCGTGTCTCCAAAACAGGCCGAACACAACTTGCATGGAAGCATCGCCGTCAGCACGACCTGGCGCAAGCGGCGGACAGCTGTCTGTTTCACGAAGCGGGCGTGGTACAAGAATGCGCTCGCCGAGCAAACGGAAGCGGCCGCAACGTAGGTCGGCTGTCCGCCCTTGCCCGGACGTTGCCCGGACGCTACCCGGACGTGCCCGCACCGGCCCGGTCACCGGGGCGCTGCGGCCCAACCGCCCGCGGATCCGACCTGACCTGTCCGACTTGGTCTCCCATCCGGCACGGCCGCCTGGACGGCGTCTGAGGTCGGCGCTGGTTCAGGCAGACTGCCCGGCGCGCATCCTGCGACGGTTCATCTTCCACCAGACACGATAGGCCTCAAGCAGGGCAAGCGGGCCAAAGTGAACCAGCGCCGGCCCGATGCCGCCCCAGTCATGCAGCGCCGCCCAGTGGAGCAGTGTCAGGACGGCGGCGGCATAGACAAGCCGTTGCAGTGACTTCCAGGTCGATCCCAGCTTGCGGACCCAGCCATCCGTCGACGTGACGGCAAGCGGCACCAGGATGAGGAAGGCCAGCCAGCCGGTCCAGATATAGAGCTTCGACAATTCGCTGCCAGTAAAGGCGACCACGCCCTCGTCGACCAGATAGAGAACGGTGTGCAGCGCCGCGTAGCCGAAGGCGGCAACCCCCAGATAGCGGCGGCGCTTCATCAGCCAGCGCGGCCAGCGCCAATCCTTGAACAGCATCATGAGTGGCGTGATCATCATCGAAATGATCATGAACCGTGCCGCGAATTCTCCAGACGGGTGCAGGACGTTCCTGACCGCCTCGAGATCGCCCGAACCCAGGCCGAGCAGCATCGGGATAACGGGCAGGCTGAGCAACACCCAGAATGCGTAGGGATGGTTCAGAAACGTTGTTAGCGCTTTCATGGGAGGTCTCCGGTTCAGGTTGTCCGCTCTCTACACCGCAACGCGGCGTTTCCGCCGGGGTCACGAGCGTTCTTGAAGCGAAAGAAGGTGTCGCGAAAGCGCGGCACGAACAGCAGTGCCAGGAACACCCGCTCAAGCCCGCTGGAGCGGGACTTGGACGACGGTTGGGCAGATGTCATGGAGATCTCCGGTCTTCTCATGGCGGGCAGGCTGCGGATCACGCCTTCAGCGACCAGAAGTAGTCGTTCCAGGTCACATGCGGGCGGCCCGCGACCGCCTCGAAATCGCCGGGCTTGTGAAAGGCGCCGAGACGTATTCCGTCGTAGATCCCGCCGATGATCGGCCCGAAGAACGGACCAAGTTCGGCGGTCCGGTCAGCGACATATTCTTCGGATGTCATGCGGCGATAGGTCAGACTTGTGCCGAAAGTGGCGTTCAGATGCTCGGCCAGTTCGATCTGCGTGATCGACGTGCCGTGCAGGTCGACGACCTTTCCGTCAAATTCCGGACGTGTCAGCAGCCTTGCATAGGCAAAGCCGAGTTCGGGCCGTGTCGTATACCCACATTTGCCATCGCCCGCGCTGTTGGCAATCTCGCCCTTTGCGCGGTAGATGTCGATATAGTCGACATCCGGCTCGATATAGATGCCGTTCCGCCCGATGGCCCAGATCAGTCCGCTGGCGCGAATGTCGGCCTCGGTCTGGCGGTTGCTTTGCACGACGGGCGAAAAGGCGGTTCCCTGCTCCATCCCTTGGATGCTGGTATAGACGATCTTTTTCACTCCTGCGGCTTTCGCGGCGGTGATCACGTTGCGGTGCTGGCCTATACGCGCGTCCGGCGCGGCCATGCCCGAGACCAATAGAACCGTGTCGACTCCGGCGAGCGCTGCCGCAAGTTCATCGGGCTTGTCATAGTCCCCGGCGCGGACCTCGATGCCCAGGTCCTGCGAGCGTTCGGGCGTTCGTGCGAGCCCTATAACCGGCCCGGCCTCGGGCATTGCGATCAGGTTCCTGGCGATCTCGCGCCCGAGTTGTCCGGAAACGGCAGTGACGGCGATGGTCATTTTATTGATCCTTCCCTTGAAATCGTGCGCCGGCATCCGAAGGCGCCGGCGTCTTTTCGATTGATCGCCTTATCGGCTCGAGAGTTGGCGCAGCGCGCCCGCCCAATCCTCGACGTGCCAGGACCGGGCAATGACACCGTCCTGCATCTCGTGGATGTCGATCGTCATGATGTCAAAGCTGCGGCCTTGCCCGTCGACACCAAAGAACTGGGCAACCGGTGTGCCGGTGGCGCGGCTGCGCACCGTGACGAAATTGCCATCCTGGTGCATCGCCTCGATCTGCCAGTTCAGGTCGGGAATGAGTTGGCCGAAGCCGCCCATCTGGCCCAGGAAGGCATCGCGCGATTTGGTTGCGCCGGAATAGTCGCCGACACTTTCCCAGGTGTCGGCGGTCGCGGCCTGAAAGGCGGCAATCTCCTCCGCGCTGCCCGGATTGCTCAACAGGTCGTAAAACGCAGTCACGCTGGCGGTATCGTCGGCAAAGGCACCGGTAGCAGCCATGGCCAGCGCGGCGGACGCGATGAGGGTCTTGAGGGTCACGGTCATTTCCTTTTCGTGACGAGGGCTTCTGTCAGGCTCAGACGGTAGCGGCGTGATTTTCTCCGGACGCTGAACGCCACCGGATTTCCGGATTTTCCCGGAACGCAAATCGGAGGAGGTGATCGGCGATCACGTGCTGCAAACGGTCGAGGGCGTCGACTTCGCCGGTCACGCTGAGGGTCAGCGTATCGCCGTTCGCGGTCAGGTCACAGGTCCCGAACGGCAACGTGATGCTTCCGTCGGTGGTCGTGAACGTCACGGGCACCTTGTGGCCGAAATGCTTGCAAAGTTGCTGCAAGTAGATGCTTGCGCGGGCGGTGGTGATCGTCGCGATGGTTGTGGGCATTGGCTTTCTCCGGTGGTCTGAAAAACAGATAGACCAGTCGCCTTCTTTCGATTAGGTGGAGTTTTCGAGAATTACTCTTCTACAAGATGGAAAGATGATCGACGACTACCGCAACCTGGCTCTCTTCGTCGCGATCGCCGACACGGGAAGCCTGAGTGCCGCAGGTCGGCGGCTGAAACTATCGACATCTGTGGTCAGTCATCATCTCTCCCGGCTCGAGGCGAGGCTTGGCGTCGCTCTCTTCTTCCGTTCGACCCGGTCGATGTCGCTGACGCCGGAAGGCCGTATGGCGCTCGACGCCGCCCGCCGCATGGTTGCCGCCGGGGAAGAGGCGCTCGATGCGCTCAGTGCGACCAGCGGCGAGCCGGTTGGATCCCTTCGGATCGCGTTGCCGGCCTTCGGCGAACGAACCCGCCTCCGGCAGGCGCTCTGGAGCTTCGTCAAGCAGCACCCGATGGTCGCAATCACCCTGCACAGCAGCGACGCGCCGGCCGATCTGATCGGGGATGGGTTCGATCTGGCAATCCGGCTGGGGACGCTGGCGGACAGCAGCCTGAAGAGCCGGCGCATCGGCGATTTCGGTCGGGTTCTCGTCGCTTCGCGCGACTACATGGCCGGGCGGCAATGGCCCGGAGCCGTCGCGGAACTCGCAGCTCTCGATTTTATCGGCGTCACCACGATCGGCGACCGCATCACCCTCATCGGCAAGGACGAATCCGTCACTTTCGAGCCAGAGAAGGTCCGGCTCGAGGTGGACACGATCGCTTCGGCTAAATCCGCCGTCGTCGCGGGTCTTGGCCTGCGAGCCCTGCCGCTCAGCGAGGTCGCGGACGAGATCGCATCGGGAGAACTGGTCCGGGTTCTTCCGGATTGGTCTCTTCCGGTCCTGGGCATCCACGCCGTCTGGCCGGACAGTGGCCCGCAAAAGGCGCTGACCCGTCGTTTGATCGATCATTTCCTCGCTGACCGCAGCGCGTTGATGGCGTGATCGGCTCAGGCGGCGAGAAGTTCCTCGAGTGCGGCCATGAGCTCGGCGACCGCACCTTTGTCTGCCGTCGCCTGGTGAGACACGGCGAACCGCCCGCTGTCATTGTCGAAATACTGCCCCGAAGCATCGGCAAACTCCTCCGACAGGGCGGCCCGGCGCAGGATGTCGGCGCCGATCCGCAGGTCGTTGCCCGCCACACCGAAGCCTTCCTTCACCATCTTCGAGGCCAGCATCGAGCCGGGATTCACGGCGACAAAGACCGGCCCGTCCGGGTGTTGCCGGGCCATGTCCTGCGTCCAGATGGTGAGGGCCAGCTTGCTTTGCGCATAGGCCCCCATGTGGTCCAGCGCAACTGCGCCGCGCAGGGCGCGAAGATCAACCGGCGCCTGGGCTGCTGAAGACAGGTTCACGACGCGGCCATCGACGGGGATGATCGGCAGCAGAGCCTGCGTCAGCAACAAGGGAGCGAGGGTGTTCACCACGAAGCGAAGGTCTAGCCCCTGCTCCGTTCGTGTCTGCGATGTCTTGAAGACGCCCGCATTGTTGATCAGGACATCCAGCCTGTCGTGACGCTTGCGGATCGCCGCGGCCAGCGCGCGCACCTCGTCCAGCCTTGACAGATCTGCAAGATATGTTTCGGGGCTGCCGCCGACTTCACGCGCGGCGACCGCCAGCTTGTCGGCGCTTCGCCCGTGCAGAAGGATCTTGTGCCCCTCGGCCGCCAGCGTCCGGGCCGTCAGAAGCCCGATGCCATCGGTTGCACCGGTTAAAAGAATGGTTTTGGTCATGATACGTCCTCTGCATTGGAGAAGTCTGGCAGCAGCGCTCCGGCCAGGCGATGCATCGTGTCTTCTATATCGGCGCCGTTGAAGCGCAGATTCAAGGCGACATGGTTGATGCCGAGGTCGCGCAGCTCACTCAGATAGCGCCGCAGGAAATCCGTTCCAGATCTGAAACCCAGGTGGATCGGGCGTGGCGGGGTATTGGGCGGAACGACAAGATCCACATAGAGCGACTGCATCACCGGCTTGTCCCGCAGCCCGGCCTCGGCGAGGCGCAAACGATAGTTGGCGACCACCCTGCCCTGCTCGGCGGCATCGCGCGGATAGGTCATCCAGCCGTCGCCGTTTTGCGCTACCCACTCCGGCGATTGGCGGCTGCCGCCGGTAACCAGCAGCGGCAAGCGCCCGGCGACCGGTTTCGGCAGCATGTCGATGTCTCCCGACAGAATGCCCTGCGCCGTGGCGATGCGCGGATAATCTTCGGCCATTGCGCGAATATAGTCCATGCTGTCGCGAAACCGGGCACCGCGGTCTGGAAAGGACATGTTCAGCGCCGGATATTCCTCGGGCCGATCTCCGGAAGCAACGCCCAGGAGCAACCGCCCGCCTGACAGCACATCGGCCGAGGCGGCGGCCTTGGCCACATGCGCGGGATGCCGCAGCGGCAGCACCACGCTGGCCACCCCGAGTGCAATGTCCTGCGTAGCCATCGCCAGCGCAGCCAGATAGACGAAGGGATCAAAGACCTGCCCCGCATCGCCGAAGGACGGCACGTTGAATGGCACATCGCGCAGCCACAGCGCTGCAAAGCCCAAAGCATCAGCCAATCGGGCCCGCTCGATATGGCGGGTCAGGTCGGGAACCGGGTCCTGGCCATGCGTGTCCAGCGGCACCACCAGCCCGATGCTCAGCCCCCCGGGGCGGAACACCGCGTTATAGGCCCGGTTCATGCTCTCGAAGCTCCGGGTCCCGGAATTGTTCAGCATGGTTTCTCTCCGTCTACCTCAAAACTGTGCCAGCGCCCGGCTTTCGATGCTCTTGCTGATCATCGTCGCGCTGGATGGCACCATGCGCGACCGACGAACGCCCAAGATTGTCGTGGATGTTGAAAAGACCACCTCTTGCGCACCGAGGGCCTGACGCCAAGGCCCCGTCAACTCGCCGTCATCGAATCCGTGCTGATCGCCGCGAGCACCGAAACTGGTGACCTTCGAGGGTGCCTCGGCAAAGGCGAATGTGTCGGTTTCGAAGCCGCCCGAGGTGTTTTTCGCCCTGAGAGCCGTCAACATGACCTCGTGGCGATCGGTTCCGGAAGGCACGGTGCCGGAGATCCGGCCGGCGTCGATCTCGAACGCTCGCCGCCCCGGTTCGCGGACCTAACAACTGCCCGTCCCGGTGGACGACATCGCGTTTTTTTTGGTGAACCCGGGCCCGGCCGGATTGTCTCCGGGCGGGCCCGTTCATTTAGGCAAGGTCGTCCTTGCCTTCGATCAGGTAGTGGTGGCTGACCGAGCCGTCGGTCCGTGCCGCCAGGTGTGGGGCATAGGCCTCGTCGGCCATGAAGGCCTCGGCATTTGCCTTCGATGGCCATTCGATGATGATGCGGAGTGCGGCCGGCTGTTCGTCGCCTTCCACCTGTTCGTGGGACGCCGTGCGTGCCAGATACCTGCCGCCATGTGTCGCGACACGCGCGTTGGCGGTGGGCAGGTAGCCGGGGATCCAGTCGTCAGCGGTCGGGGTGACGTCAAGAACGGAATAGTAGCTCATATGAAAGACTAGTTTTCTGGATGGAAGTGAGTATGCGCGTCAGAACCAGCTGACGGTTTGCGCCATGGTGCGGCGGGTCTTCGGGAATTCCGGATCCTTGGCCCGGTAGCCGAAGGCGAACATCACCGCCGGCTTCCAGCTGGCGGTATCGACGCCGAAATGGTCTCTCAACGTCTCCGTGGTCCGAGCCATGTCGAAGCCCTCGATCGGGCAGCTGTCTATGCCCATGAGAGCCCCGGCTGTCATCATGTTGGCGAGAACGATATAAGCCTGCTTGCCCGCCCAGTCGGAGATCTGGCGGTCGGTGGTGATGTCGTGGTCGGTCGCCTGGAACTTGCCATAGGCGCCATTGAAGATCTCGATCACTTCATCCGGCAGGTTTTTGACGTTGCGGTAGTGATCTTGCAGATAGTCCGACCCGGCCGTCATCGTCTGGGCGGTGCTGGCGAGGATGATGCCGAAATGGCTCGCCGTTCCCAATTGGCCGGTGGAGCCGCTCATCATGCCATTCGCTCCCCAGGAATATTCGCGGAACAACTCACGTTTCTCCGGCGTCTGGATGACCAGAACCTTGAAGGGCTCGTGACCGAACGACGTGGGTGACAGGCGCGCGGCTTCCAGGATCGTCTGGAACGCGGCTGCGTCGATCTTGCGTTCGGCGTCGAAAACCTTGGTGGCATGACGGAAATTGAAGGCTTCGATGATCTGCGTCTGGATGTCGGGGGTGATTTTGGTGATTGCGTTCATGGCTTGGTCCAAGGATTTCGTGTTTGTTACCCTCCATATATTCCTTGCCATGACAGATGAAATCGCCTCAAATAGGAGTTCAGTTTTTGGTTTTTGGATATAATTAGATGGACACTGCCAGTCTGCGCCTGTTTGTGATGGCCGCCGAACGGCTCAACATCAGCGCCGCCGGGCGCGATCTGGGTCTTGCACCGGCGGTTGCGAGCGCCCGCCTTGCAAAGCTGGAGAACGAGCTGGGCGTCGAGTTGTTGCGCCGCACCACCCGAAGGGTATCCCTGTCGCTTGAGGGAACGGATTTCCTGCCTTATGCGCGCGAAATTCTCGCACAGGCGGACGCGGCGCGCGCAGCCCTCGGCGGATCGGAAACGGCGGCGAAGGGTACCCTGCGCTTTGCCGCGCCCAGCAGTTTCGCGCAATTGCACATCATGCCCCTTTTGCCTGAGTTTCAGGCTCTCTATCCCGACCTCATTCTGGATCTTCGCCTGTCCGACAAGCAGGTCGATGCCATTGAAGGCAGCTTCGATCTCGCGCTGCGCAGCGCCCCTTTGGCCGACAGCAGCCTCAAGGGGCGAAAGCTGGCGGATGACACGCGCGTACTTTGCGCCTCGCCGGCCTATCTTGCGACAAATGGCACACCCAGGACCATTTCTGAGCTGGCGGGGCACCGGTTCATCGCTTGGAGCAATCTGAACGTAAGGGAACTGATCGACGGCGACGGCGCGCTGGCGGAGCTGAACCCCGCGCAGATGGTTTGCCGAACCATTGTGGATGACGGTGACGCGCAACGCGAGGCGACCATCGCGGGTGCGGGCTTGTCGATAAACTCGCTTTGGAGTGCCGCGCATGAGATCCGCTCCGGCCGATTGGTTCACGTCCTCCCCGAGTGGCGGCTGAACGACCGGTCTGTGCTTTGGTTGGTCTATCCGCGCTCGAACGTGCTCACTCCCAAAACCCGGCTCTTCATCGACTTCCTGATCATGCGTTTGGGGCGGGGGTTCGCGCTCGATCAGACAAAGCCTTAGTTTCTCGCGCTGGAGCGATGCGTCTCCACATCCTCCCTGAACAATCATTCGCGACCGCCGCCGCGGTAGCGCCATTGTTCATGGAGTTCCGGGGGCTCAGAAGCAGGCTTCGGTCGGAATGTCGGTGTCGCTGCTGTTGGGGTCGGCGAGATGCTTGAGGGTCAAGGCATTCGTCGTGTTCGCGGATGGGAACCTCGCACCCAGGTGGCGATGCGGTTCGCGCCGAAATGCGGCTGGAGCGGGAAGGACCAAACCGCGCATCTCGCCAGCGGGCCGCGTTGGGTGGCTTCCGACAGACGCTATCGTGGATGCAACGGTTCGACCACCAACCCTTCAGTTTGCGACCTTCACCTGGAACGTGGAGGATATTGGCACGCCATCGAGCGCCCATTCGCTGTGGTCGTTGGCGTTAAGGGTGACGGTTACCTCGTTCAGGCCGGGCTTCAACAACTTGGCGGGCAGGTGAAACCATTGCCCATAGACCCGGCTGATCTTCATGCCATTGACGTAGATGTGGGCGTGGCCTTCGTTGTCCTGCACCTCGCGGTTAATGTCCGCCGGGGTGAAGGCGAAGTTGACCGGCAGGATTTGCACATTGTAGCCATCCATCACGTCAGGAAACATCAGGTGGGTGACACTGGGCACCGGCCCGTCCGGGGCAACTTCACGCGGGGGGTGGCTATGCTCCGCCATGGCGTTCATTTGCATGCGCGCCGTTGCGGGGCTGTTTGTGTCTGAGGTCATCTCCATCGCGTTGACGGATTGGAGTGGAGGCGTGTCGCCCCCTTGGACCAAGGGCAGAATAGCCATCAGGGCGACGCCAAACGACGCCCCGATCACGGCATATGCCAGTTTTTCCATTGGTGCCTTGCCTCAGCCGCCTTGCCGGCCCGCCCCGCCGGGGCCATCGGGGCCACCAGGACCACCGGGCAGCGCGCCTCGCAGGTCCTCTTCGCTGACGCCGAGCGCGTCGGCAGCAGCGGCGAAATCCGGGGGAACCGCGGTGCCAAGTGCGTCCCTCAGAGCCTCTTCCGTCACACCCAACTGGGTTGCCACCGCACCGAGATCAGGCTGCCCTCCGCCGGCTGCAACCACGTCCTCGGGGACTTCGCCGTGATAGCAATTGATCATATAGGGCGCTTCGTCGGCGGTCAGGTGGTAGTGATAGATGCCGTCGGGAAACTCGGGCGTCGCGCCGGTGTGGCCGGAGCATTCGTCGAGATCGGCATTCGTGACGACAGCGCCGCCTTCGCCATTGTTGCCATAGACCGGAAAGCCATCGGCCAAGACGCCGATCATCTGCGAATGCGCGCCTTCTTGGTCCATCTCGGCAGTGATGCAGACTGGTATGCCGTGATAGTGATAGCTGGTGCCATCCACCAGTGTATGGCCGTTGCATTCATCCAGAAATGCCACATGGTCGTGGATGGCCTGATCGTCCTTCGCCACGACACTACGGTTCGGGTCTTCGTAGTCGTTGAAGATCTGTGCCCCGGTGATGGCCACGCCGATGCGGCCAAGGGTCGTATCGGTGACGTCCTGAACATAGGTCGGCAACGTCGTGATCGTGGTGTCGACAGGCGTGGCCTGAAAGTATTCGTCGGAATTGACCACTTTGAAGAACTCGGCCGGTTTGTTGGAAAAGGGCTGGTCCATCGGATTGGAAGGTATCAGATATTGCTCGGCAAAACCGTGACTGGGAATGCCGTCGGATTCAAAGCGGAAACTGTCGCGTGCTTCGCTGATCGTGATGGTCACGTTGTCTGCCCAGTTTGCGGCTTCCACGGCGTCGGAGGTATTGACCGGCCCTTGTGCATGCACGTCCGTGCCAGCATATTGCACCACGGAAAAGGCCGCCACCACTGACGCGGCTGCGGTGGCGTAAAGGGCTTTGTTGGGCATCCGGGATAACTCCTGCTTTTCACTTAAGGCCGTCCGACGCCTTTTATGGTAGGTCGTTTTCTCGGCATTCCAAGAGCGATGATGTGATTTCCCGCGGTCATGCGCCTCCTGTAAAAGGCTCTCCCGCCTGCCAACAGCGGTCCCGCAGCAGCCAGAGCGCCGCGGATCCCGCGTCCGAAATGACAAACGACAGCCCAGACATGCGGCTCATCGGTCTGGCCAGCCGGCGACGATCGGTAGCCGAGGCGGCTGGGCGTCAGTCCGCACTCGCTCTACGCGTGGAAGAGGAAGTTCTCTCAGCCACCTGGCGGCGATGACAGGGACGCCGAGATCAGACGGTTGAAGCTCGAACTGGCGAGGGTCATCGAGGAGCGCGACATCCTGAAAATGCGACCGCGTATTTCGCCAAGGATGCAAGGTGAGATACGCGTTCGTCGCCGAGCTTCGTCCGCTGTTTTCGGTGCGGACTATGTGCCGGTGCCTGCGCATCCATCCGAGCGGCGCACGCGGGCGAAGGAAGACGTCCGCCAGACCGAACCGCGTTGCACGTCTCGCCAGTTTGGCAGGTATCAAGGCTCAGATCGGCTACAAGTGCCGGCCGGGAAGTTATGGTGGGAAGCTATGGTGGGAAGCCGCATTGGTCGTCGACAACTCACTGGACCGACAGTTCGATGTGGATGCGCCGGGCCGGATCTGGGTCACTGACATCACCTATACCAGGACACTGGAAGGCTTTGCCTATCTGACTGTCGTGATCGACCTCTATTCCCGCCGCGTCGTCGGATGGTCGATGCAGAGCCGCCAGACGACGGAGCTGGTCCTGCAGGCATTGTTGATGGCGGTGTGGAGGAGGAAGCCAAAGCACAAGGTGCTGATCCACTCGGATCAGGGTTCCCAGTTCACCAGCATGGACTGGGCGTCATTCCTCCGGGCTCACAAGCTGGAACACTCTGTGAGCCGGCGCGGAAACTGCCCTGATAACGCCGTCGCCGAGAGTTTCTTCAGCCTGCTCAAGCGGGAGCGGATACTGCGTCGAACCTAAAAGACCCGCGTCGAGGCCCGGCAGGATGCGTTCGATTACGTCGAGATGTCCTACAACCCGAAGCGCAAGCATGTCAGGAACGGGAACCTGTCACCCGTAGGGTTCGAACGGCAGCAGAAAATGAAGACCGAGGGTGTCTAGAAAACTTAGGGCTAATCAATGATCGGATGCTGCGTCATGGCTGTCGTCTTTCCTTGGGCGGCAGGGCGGTTGCGGCGTTACACGTGGGTGCCGCGCACCGGGTAGTCGTTGTCCGGGTTGCGAATGAATTTCAGCCCGCCGACCAAAAGCTCCAGATCAGGACGGACAAACGGCCCGTTGGCAATCTCTGTGACCTGCAAGTTGCCATCCGCGTTGATCACGAAAACGGCAGGTTCGGCAAAGGGACGGTCGGTCTCCTGCGGGCTGCGCGGGTGCGAGATATACAACCCCAGTGCGCGCATCTGATCGAGGGTCAGCCCATAGCCAATGTCATAGTCCGGATGGGCCAGATCCATCTGATCAAGGGCTTTCTCCTCGGGATCGCCCGAGATGGCGACAAGGTCGATGCCGATGGCATTGAGCGCAGGCAGATGCGTGTTTAACTCGCGGAGGTAGCGTGTGCAGATCGGGCAGTGTTTGCCCCGATAGACGACAACCATGCGCCAGTCATGGCCGTTCTCAGGTTGCGTCAGCCGCAGGGTGCCACCGCGCAGTTTGGGCAGGGTGATGTCGGGAAATGTCCCGCCAGCAGCAAGTTTGGTCGTCGTTGACATGGGAACGTCCTTTTGGGTCATAGAGACCGGCGCGGAAGTCCTGCACCGGTCCGTTTCGTGTCCTGGGATCGGCTTAGACGTAGTTCGGAACGTCGAATATCTGGCCGCTTTCGGTGCTTTCCACCGCGTGGCGGTAGGCCTTGGCAGTGTCAGCAGCTGAGATGCCAGAAGTGCTGTCCATGCCCATCATTTCCATGGTTTCCTTGACGAAATGCGGGCTTACCGTGTTGACGCGCAGGGCTTTTCCGGTTTCCAGAGCCGCTGCTTTGGCAAACGAATCCAGCGCGCCGTTGACCATGCTTACAGCCGCCCCGCCGGGCATCGGGTTCTGGGCCAGATCGCCCGATGTCAGGGTGAAGCTGCCGCCCTCGGTGATGTAGTTCTGGGCAATGCGAAACAGGTTCAGATGGTTGGTCAGCTTACCCGCGACCGCCTCGTTGTATTGTGCTTCGGTCAGGTCCTTGACCGGGGCGAAGACGATGGAACCCGCGGTCGAGATGACGGCGTCAACCTTGCCGGTCTTGTCAAACAGCGCTTCGATCGAAACGTTGTCGTTCAGGTCAACCTGATAGTCGCCGCTGCTGTTGCCGACGGCCAGAACGTCGTGATCTTTGAGTTCGGTTGCGATGGCTTTGCCGATTGTGCCAGTGGCGCCGATAAGAAGGATTTTCATGGCTTCGTTCCTTAGAGTGCGTTTCGATGCCCAAGACTTAAGATGCTCACTTGTGAAGAAAAATAACCTCGATCTGAAATGACTTTTCATTTATTCTGATGAATTGTCTACACCAGGTGAGGCAGTTCATGGATCTTCTTCGTTCCTTCATCGTTTTCCAGAAAGTCGCCGAGCTTGGCAGCTTCAGCCGCGCAGCGGATGCCTTGGGCATCGTCCCCTCTGCGGTCAGTCGACAGGTCAGCGAGTTGGAAGATTGGGCTGATCTGCGTCTGGTCAACCGAACGACGCGGTCTTTGCACCTGACGCCCGAGGGGCAGATCTATCTCGAAAAACTCAGCCATATTACGGCCGAAGTGCAGGACCTGAAATCGCTCGGAGATACCGAACGCAGCCTGACAGGTCACATCAACCTGACCACGCCAATCATGCTGGGGCAATTCATCCTTCCCGAAACTTTGGCGCGTTTCAAACAGGCCAACCCACGGGTGGGCGTCTCTGTCAGCGTGATCAACCGCATGGTTGATATCGTCGAAGAAGGGTTCGACGTGGCCGTGCGAGCAGGGAATCTGTCGGATTCAAGCCTGATCGGCCGCAAGGTTGGTCTGGTGCAGATATCCACTGTTGCCAGCCCCAAGTATCTGCAAACGTATGGGGCTCCCAAGGAGCCCAAAGATCTGACAAATCACAATTGTCTGAGCGCAGATGTATCCTCACAAGCGGCACGCTGGCCATTCCTGGTGAGTGGCAAGGAGGTTTTTGTGAAAGTGACGGGCGACATGCGCGCCAATGAATCCCTTTGCCTCAAGACGCTTTCCCTTGCCGGGCTTGGTATCATTCGCCTGCCGCGCTACTACGTTTCTAACGAGCTGGAAACAGGTGCGCTCGTCGAGGTCCTGCCGCAAAATGCTGCCGCGCCAACTCCGATCAATATCGTTTACCAGTCCGGTCGTCAGAACCGGCCGACGCTGCGCGCATTCATTGACTTTGTCGCCAAGGACCTGCGTGCAAATTCAAAGATGACCTGAAACATGCACCAAAATGCGCGACACGAGGGAATCTCGCGACCAACTCTGCGCCTAATTGAAGTGTACTGAGGAGACGTTTTCTTGCATGGTCAGTCAGCCGCGAGATGCGGGACGTTCAGAGACCGATTCCGGGCCACCGGCCAGTCTCCGCAAGTCGGATGGCCCCGCTAAACCCCTTTGAAACAAAAAGAAAAAAGCCCCGTTAGGGACCTCATCTCGGGTTCGCGAATGGTTTGTGGCGGAGGGAGTGGGATTCGAACCCACGAGACGGTCACCCGCCTGCCGGTTTTCAAGACCGGTGCCTTCAACCGCTCGGCCATCCCTCCGGTCGTTGTCGAGGGCTTTTACAGCCGCGTCATGCGTGGCGTCAACTCGTTCCATTCAAGACTCTGCGAATTGTGCCATGACATTGCCCAAAGAGGCAGAAGGATCAGAGCTGAGCCATTTGCTTCCCGTGCCAGCCTTGCTTAAAAAAGATGCCCAGACTCACCCGGCGCATTCGTGCCGAAAGGCAGCTTCTTCATGGCAGACACAACTCCCGTTTTCGACGGTCACAATGACGCGCTTCTGAGGCTGTACCAGAGCGGAAGGCCGGACGCCGAGCAACTCTTTCTTCAGGGTACGGATCGAGGGCATATCGACCTAGCTCGGGCCCGCGAAGGTGGACTGGCGGGGGGGCTCTTCGCGATTTTTCCACCGCCACTGTCAAACATGAAAGTGGACGGAAAACGCCCGCAAGACGTGACTTTCCCACCGCTTGGACAAGCTGATGCGCTGGCTTCCACCATCGCGATGGCAGCAGTACTGCAGCGGCTGGAACGCGCATCGGACGGGCGTTTTGCCGTCTGTCGCAGTGCGGCGGCGATTCGCACGGCGATGGCCTCGGACGCACTGGCCGCCGTGTTTCATATCGAGGGCACGGAAGCCGTCGGTCCCGATCTGGACCTGATAGACATTCTTTATGCTGCCGGATTGCGTTCGCTCGGACCGGTCTGGAGCCGTTCCAACATTTTCGGCCATGGCGTTCCGTTCCGCTTCCCGTCGACACCCGACATCGGTGAGGGTTTGAGCGAGGCAGGCAAGGCGCTCGTCCGCAAGTGCAATCGCCTGGGCATCCTGGTCGATCTCTCTCACCTCAACGAGAAGGGTTTTCGAGACGTTCAGGCGATCAGCGATGCGCCGCTCGTTGCCAGCCATTCAAACGTTCATGCCATCTGCCCCCAATCACGCAATCTGATTGAATGGCAGATGCATGCGATCCGAGAAACAGGCG
Organism: Nitratireductor kimnyeongensis; assembly: GCF_019891395.1. Lineage (NCBI taxonomy): Bacteria > Pseudomonadati > Pseudomonadota > Alphaproteobacteria > Hyphomicrobiales > Phyllobacteriaceae > Nitratireductor > Nitratireductor kimnyeongensis. The sequence goes on along the minus strand of NZ_CP078143.1, from coordinate 3,645,942 downwards.
GACTGGCAGGGCTCAATTTTTCGGTCAGTTTTTTGCGCCCGGATGGAGCCACCAATGCCAACACGGATCTCGACATTCTGTTGAGGCATCTGGATGCCATGTTGGAAGCCCTTGGCGAAGACGGAGTGGCGCTCGGGTCCGATTTCGACGGCGCACTGGTGCCACGTGCCATCGGAGATGTTTCCGGCTTGCCGAATCTCATAATGGCCATGCGCGAGCATGGCTATGGAGAAGAGCTGATCGAGAAAATCGCCTGGCGCAACTGGCTGCGCGTGCTCGAGCGCACGATCGGCTGAGCTGGAGCATTTTCCGAACGGACCGGAACCGGGTTTCATCCGGATCCGCATTCAATCAATTGCTGGGAACGCTTTTGCCCGTCAATAAAAAGCGTGTACGCTTCAGACACAGGAACGCGATGATGCAGCCCTCAAAGGATATCGCCAGACTCCTCGAGATCATGAAAGCCCTTCGCACCCCGCAGACGGGTTGCCCATGGGACGTGGAGCAGGATTTTACATCCATCGCGCCTTACACGATCGAGGAGGCGTATGAGGTTGCAGACGCGATCGAACGCCAAGATCTCGACGACTTGCGTGACGAGCTGGGTGACCTCCTGTTGCAGGTTGTGTTCCACGCACGCATGGCAGAGGAAGAAGGTCATTTTGATTTTGGCGACGTGGTCGAGGCGATCACCCGCAAGATGATCCGTCGCCATCCGCACGTGTTCGGAGACGCCGAGGCACGAAGCCGAGGAATGGCGAAAGGCATGTGGAACGAGATCAAGGCACAGGAGAAGGCCGAGCGCCTTGCCCGACGTTTGCAGAACGGCAGCCCCGGGGAATCCACCGCCTATCTGGATGATGTTCCTCGCGCCCTGCCCGCTCTCATGCGTGCTCACAAGCTTCAACAACGAGCCGCCCGCGTCGGTTTCGATTGGGGCGAAAGCGGTCCCGTGCTCGACAAGATCGAAGAGGAGATCGGAGAACTGCGGGAAGCTTTGGAAGAGCAGGACGACGCTCACGCCGCTGAGGAATATGGGGATCTTCTGTTTGCCGTGGTCAATCTGGGACGCCATCTGGGACATGATGCCGAAGCCGCACTCGCCCGGACCAATGACAAGTTCCGCAAGCGGTTCGATTTCGTGGAACGAGAACTCAAGAAGGCGGGCCGTTCACTGGAGGAGGCAGACCTGCAGGAAATGGAAACACTGTGGCAACGCGCGAAGACTGCACCGCAGTGAACCGTCCCCCACCCCGGCAGGCACGAGGGGGCCAAGAGGACAAGATTCCATCACCGGGCGGGCTTGTTTCCTGCGAGGAGCTCCTGCAAATCCTGTTTTGCCGATTCCGTCATCCGTACCTTTAATGAGATGCTTCCATCGTCGTTGTTTGTGCGTTCGACGACGTCACCGTTGCGATAAATCCAGTCGAGGAGTGGCATTCTATCCGGGGAAAGTTCGATTGAGGTAAGGACAATCTGTCCGGAAATATGCTCCTCGATCAACGCCAGAAGAGCGGTGATCCCCTCTCCCGTGATCGCGGATATTGCCAGCGGCGCGTCGTCGGTACGCATTCCCTCCAGAAGTGTGCGCCGTCGTTCCGGATCAAGACTGTCAATCTTGTTCCAGACCTCCAAAACGCGTCTCCGGTCCGCGGCATCCACGCCGAGATCGCCGAGAATTGCCTCGACATCCACGGCCTGAGCTGCCGTATCGGGGTCTGCGATGTCGCGCAAATGCACGATCAGATCCGCTTCGACCACCTCTTCCAACGTCGCGCGGAAGGCGGCGACAAGGTGGGTCGGCAGGTCGGAGATGAAGCCGACCGTATCGGAAAGGATAATGGTCGTGCCATGCGGCAGCTGCACCCGGCGAAGCGTGGGATCCAGCGTGGCAAAGAGCATATCCTCCGCCATCACGCTCGCCCCGGTGAGTCGATTGAACAGAGTTGACTTGCCGGCGTTGGTGTAGCCAACGATCGCCACGATCGGGAATGGAACCTTGCGCCGCTTGGCGCGATGCAGATCGCGCGTGCGCCGGACCTGTTCCAGATCCTTCTTCAGGCGCATGATGCGCTCCTGAAGCTGGCGCCTGTCCGCTTCGATCTGGGTCTCACCCGGGCCGCCCATGAAACCGCCACCGCCGCGCTGTCTTTCCAGATGGGTCCAGCTGCGCACTAGGCGGCCGCGCTGATATTCCAGATGCGCCAGGTCGACCTGGAGCCGTCCTTCCTTGGTGCGTGCGCGGCGTCCGAAAATCTCGAGGATCAGCCCCGTTCTGTCGAGAACCTTGGCCTTCAGCGCCTTTTCGAGGTTGCGCTGCTGAACCGGCGTCAGTGGATGATCGATGATCACCACTTCCACGTCCTGTTCCTCAACCCGGGCGGCGATCTCCTCCAGCTTGCCCGTGCCGAGCAATGTCGCCGGCCGCGGTGTGTGTACACTCACGATCTCGGCGAAAACCACATCGAGATCAATCGCTTCCGTGAGACCGATCGCCTCCTCATGACGTGCTTCGGACGCACGCGAAGACACCGCACCACTCTCGGTGGCGCGGCGTTCGGATGGAAGGACAGGCGTGACGACCGCGGCTCGCGTGGTGTCGGGTCTGGTATTCGACCAATCGCCGCCGCGCGCTGCTTCGTCTGACTTGGGTTTTTCAGTCAATCACGCGTCCCGATTGCTTTCCTCGGCGTCGTAAAGCTGAACAGGCTGGCTCGGCATGATCGTCGAGATCGCATGCTTGTAGACGAGCTGCGAATGTCCGTCGCGGCGCAAAAGCACGCAGAAATTATCGAATGAAGTAACAATGCCTGTCAGCTTGACACCGTTGATGAGAAAGATCGTCAGAGGGTTCTTGCTCTTGCGAACGGTATTCAGGAACAGGTCCTGCAGGTTTTGAGTTCGTTCCGCCATTTTTGGTCTTTCACCCATTCGCTGCCTCAGGGCAGCCAGTAGCGCAAATATGACACGCTCCTGTCAAGAAAGTCTGTGACAGGGACTGCATGATCAAGTGATGCCAGAGTTCATCGGTTGCACCGAGACGCATCGTCATGCGCGTTGGTTAACAGCTAGGACTTTTTTCCGCAATCGCAAAAAACGCGTCCCGCAAGGACCGGGCTACGTTGCCGGGATGTCCATTGGCCACCGGTTTGCCGTCGATAGTGACCACCGGCATGACAACGCTCGTGGCGCTGGTCACAAAGGCTTCGCGGGCGTTTTGCGCCTCCTCAACAGAAAAAGCGCGCTCCTCGACCTTCAGCCCGAGATCGGCGGCAACCTTCATTACCGTTGCTCTGGTTATCCCACGCAGAATGCCGAAATCGGCCGCACGGGTCACCAGATGGCCGTCTTTCGTCACGATCCAGGCATTGGTGGATGCGCCTTCCTTGACCGTTCCATCCGGGTCGACAAACCATGCTTCCTGCGCGCCGGCATCGACCGCGGCCTGACGTGCCAGAACATTTGGCAGAAGGCCGATGGTCTTGATATCCACACGCTCCCAGCGGTTTTCCGGCACAGTGATAACCGTCATGCCCTTCTCGGCCTTCCTTGCCGAGGCGTTCGGATCCATGCGCTTTGCCGTCACCACCAGGGCGGAGCGAACCGGCGTGGTGGGGAAAGCGTGGTCACGCGGGGCCACGCCGCGCGTCACCTGCAGATACACCATGCCATTGCGCACATGGTTGCGGCGGATAACCTCGCGCATGATGAATTCCAGCGCCTTGCGCTCAACGGGCCAGTCCATGCGCAGTTCGCTCAGCGAACGGTCGAGCCGATCGAGATGCCCCTTCATGTCGATGATGAAACCACGGGAAATCTCGCACACCTCGTAGACACCGTCAGCGAGCTGATAACCACGATCTTCCACGTGAACCATCGCGTCACCGTGATTCGCATAACGCCCGTTCACATATGCAATGCGTGGCATGTCTCACTCTCCGTCTGATGAATTCCGCCGGCTGGAATCGTTGCCGCACGGAAGAAAGGTTTGTATTGCCGCCCTGCAGGAGCTTTTTCAAGCGGCTCAGAAGAACTCCAGGCTGACGCGGAACATCTGCTCGACCTGACGGACAGCGCTCTCAAGCGCAAAAATCACCACCCGGTCCTTCGGCTTGATCTTCAGCGACCCGCTCGGCTTGATGACCGCACCGTCACGATAAACCGCGCCGATACGCATTCCGTCGGGAAACTCCACCTCGCTGAGCGGTGGGCCCACAAGCGGCGATGTTTCCAGGGCTTCGGCCTCGATAACCTCGGCCGCCCCACGCTGAATGTTGTGGACGGCACGAATGCGGCCGCGCCTGACATGCTGGAGAACCTTGGATATCGTCACGGAGCGCGGGTTCACATGCGCGTCGATCCCCAGCGTTTTGGCAAAATCGTGATAGGTCGGATTGTTGATCAGAACCAGATTGGACCGGCAGCCGAGACGCTTGGCGATCACGCTCGACAATATGTTGACCTGATCGTCATTGGTCAGTGCCACCATCAGGTCGGCATGCTGGATGTCGGCTTCCAGAAGCAGCTTCTGGTCGAGCGCGCTGCCATGCAGGACGACGGTCCGGCGCAGCTTGTCTGCGAGAGCCACCGCGCGTTCGCGCGTGTTCTCGATGACCTTGACCTTGGTGCGGCTTTGCTTCTTTTCCATCGCGCGGGACACATAGAGACCGATATTGCCGCCCCCGGCGATGACGATGCGGGTGGCCTCGCGCTCCTCGTGTCCGAAGAGGCCGAGCGTGCGCCGCACCTGATCCTTGGTCGTCACCACATAGGCAAGATCACCGGCAATGAGCTGGTCGCCCGAATGCGGGATGAACAGCTTCCCCTCACGTGAGACGCCCACCACGGTCGATGGCAAATCGGGGAAGAGTTCCGTCAGCTGTGCCAGTGGCGTGTTGATGACCGGGCATTCTTCGAGACATTCGATGGCCACCATCGACACCTTGTCGTCGGCGAAGCTCACCACATCCGTCGCCCCCGGCAAAGCGATGCGGCGCATCACCATCTCGCCAACTTCCACTTCCGGCGAAATGATCACGTCGATGGGAAGATGATCGCGCGAGAACAGGTCCATATAGTGCGATTGCAGATAAGACTGCGAACGAATGCGCGCGATCTTGGTCGGTACATTGAACAAGGAATGCGCGACCTGGCAGGCGACCATGTTCACCTCGTCGAACAGGGTCACGGCGATGATCATGTCGGCTTCGCTCGCGCCGGCTGAGGCGAGCACATCAGGATGTGCGCCATGACCGACAAAGCCGCGCACGTCGAGCGTATCGCGAACGGCACGAATCAGTTCTGGCGACGTATCGATCACGGACACGTCGTTCTGCTCCGCCGCCAAGCGTTCCGCGATACCGAAACCAACCTGGCCCGCACCGCAAATAATGACTTTCATCGCCTGTTCCCTGCCTCATCAAAGACCGGATATCGGGTCTGCAAGGCCCCTGCTCTAGCGCTTTTCCAGCGCCATGAAAACCGGAAAGCCGGATGTCCGGCTTCTCATGCCTGCACGGACCATGTCACCAGCTAGACGCCCAGTGATTTGAGCTTTCGATGAAGCGCCGAGCGTTCCATGCCGACGAATTCTGCCGTGCGCGAGATGTTTCCGCCGAAACGGTTTATCTGGGCAAGTAGATATTCCTTTTCGAAAAGCTCGCGCGCCTCGCGCAATGGCAGCGCCATGATGTGCTGGTCCGACTGCGTCGGCAGGCGCGGCATGACATCACCGATTTCCGCCGGCAAAAGGTCTGCGGTGATCGGTGTGTCTGGCCCGTCACCCCGCGTCAGGATCATCAACCGTTCGATATTGTTGCGCAGCTGACGCACGTTGCCTGGCCAATTGTGCGCCTGAAGAACGGCCATCGCGTCATTGCCCAGCGGACGCGGCTTGATGCCGGCCTGTTCACCGATCTGCTGCATGAAATGATCCACAAGCAAGGGGATATCCTCGCGTCGGTCCGCCAGTGGCGGCACCACGACCGGCACCACAGCCAGCCTGTGAAACAAGTCTTCGCGGAAGCGGCCGTCGGCGATGAGGGATTCGATGTTTTGTGCCGTGGATGAGATGATGCGCACATCCACCTTCACGCGCCGTGTGCCGCCGACACGTTCGAATTGCTGATCCACGAGAACACGCAGGATCTTGCTCTGCGTGCCGAGCGGCATGTCGGCCGCTTCATCGAGATAGAGAACACCACCGTGAGCCTCCTCGAGGGCTCCCACTTTTCTCTCACCTCCGTCGGATTCGGTGCCGAACAACTCGATTTCCATCCGTTCAGGCGTGATGGCTGCGGCGTTCAGGGTCACGAATGGACCATTGCTGCGGGGCGATGCAGCATGAATTGCCCGGGCGACCAGTTCCTTGCCCGACCCCGACGGACCGGTCAGCATGATCCGGCTGTTGGACGGTGCTACACGCTCGATCGTCTGGCGCAGATGGTTGAGTGCGGCAGACTCGCCAACGAGGTCATAGGAAGCGCCGCTCCGCTTCTTCAGATCGTTCATCTCGCGCTTGAGCTTGGAGATCTCCAGCGCCCGCTCGCAGATCAGGATCATCCGATCCGTCTTGAACGGCTTTTCGATGAAATCGTAGGCACCGCGCTTGATCGCCGAAACCGCCGTTTCGATGGTGCCATGACCGGAAATCATGACGACAGGAACATGAGGGTGCACTTCCTTGATCTTGTCGAGCAGTGCCAGCCCGTCAAGTTTGGATCCCTGTAGCCAGATATCGAGCAGGATCAGGCGCGGAACCCGTTCCGAGATCGAGGCGAGCGCACTATCGCTGTCGTGGGCGGTTCGCGTTTCATGACCTTCGTCGCTCAGAATGCCGGCAACCAGTTCACGGATGTCTTCCTCGTCGTCTACGATCAGAATGTCGGAAGCCATTTTCTACCTTCTTGTCGTCTCAGCGGTGCCACCGGTTTCTCCGGCAGCGGGAAGTATGATGCGGATCATCGCGCCGATGCCGCCATGGAAATCAGCAGGAGCATCGTGCAGTTCCAGGCGCCCTCCATGGTCCTCGATGATCTTCTTAACGATGGCCAGGCCGAGGCCCGTCCCCTTGTCTCGCGTTGTCATGTAAGGTTCGAGCAGACGCTGGCGGTTTTCCCGCGGCAATCCCTTGCCATTGTCGATCACTTCGATCTGGATAAATCGGCCACTGATACCCGCATTGATGCGGATCGCGCCCGGCTGGCCATTGCTCCGCTCTGCAGCGTCTATCGCCTCTGCGGCGTTTTTGATTACATTGCCGAAGGCCTGGCCCATCAAGCGCGCGTCGAAACGGCCCATCAACGGGTCATCCGAGATATGCCTCTCAAAGCTGATCTCATTGCGGGCAACCTCGACCAGGAATGAAGCCTCGCGCAGCGGTTCCCTCAGATCGAGATACTGAATGTCCGGCTTCGGCATCCGCGCAAAGGCCGAGAATTCGTCGACCATTCGCCCGATATCACCGACTTGCCGGATGATCGTATCGGTACACTGATCGAAGATCTCCCTGTCGTGTTCGATAACCTTGCCGAACCTGCGGCGGATACGCTCGGCGGACAACTGGATCGGTGTCAGCGGATTTTTGATTTCATGCGCAATGCGCCGTGCAACGTCCGCCCAGGCCATCGACCGTTGTGCCTGCATCAGATCGGTGATGTCGTCGACCGTTACCACGTAGGAATGCTCATCGTCCTCGTTGACGCCTTCTTCCGTTGTAATCTGGATATTGAACGTACGTTCCGATCCGCTTCGAAAGAAAGTAGCCTGTTCGCGGTAGACGGGGCGGCCTGATCTGCGCCCTGTCTCGAACACGCGCCCGAGATGCGGCAGAACAGCCGAGAGATTCCGGTTCACCGCTTCATGCGCGGAAATGTCGAGCATCGCCTCGGCGGAGCGGTTGACCATGGCAACCGAACCGTCTGCCTCGACACCGATAACCCCGGCGCTCACACCCGACAGCACGGCCTCTGTAAAGCGCCGCCGCTCGTCAATCACGTCCTTGGCCGCGATGAGCTGATCGCGCTGTGATTTGAGCTGTTGTGTCATCTTGTTGAACGTGTCGCCGAGGAGGCCAACATCGCCGTCGGAGGAACGGACTGGGACGGTCACATCGAGATCGCCGGTGGACACCGCGCCAGCCGCACCTATCAATTGGCGTATCGGACGCACCAACCTGTCCGCGACAGCGATGCCCGTCCAGATCGCCGCAAGAACGATCGCGAGCGTCACGACGAGATACAACAACGCAAAAGCGATTTGCGTGTTGCCGCGATTTCCTTCGAGTGACCGGTACTCGTCGGTGTTGGTGCGCACGATTTGCCGTGCTTTCAAGACCTCGGGATCCAGCAGAGCTCCGGTATAAAGATAGGCGTCGGGGATATCCTGAAGTTTGTAGACAGCCGTCACCAGATTGGTGCCTCCGATTTCGTTGAAGGCGATCTGGGAGCTGTTGGCGATCTCCATCGCATTGCTTCCGGGCCGGGGAAGCGGGATATCTTCTGTCATCTGCGCGCTCATGATGACAGAACCGTCTTCCCGGACAAGTTCAGCATCCGCGAGGCCGCGCAGCATGGCTTGACGCGTCATGAAATCGCGAAACCCATACCGGTCGAGATTGTACAGTGTGCGGGCCTGATCAAGCCGAACACCCATGCTTTCTGTCGTGCCCTGCAGACTTCGCGCGTTTTGCTGCACATAGGCATCGGCAATAGAGAGCGAGGAATAGACAATCACCTTCGTTCTCAATTCGAACCACCGGTCGAGACCCAGCTCAAGCGTAACCGAGGCAATCACGGCGACAAGGATCGCCGGTATCGCCGCCACCAGCGAGAACATCGCGATAATGCGCACGTGCAGGCGAGACGCTGCTCTCTGGCCCTTCCGCGATTTGTAGATGCGAAGCCCCTCGAGCACGATCAGCCCGAACAAAAGCATGATGAAAGCGAAATTCACCGCGATCAATAGAAGCGTGGTCTGCGCATCCGGTGTAAAAGGCGTGAGCCCCAGAAGAACAGCGAAAGACACTGCGGCTGTCAGAAGGGCACCGAGGGCCGCAGAAACGCCGATATAAAATGTGGCTGAACGACCACGCCGCACAGGCGAAGCCGCGACAAAAGACTGCGTCGGCGAACTCTCTGACAAGCTTACCATAACTCCCGCTTCTGCTCTCCAACACCGCCCCAATGTTGCACATATGCAACGACTGTCACCCGCTGGCAACAGTTGCATTTCTCAACATTGCGGCATTGCTGGGGCAAATTGGGGATCTGCAAGGTCCAAGATGGACATGCAGGCCGGTTTTGGACCCCGGTCAGCCAGCGCCCCGATAGATGTTGATTCCGTAGTCGCGGATCTTCTTGCGCAGCGTGTTGCGATTGAGCCCGAGGAGATCGGCCGCCTTTAGCTGGTTTCCGCCCGTTGCCGTCAGCGCAGCGATCAGCAGAGGCTGTTCGACATCCGCGAGGACTCGTTGATAAAGGCCGGCTGGCGGAAGTTGGTCCCCGAACTGGCCGAAATAGCGTTGCAGATGCTGTTCGACCGCCTGTGTGAGTGTCGTCTCCTCTGGCAGCGCATCCTGCTGACTTGCACGCAAAGCTCCGGCGGCACGCAACTCCTGTTCGATGATCTCGGCGGAAATCTCATCCTGCGGATAGAGTGCTGCCAGGCGTCGCACGAGGTTTTCCAACTCGCGCACATTGCCCGGCCAACGATAGCTCTTAAGCCGGTCGAGCCCATCCGAGCCAATGCGTTTGGCCTGAAGACCTTCCTGTTCGGCCCTTGCAAAAAAATGCCGTACCAGATCGGGAATATCCTCGGCCCGCTCCCGCAAGGGGGGCAGGCGCAGCGGGACCACGTTCAGCCGGTAGAACAGATCTTCACGGAAAAGGCCCTGGTCGATCAGCGTTCTGGGATCCTTGTTGGTGGCAGCCACGATGCGCACATCGGTGCGGATCGGCGTGCGCCCGCCGACCGTCGTATACTCTCCCTGCTGCAGAACGCGCAGAAGCCGGGTCTGCGCCTCCATCGGCATGTCGCCGATCTCGTCGAGAAAGAGCGTTCCGCCCTCAGCCTGTTCGAAGCGGCCGAAGGAGCGTGCCTGAGCACCGGTAAATGCCCCTTTCTCATGTCCGAAGAGCTCGGATTCGATCAGGTCGCGCGGGATGGCGGCCATGTTGATTGCCACGAACGGGCCCTTGCGCCTGCGACCATACTCGTGGAGCGCTCGCGCCACGAGTTCCTTGCCCGTCCCGGATTCGCCGCTGATCATCACCGTAAGATCGGTCTGCATCATGCGCGCCAGCAGACGATAGATTTCCTGCATTGCAGCCGAACGACCAATGAGAGGCAGGGCGTCCGGCGCATCGGCGCTCGCACTTTCCTTCTGGTTCGATTTCGGCTCCGAAAGCGCGCGTCCGACGATGTTGACGAGTTCTGTCAGATCGAAAGGTTTTGGCAGATACTCATAGGCACCAACTTCAGAGGCCCGGATCGCGGTCATGAACGTATTCTGGGCGCTCATGGCCACGACCGGCAGGTCGGGGCGTACCTTGCGGATTCGTGGCAACAGGTCGAATGCATTGCCGTCGGGCATCACCACATCGGTGATCACCAGATCCCCCTCGCCTGCAGAAACCCAGCGCCAGAGCGTCTCGACGTTCGATGTGACCCGCACATCGTGACCCGCGCGTGAGAGTGCCTGATTGAGCACTGTGCGGATGGCTGCGTCGTCATCGGCGACGAGAATGCTGGTCATGCGGGCGTATCCTCTTCGTTGAGTAGGACATCCTTCCGGCGCGCTTCGCGCCAGGCAGGCATCAGGATGCGGAAAACCGTGCCGCGCTGACCGGAGGATTCGCACTCGATGACGCCGCCATGCGCACCGACAATCTTGGCAACCAGTGCGAGCCCCAGACCGGAGCCATTCTGTTTGGAGGTCACAAAGGGATCGAAGATGATCTGCCGAAGATCCTCCGGAATCCCCGGTCCATTGTCATGAACGCAGAACTCCAGCGGCAGTGCCACCCGATCAGGCGAGCCCGGTACCGACAAGCGAATGCCCGGCCGGAATGCCGTCGTCAGCCTGATCTCGCCATCGTCTCTGTCGCCAATGGCTTCAGCAGCGTTCTTCACCAGGTTCAGGAACACCTGAATCAACTGATCACGGTTGGCCCAAACAGGCGGCAGGGAGGGATCGTAGTCTTCGACAATGCTCACCTTTCGGGCAAAACCGCTTTTGGCGACCGCCTTGACGTGGTCGAGCACGAGATGGATGTTGATCGGGTCGCGCTCCACAGGACGTTCGTCGGAAAACACTTCCATACGATCCACCAGCGCGACGATCCGGTCCGTTTCCTCCGTGATGAGACGTGTCAGGGCGCGATCCTCGTCCGTCACCGCGTGTTCGAGCAATTGTGCGGCGCCGCGAATGCCCGAAAGCGGGTTCTTGATCTCATGCGCCAGCATGGCCGCCAGGCCGGTCACCGAACGCGCCGCCCCTCGATGCACCATCTGCCGGTCGATCTTGTCGGCCATGGAACGTTCCTGCAGGAGAAGCGCCACCGCGCCCGGCACTTCCGAAACAGGTGCGGCATGAATATCCACCATGCGTTCCGCCCCCAGCCTCGGCGAGGAAATGTCCACACGATATTCATTGATGGCCACACGCTGCTCGCGCACCTGCTCCACGAGTGCGATCAAGGGGCTGCCAAAGGGTACGAAATCCTCGAGCCGGCTGCGGGCGAGGATGGAGGCGCCGGAGCGAAAGAAATCCTCCGCTTCCGCATTGACCTCGACCATGAAACCATCGCGGTCGATCATCACCATCGGGTGCCTGAGCGTGTTCAGGAGAAGAGTGGCCGGGCCATTCTCCATGCGTTTGCGCTCCTCCGGTGTGTTCATGCGGCCAGACGCTCCTGGTGTCTGCGGAAAAGCCCCCGCAGAAGGCGCGAGACGTCACGGTGATCGCTCCCCGTCATGATCGCCTTGCGGCATTCCGGATCGACCTCGCCAAGATGCCGGTCCATGTACCAACCAAGATGCTTGCGGGCGTGACGTGTGCCGTGCTCCGTACCGTAAAGGGTGAGCATTGCCTCGTAATGATCGATCACATAGTCAGCGAGGTTTTCAGGCCGGCAGTCAGCATTGGCAGCAACGGCTCCGGCCGTCCATGGCGCACCGTAATGCGCGCGTCCGATCATCACGGCATCCGCGCCGGACGCCGCAAGAATGCCAGCGGCGTCCTCCGCCGTGTTCACATCGCCATTGGCAATAACGGGAATGCCGACGGCATCCTTTACCGCCGAAATGGCCTGCCAGTCCGCCTTGCCTTTGTAGAACTGGCAACGTGTGCGCCCGTGCACCGTTACCATCGCCACGCCGGCATTCTCTGCGCGGCTGGCGATTTCCGGCGCGTTGAGCGCATTTTCGTCCCAGCCAAGCCGCATCTTGACCGTAACGGGCACCCGTACCGCCGCGACAACCGCTTCGATCAGGCTCAGCGCATGGTCGGGTTCACGCATCAAGGCCGAGCCGGAATAGCCGCCCGTCACCTTCTTGGCCGGACACCCCATGTTTATGTCAATGATGTCGGCGCCTTCCGCCTCGGCAATCCGGGCGCCCTCGGCCATCCAGTGCGCTTCCCTGCCGGCGAGTTGCACCATGTGCACGTCCACCTCGGGGCGGCGCATGCGACGCGCCGATTCCGCCTTGCCACGTGCGAGTTCACCGCTCGCCACCATCTCCGAAACCACAAGCCCCGCCCCGTGCGCATGAGCACGGGCGCGAAAGGCAAGATCGGTCACGCCTGACATCGGTGCCAAAAACGCTCTGTTGCGGATCGTGACAGCCCCAACCATGAGCGGTGTCGAAAGAGATTCATCGGGTGAGATGCACAAATTTAAAGCACCTTTTGTTCGTGCTTATTATTTAGCCACTTCAGACCTCGCCTGCAACACACAATTCGCGTGGAATGGGTGCCATGTAAATTCGGCTGGCCTTTCGCGGCGTGTCTTATTATGCGTCTGCCCTATGGACAAGCAGATGCACCACTCCGAAACCCTCGCCGCGGCGGATCGCCTGGCAACTCGTTCCGCGGGAGAAGTCGCTGCCGTCATCGTCGCCGCCGGCCGCGGCGAGCGCGCAGGCCAATCCACCGAGGGGCCGAAGCAATACCGCCTGATCGGCGGCAAGCCGGTTTTGCGTCACACGCTCGAGACGTTCCTTGCCGATCCCCGCATCGGACGCATCGTGGTCGCAATCCATCCTGATGACGAGGCGCTCTTTGCCGAGACAACAGCCGGGCTTTCCGATCCGCGTGTCCAGGCGATCCATGGCGGTCACTCAAGGCAGGCTTCCACGCGTCTCGCCCTGCTCGCACTCTACGATCCCGCACCTCAGACCGTCCTGATTCACGACGGCGTGCGCCCCTTCATCGACCGGGAGCTGATCGACCGGATCATCAACACCGTTGAAGACGGACAGGGCGCCCTGCCCGCGCTGCCCGTCGCAGACACGGTCAAACGGGCCGGCCCCGCAGGATTTATCGCCGAGACCGTTCCACGCCACGACCTCCACGCCGCCCAGACCCCGCAGGGCTTTCCTTTCGCGCTGATCGCGGCTGCCCATGAGCGCGCGCACAAGCTTGGCCGTGAGGATTTCACCGACGACGCCTCGATTGCCGAATGGGCAAGAATACCTGTCCGTCTCGTCGCTGGCGCCGTGGACAACATCAAGCTCACCTGGGCGCGCGACATCGCGCTTGCCGACGAACGCCTCAACCGCCCGACCACCTTTCCGGATGTGCGAACCGGCAATGGCTACGATGTTCACACCTTTACCAATGGCGACGCCGTCATCCTGTGCGGGGTCAGCATTCCCCACACGAAGCGTCTTTCCGGCCATTCGGATGCCGATGTCGGCCTGCATGCGCTCACTGACGCGCTGCTTGCCACTTGTGGCGCCGGAGACATCGGCACGCATTTCCCGCCGTCCGATCCTCAGTGGAAGGGTGCTGCCTCGCACATTTTCCTCGAACACGCCGCCCGCATCGTGCGTGATGCCGGCGGCCGCATCGCCAATGCGGACGTTACCATCATCTGTGAAGCGCCCAAGGTCGGTCCCCACCGGGAAGCAATGACCAAAGCCCTTTCCGCCATGCTCGGCATCGCGCCACACCGCATCTCGATCAAGGCCACGACCAACGAGAAAATGGGGTTCATTGGCCGCGAGGAAGGCATCGCGGCCATTGCCACCGCCAGTGTAATCTATCCCGGCGAGGTTCCTGCATGAGCGGTTTCGAGACGCCCGCCCGCAAAGTGCTGAAGGCCTGTGAAGCGCGCGGCATCATGCTGGCCACCGCCGAATCATGCACCGGCGGCATGATCGCCGCGGCCCTGACGGACATCGCCGGTTCGTCCTCCGTCGTCGATCGTGGTTTCGTCACCTATTCCAACGAAGCCAAGATGGAGATGCTCGGGGTGTCAGCCGAAACACTCGCAGCCCATGGCGCGGTTTCGCGGGAGACGGCGCTCGAAATGGCGTCCGGCGCACTGGCCCGTTCACGCGCTGGCGTGGCCGTTGCCGTCACCGGCATTGCCGGGCCCGATGGCGGCTCAGCGGAAAAGCCTGTCGGCCTCGTCTGGTTCGGTCTGGCGCTTGAAGGACACGAACCCGTCGCGCAATCGCACATCTTCTCGGGCAAGGATCGAGCAGGCGTCCGGGCTTCCACAGTCGAAACGGCACTGGATATGGTGCTTTCGACCCTGAAAACCGCTTAAACGCCTGTCCCGTAGACCGCATCCGCGCGGCGCTCGAAGGCTTCGGAAAACATGCGGAACGCCCGGTCGAACATTGCCCCCATCAACGCGCCCAGCATCCTGCTCTTGAATTCATACTCGATGAAAAAGTGGATGTCGCACTGCTGATCGCCGGCGGGCTCGAAACGCCACTCGTTTTTCAGGAAGCGAAACGGACCATCCACATAACGCACATCGATGGCCGCATCTTCCGGCTTTAGCGTGACCTGGCTTGTGAACGTTTCCCGCAGCGCCTTGTAGCCCACCGTCATGTCGGCGACGAGGAGCGTGATCCCGTCGCGTTCCTTGCGGGTGCGCACGGAAAGCGCTTCGCACATGGGCACGAATTCGGGATATTTCTCCACATCCGCGACCAGCGCGAACATGTCTTCAGGCGTGTGCGCCACCCGGCGCACGGTCTCGAATTTCGGCATCAGTTCGCAGCAGAATCCGCAGCGCTCAGGCGCGCATCACGTGCGGCCTTCAGCTTGGCGAAATCCTCGCCCGCATGGTGCGAGGAGCGCGTGAGCGGGCTCGACGACACCATGAGGAAGCCCTTCGTGTAAGCCACGGTTTCGTAAGACTTGAACTCTTCGGGCGTCACGAATTTCTTCACCGGATGGTGCTTGCGCGTCGGCTGCAGATACTGGCCGATGGTCATGAAATCAACATTGGCCGAGCGCAGATCATCCATGAGCTGCAACACTTCGTTGCGCTCTTCGCCAAGCCCCACCATGATGCCGGATTTCGTGAACATGGTCGGATCCAGCTCCTTCACCTGCTGGAGCAGCCTCAGCGAATGGAAATAGCGCGCACCGGGGCGAACTTTAAGATAATTCCCCGGTACCGTCTCCAGGTTGTGATTGAAGACATCGGGCTTTGCTGCAACCACGATTTCCAGTGCGCCATCCTTGCGCAGGAAGTCGGGCGTCAGGATCTCGATGGTCGTTTCAGGCGACGCGGCACGGATCGCGCCGATCACATCGGCAAAATGCTGCGCGCCCCCATCGGCCAGGTCGTCGCGGTCGACCGAAGTGATGACCACATGCTTCAGCGCCATTTCGCGCACGGCCTTGGCGACGTTTTCCGGCTCGTTGATATCCACCGGACCGGGAATGCCCGTGGCGACGTTACAGAAGGCACAGGCGCGGGTGCAGATCTCGCCGAGGATCATGAAGGTCGCGTGCTTCTTGTCCCAGCACTCGCCGATATTCGGGCAGCCCGCCTCCTCGCACACGGTCACGAGCTTGTTGGATTTCACGATCTCGCGGGTTTCCAGATAGCCTTGCGAGGTCGGTGCCTTGACCCGGATCCATTTGGGCTTGCGCAGCACCTCCTGATCGGGCCGGTGCGCCTTTTCAGGGTGCCGCGGGCGCGGCTTGGCGGTGACAGTATCGAGAATCGTGACCATGTTTGTCCTATCGCGCCCGGCTGGAAGACGAGCGTCCGAATACCCAGAGGATCAGGATCGCGCCAACAATGGCGATCACCAGATTGCCCAGAAAACCGTAGAACGAGATGCCGACCAGACCGGCAAGCGTTCCGCCGACGAAGGAACCGGCGATGCCAACAAGGATGTTGGTCAGAAAACCATGATCGCGGTTCATCGTTTTCTCGGCCACGTAACCGGCCAGAAAGCCGATGACGAGCAGGCCGAAAAAGCCGACGCCGGGCATTCCCAGAAGACCGTAGCTCTCTTCCATCATCCTGTTCCTCGTTCGATGTTCCCCCGCATATAGTCCAGTTGGTGCGGGGGAAACAGGGCCCTTCAGCCCATTTTACGCGTTGAGCGTACGCCCATAGGCATCGAGCACGCTCTCCTTCATCATCTCCGACAGGGTCGGATGCGGGAAGACCGTGTGCATCAGCTCTTCTTCCGTGGTCTCAAGGTTCATCGCAACGACGAAGCCCTGAATGAGCTCGGTAACCTCCGCGCCGATCATGTGCGCGCCGAGAAGCTCGCCCGTCTTCTTGTCGAAGATCGTCTTGACGAAACCCTGGTCTTCGCCGAGCGCAATCGCCTTGCCATTGGCGGCAAACTGATAGCGTCCGACCCGGATGTCACGACCGGCATCCTTGGCTTTGGCTTCCGTCAGCCCCACCGAGGCAACCTGCGGATGGCAATAGGTGCAACCGGGGATCAGGCCTGTGTCGAGCGCGTGGACACCCGGCACACCGGCGATCTTTTCGATGCAGATCACGCCCTCATGCTCGGCCTTGTGTGCCAGCATGGGCGGCCCGGCCACATCGCCAATCGCATAGATGCCTTCAACATTCGTGCGCCCATAACTATCGACAACCACACAGCCGCGATCCGTCTTCACGCCAAGCGATTCAAGGCCGAGATTTTCGATATTGCCCTGCACGCCAACGGCGGAGATCAGCTTTTCTGCTGAAATCTTCTCCACCTTGCCGTCCTTGGTCTCCACATGGGCGGTGATCCCGTCCTTGGTCTTCTCGACCTTGGCAACCTTCGCCTCAAGCTTGAACTGTATGCCCTGCTTCTCGAACTGGCGTTTTGCGAATTTGGAGACTTCCGCATCCTCGACCGGCAGGATCTGTGGCATCAGTTCCACCACCGTTACATCCGCGCCCATGGTGCGGTAGAACGAAGCGAACTCCATGCCGATGGCGCCGGAACCCATCACGACCAGTGATTTCGGCATGGTTTTGGGAACCATCGCCTCGAAATAGGTCCAGATTTTCTCACCATCAGGCTCGATGCCCGGAAGAACGCGCGGGCGCGCACCGGTTGCTACGATGATATGCTTTGCCTTGTACGTGCCAGCACCCTTGGTGTTTTTCGGCATGGGTGGCTGCGGCTGCATTGCCTTCTTGGAAGGCTCGGAGACAACGACTTCGCCCGGTTTGGAAAGCTTGGCCTCGCCCCAGATCACGTCGATCTTGTTCTTTTTCATCAGGAAGCCGACGCCGCCATTCAGCCGCTGGGAGACCTTGCGCGAGCGGTCGACGACGGCATCCACATCGGCAGAAATCTTGCCGTCGATGGTCAGGCCGTAATCCTTGCCGTTTTCGGCATAATGCTTGATTTCTGCCGAGCGCAGCAGTGCCTTGGTCGGGATACAGCCCCAGTTGAGACAAATGCCGCCCAGATGCTCGCGCTCCACGATCGCCGTTTTCAAACCAAGCTGTGCAGCCCGGACGGCGGTGACATAACCACCGGGGCCCGATCCTATGATGATAACGTCGTAATTTTCAGCCACAGCTGGTTTCTCCTTGTAGTCGAATCATTGTCCGGGCGCGGTCTTTACACCGCGCCCCGAGATTTTCAGGCCCGCATAGCCCCACGCAGGCCGAAAGCGATGAACAACAGGAACACGCCGTTCGAAAGCAGCTCAATCGCCAGCAGTATTCCCAATATCGTTGCTGCCGACCATGGCATGTCGGCAAGGATCATTACGCCCAGAATGAGCGAGACGACACCGGAAAACAGCACCCATCCCCAACCGGAAAGCGGTCGGAAGGAAAAG
The DNA here is from genome assembly GCF_019891395.1 of Nitratireductor kimnyeongensis. Taxonomy (NCBI): domain Bacteria; kingdom Pseudomonadati; phylum Pseudomonadota; class Alphaproteobacteria; order Hyphomicrobiales; family Phyllobacteriaceae; genus Nitratireductor; species Nitratireductor kimnyeongensis. The sequence continues at coordinate 3,627,659 of NZ_CP078143.1, read as the reverse complement.
GAATACATGACCTTCACCGCCCCCAGCACCAGAAACATGACCGCCACGAGAATCGTGAGCGAAATGATTCCGGCCCCCGGCCGTGCGATGATCGACACACCGACCGCGAGGGTCAAAACACCCAGCAGCAATGCCCACAGAAATCCGCCCCAGCCGCGAACCCGAAAAGCCTGTACGATCTGCACGGCCCCGAACAGCACGAATGTCCAGGCCGCTAGGATCGCCGCCGTCATGGTGGCGGCAAACGGATTTGCCAGGGCCAGAATGCCGCCGATCAGCGAAATCGCTCCTAGCAGAGCCAGCCAGCCCCAAGATGCATGTACACTTTCATTTTCCATCGCGTTTGCCATGCTTCACCCCTCCTTCTTCAATGCTCAAGCATGTCTCTCACGACCGGGGCGAGCCCCCGGCCAATGGAGCTCGTGTTTTCAGCATCCAGATGAACGCCGTCAAGCGGACTTGTGCTTGCCACAGAACCGGAATCGAAAAAACCCGCACCGGTCTCCTTGGCCAGCGATTCGTAAAGGCCGGCCAGCTTGGCGGATTCGATACGCGCGCTTTCAAACAGGGCCGCAAAGTCGGGATCCGGCGTTTCACAGGCTGGAGGCGGTGACATTATCAGCACCCTTGGCGCAGTTTGACCCAACGGATAATCATGCCCGCGCACAAGGTCGATCAGTCGCCTCATGCCCTGTTTCGCTCCGAATGCGTGGCCACAGATGAAGGGCTTCATGTCGTTGGTGCCAAGCATGATGACGACCAGATCGAGCGGTGCGTGGCTGGTCAGAAGCGTTGGCAGAACCCGTGCGCCATTTCGGTCCGCGCCCGAGGCGAAGTCGTCGAAAACCGTGGTGCGGCCATTCAGCCCTTCGGCGATCACGCGTGCCGTGCCGCCAAGTTCCGCTTCAAGAACGCTCGGCCAGCGAACCTTATCCGCATGCCGCCCGGGGCCATCAGGGTCATACCCCCATGTCAGCGAATCGCCAAAGCACAGGATGGTCTTCATCGTTTGCCCCCGAGATAGCAGTCCATAAGGCCTCTAAATCAGCATCGTCAGCGGGTTCTCGATGACCTTCTTGAAGGCAGCGAGGAGTTCGGCGCCGAGCGCACCATCCACCGCGCGGTGATCGGTCGACAGCGTCACCGACATCACCGTTGCCACCTTCACCTCGCCATCCTTCACCACGGCCCGCTGCTCGCCAGCGCCCACCGCAAGGATCGTCGCATGCGGCGGGTTGATGACGGCGGCAAAGTCCTTGATGCCGAACATGCCGAGATTGGAGACGGCCGTGTTGCCGCCCTGATACTCTTCCGCCTTCAGCTTGCGCGAACGCGCCCGTGCGGCAAGATCCTTCATCTCGTTGGAGATGGCAGACAGCGTCTTCTCGTCGGCGCGGCGGATGATCGGCGTGATCAGGCCGCCGGGGATCGACACGGCAACGCCCACATCGGCGTTTTTGTGCTTCACCATGGCGCTCTCGGTCCAGGAGACATTCGCCTCCGGCACCATGGCAAGCGCTTTGGCGTGGGCCTTGATGACCATGTCGTTGACCGAAAGCTTGTAAGCCGGCTTCTCGCCATCCTCACCCTTCACCATCGGCGCGGCTTCGTTCAACTGCTTGCGCAACGCCAGAAGCGCGTCGATCTCGCAGTCGAGCGTCAGGTAGAAATGCGGGACGGTGGATTTCGCCTCGACCAGACGGCGCGCGATGGTCTTGCGCATGCTGTCATGCGGGATCAGCTCGTAGGAGCCTTCCTCGAACAGTTTCATGACCTGATCGTCGGACATGGCCGGGGCGGCGGGCGCTGCAGCAGGTGCTGCATCGGCGGCTTTCGCGCCACCATCCTGTCCAGCCGCTTCCACATCCGCCTTGACGATCCGCCCCTTCGGACCGGAGCCCGAAATGGCCGAAAGATCGAGCCCGGCTTCCTTCGCCAGACGGCGGGCAAGCGGGGAGGCGAACACGCGCTCGCCATCGCCTGCCGGTGCCGCTTTCGCTTCCACAGGCTTTGCCTTGGATTTGGCAGCCGGCGCTTCTTCCTTCGCAGGCTTTTCCGGCTTCTCAGCCTTCTCGGCCTTGGGCTCTGGCTTGGGGGCGGATCCGCTTTCGGCAGCTTTCGCCGCCTCGCCTGCATCCTCGCCTTCTTCGGCCAGAACTGCGATCAGTGCGTTGACCTTCACGCCTTCGGTGCCTTCCGGCACGACCAGTTTCGCAACGGTGCCCTCGTCGACCGCCTCCACTTCCATGGTCGCCTTGTCGGTCTCGATCTCGGCGATCACGTCGCCCGGAGCAACACTGTCGCCCTCCTTGACCATCCATTTGGCGAGATTGCCCTCTTCCATCGTTGGTGAAAGGGCAGGCATGGTGACTTTGATCGGCATGGTTTCCTCCCCCTAGCCGCGATAGGAAACGGCTTTCACCGCCTCGACCACTTCAGCGACGTTTGGCAGCGCGAGCTTTTCAAGGTTGGCCGCATAAGGCATGGGCACATCCTTGCCCGCAACGGTGATCACCGGCGCATCGAGATAGTCGAACGCCCGCTGCATCACCTGGCTGGCGATATGCGCACCCACGGAAGACTGCGGATACCCTTCCTCCACCGTCACCAGCCGGTTGGTCTTTTTCACCGAAGCGATCACCGTATCGAGGTCCATCGGGCGGATCGTGCGCAGGTCGATGACCTCCACGTCGATGCCCTCGCCCGCCAGTTCTTCCGCCGCCTTCACGGCATAGGTCATGCCGATGCCGAAGGAGACGATGGTGGCGTCCTTGCCTTCCTTGTGAATGCGCGCCTTGCCGATGGGCAGCACGAAATCATCCATCTTCGGAACGTCAAAGCTCTGGCCGTAGAGAATTTCGTTTTCGAGGAAGATCACCGGGTTCGGATCGCGGATCGCGGCCTTCAAAAGTCCTTTCGCGTCCGCTGCCGTATAGGGCATCACCACTTTCAGGCCTGGGATATGGCCATACCATGCCGCGTAGCACTGGGAATGCTGTGCCGCCACGCGGGCAGCCGCGCCATTGGGTCCGCGGAACACGATGGGCGCGCCCATCTGACCGCCGGCCATATAGAGCGTCTTAGCGGCAGAATTGACGATCTGGTCGATCGCCTGCATGGCGAAGTTGAACGTCATGAACTCGACGATCGGCTTCAGCCCGGCAAAGGCCGCACCGACGCCGACGCCGGCAAAACCGTGCTCGGTGATCGGCGTGTCGACCACGCGCTTGTCGCCGAACTCCTGCAAGAGCCCCTGCGTCACCTTATAGGCGCCTTGATACTCGGCCACTTCCTCGCCCATGACGAAAACGTCGCCATCGCGGCGCATTTCCTCGGCCATGGCGTCGCGCAGCGCCTCGCGCACGGTGGTCGAAACCATTTCCGTGCCCTCGGGAATGTCCGGATCGGCCGCCACCTTCACCTCGGGCGCCGCCGGAACGGGACCACCGGACTTTTCTTCCGGTTCATCCTGTTCGCCAGCATCAACCGCCTCATCGGAGGCTTCCGCCTTGGGCTTCGATGCCGCCTTCTCGAGATCGGCCTCGCTTTCGCCTTCAGCCAGAAGCAGCGCAATGGCCGTGTTGACCTTCACGCCTTCAGTGCCTTCGGAAACGAGGATCTTGCCGAGCGTACCCTCGTCCACGGCTTCCACTTCCATCGTGGCCTTGTCGGTTTCGATCTCGGCGATCACGTCACCGGGTGCGACGGCATCGCCTTCCTTCTTGATCCATTTGGAAAGATTGCCCTCTTCCATGGTCGGAGAGAGCGCGGGCATGAGAATTTCGGTTGGCATGTCGGCCCTCCCCTCAAAGCAGAATGTCGGTGTAGAGTTCAGACACATCCGGTTCCGGATCCGTCTGCGCGAATTCGGCCGAATCGCCGACGATCTCGCGCACCTCCTTGTCGATGGCCTTCAGTTCGTCTTCATCGGCCCACTTGTTTGCCACCAGACGCTGCTTAACCTGCTCGATGGGATCATGCTCGGAGCGCATTTTCTGCACTTCGTCCTTAGAGCGGTATTTGGCAGGATCGGACATGGAGTGGCCGCGATAGCGGTAGGTCTGCATTTCCAGAATGATCGGCCCCTTGCCGGAGCGGCACCATTCAACGGCCAGATCGCCGGCGGCCTTCACCGCGCGCACATCCATGCCATCCACCTGGATACCGGGGATCTTGAACGAAAGACCGCGATGGGAAAAATCGGTTTCTGCCGAGGAGCGCGCCACCGCCGTGCCCATGGCATAACGGTTGTTCTCGATGATGTAGACCACCGGGAGCTTCCACAGCGAGGCCATGTTGAAACTCTCATAGACCTGGCCCTGATTGGCCGCGCCATCCCCGAAATAGGTGATGGAAACGCTGTCATCCTCACGGTAGCGATTGGCAAAAGCCAAGCCGGTGCCGAGCGGCACCTGCGCGCCCACGATGCCGTGGCCGCCATAGAACTTCTTCTCCTTGGAGAACATGTGCATGGAGCCGCCCTTGCCCTTGGAGTAGCCGTTGCGGCGTCCCGTGAGCTCGGCCATCACGCCGCGCGCTTCCATGCCGGTGGCCAGCATGTGACCATGATCGCGATAACCGGTGATCACCTGGTCGCCGTCCTTCATGCTCATCTGCATGCCGACAACCACGGCCTCCTGGCCGATGTACAGGTGACAAAAACCGCCGATAAGACCCATGCCGTAAAGCTGTCCGGCCTTTTCCTCGAAACGGCGGATCAGAAGCATTTCGCGATAGGCATGGAGCTCCTGCTCCTTGTCGAAATCTTCCGGCTTGGGTGGCTTGGGTGCCTGAACAGCATTCCCAGACGCCCCTTTCTTGGTCGAGCGTGACCTTGCGGCACTTGTCTTGCTTGCGGCTCGCGCCATGCCTCTACTCCCTAGCTGACATTCCGGGGAATTTGTGCAACGGTGGAACCTGGCGATTGGTTGCGCCATGAGCCTCCCGTCATCTCCCGCTTATGGTAGATGAAGCTAGCACGTGGAACAGAATTCGGCCATTCAAAATCCGCATAGCTGCCATGCAGCTAAGGGCTTGGATTTTCAAACATTATTGTTGATTAAGTGAATTCCGGTTAATTCTCTAATCGGCGCCGATGAGAATGATGACCTCGTTCTTCCGCGCCAGATTGAGCGCAAGGCGCGCCCTCTCGTCGAGCATGTCCTTCTCAAGACTGCCGTCATTTACTAAAGCAACTCTGTGCTCGAGTTCCTTACGCTTGGCGACAAGCACATCCAGACGCGCCTGCGCTTCGGCGATCCGCGTCTCAAGCCTGTATTTTGAATAGATGCCATAATCGCCGTGATAGGCGTGAAACCCGAAATAAGCGAGAAACAGCCCCGTGATCGCCGGAACGATCAGACGGCCAGTGTTGCGGCGTTTGTGATGACGTGTCCACATGCGGAAAAATACCCTTCTCCCGCATGTGACCATATGTTGCTTAAAGGACCGTTATTTCCGCACGGTCACCTAAAGACTTTATCCGCGCAGGATCGATTTTCCTGCGTAGCGCGCCTGCGGACCGAGCTCTTCCTCGATCCGGATAAGCTGGTTGTATTTCGCAGTGCGATCCGAACGTGCCAGCGAGCCGGTCTTGATCTGCCCGCAATTGGTGGCGACGGCCAGATCGGAGATCGTCGAATCCTCGGTCTCGCCTGAACGGTGAGACATCACTGCCGTGTAGCCGGCCTTGTGCGCCGTCTCCACCGCGTCAAGGGTTTCCGTCAGCGTGCCGATCTGGTTCACCTTCACGAGGATCGAATTGCCGATGCCCATCTTGATGCCGTCGCGCAGGCGCGCCGAATTGGTCACGAACAGATCGTCACCAACGAGCTGCGCCTTGTCGCCGGCCAGATCCGTCAGGATCTTCCAGCCTTCGAAATCGTCTTCGGACATACCGTCTTCGATGGAAATGATCGGATAATTTCCGACAAGCTTGGCGAGATATTCGGCCTGCGCCTTGCCATCGCGGGTCTGGCCCTCGCCCTCATAGACATATTTGCCGTCCTTGAAGAACTCGGTGGCGGCACAATCGAGCGCAATGGCCACGTCCTCGCCCGGCTTGTAGCCGGCCTTTTCGATGGAGGCGAGAACGAAGTCGAGTGCGGCTTCCGCGCTTTTCAGATTCGGCGCAAAGCCACCTTCGTCACCCACATTGGTGTTGTGACCGGCATCTTTCAGTCCCGCCTTCAACGTATGGAAGATTTCAGAACCCCAGCGCACGGCCTCGCGGATCGACGACGCCCCCACCGGCATGACCATGAATTCCTGGAAATCGATCGGGTTGTCGGCGTGTGCGCCGCCATTGATGATGTTCATCATCGGCACGGGCAGGACATGTGCGGACGCGCCGCCCACATAGCGGTAGAGCGGAAGATTCGTGGCTTCGGCCGCAGCCTTTGCAACCGCGAGCGAAACACCGAGGATAGCGTTCGCACCAAGGCGGCCCTTGTTCGGCGTGCCGTCGAGGTCGATCATCGCCTGGTCGATCTGCATCTGGTTTTCCGCTTCAAGCCCGCTCAGCGTCTCGAAGATTTCGCCATTGACCGCATCCACGGCCTGCTCGACACCCTTTCCGAGATAGCGCTTGCCGCCGTCGCGCAGTTCCACTGCCTCATGTGCGCCGGTGGATGCGCCCGAGGGAACGGCCGCGCGCCCCATGGACCCGTCTTCCAGAACCACATCGACTTCGACGGTCGGGTTGCCCCGGCTGTCCAGTATTTCGCGTCCGACAATGTCGAGAATGGCAGTCATTTTAACTCTCTCTGATCTGGAGGTTGATCTCGGGCAAGAACCCCGGAAGGTGGAAACTCCGGGAAGCAAAAAAACCCAAGAGGAAGTGTCCGCGCTTTTCTTAGCGCAGACACGTGAAAACTCAATGTCGCGCCTGAAGCTCAGGCAGCCTTTGCGATCCGGTCGAAAGCCATCAGCCGCTCGAGAAGCTCCTTCATCTGGTCGAGCGGCACCATATTGGGCCCGTCCGAGGGTGCGTTGTCGGGATCCTGATGCGTTTCCATGAAGACGCCGGCCACGCCTACCGCTACGGCAGCGCGCGCCAGCGTTTCGACGAACTCGCGCTGCCCGCCGGATGAGCCGCCACGCCCGCCGGGCTGGGCGACCGAATGGGTTGCATCAAAGATGACCGGTGCGCCCATGGCCGCCATCTGCGGCAGACCGCGCATGTCCGAAACAAGCGTGTTGTAGCCGAACGAGGTTCCCCGCTCCGTGGCCATCACGTTGGGATTGCCCGATTCCGTCACCTTGGCGATCACGTTTTCCATGTCCCAGGGGGCGAGAAACTGCCCCTTTTTTACATTCACCGCCTTGCCGGTTTTTGCTGCGGCGATCAGAAGATCGGTTTGGCGGCACAGGAATGCCGGGATTTGCAGCACATCGACCACTTCAGCCACGATCCGGCACTGCTCCTCGGTATGAACGTCCGTGATCACCGGGACGTCGAATTCGTTGCGGATGTCGGCGAAGATCGGCATGGCCGCATCCAGCCCAGCACCGCGTTTGCCGGAAAGCGACGTGCGGTTGGCCTTGTCGAAACTGCTCTTGTAGACGAGCCCGATGCCCAGTTCGTCCGTCATTTCCTTCAGCGCGCCCGCCATATCGAAAGCGTGCTCGCGCGTCTCCATCTGGCAGGGGCCGGCGATCAATGCCAGCGGCGCGTCATTGCCGAACACGACCTTGCCAATCGTGACACGCGGATTGGGTTTCATGGGGTAGACTCCTCAAAGACAAAAACAGCGCCCTGCCCGGCTGCCGGCGGCACGATGATGGATCCGAACTGCTCTGCGAACAGGACTTCCTGCATGGAAAGCTGCGCGCGCAATCTGGCAATATCCGGACACTGGAAGACGATCGCAGCGAGATCGAGCCGGCCATGCGAAGCCGCTCGCTCCAGACCAAGATCAACCCTGTAGCGGTCCGGTGTCATGACCGTCAAAACGGCATTGCCAAGCGACAGATCGAGTTGGTCCTCTCGAACAGTCTCAGGGGTCTTGGCCGAGAACGCTTCCAGGAATCCCGCTTGATCTGCAGGTGCGGTGGCAAGCAGGATGATCCGCGCCGTCCCCGTTACGCCGTTTTGATGCGTCTCCAGCGCGCCGCGTCCCGCCGACGGCAGGTTCACACGCTGGCAGGTGAAAAAGAAATGGCCGTCCGCATCTTCGGGCGCGGCAAAGGCGAGCCGGAAGGATGCGGTCGCCTCCTGTCCCGAAGAATCGCGAAATGGACGTGAAAAGGAAAGCGGAGTGCCGGCCGATATCCCCGCCTTCACGAAGCGCCTGTGATCCTCATCGGCATCGCCGGTTCCAAGAGCCACCGCGGAAAACCCTTCATCGCCAGATTTTTCGCGAAACCCGCTGTCACGCTGCACGAAAACATTGCCTGCGTCTTCCGCCTCGCGCGCCACCTGTGGCGCAACCCGGCTCAACGGTTCGAGATACGATCCGTCTGCGAAGAAAACACAGCAATTTGCGGTGCCGAAAGGGTGTGCGGCATCTGCGGCCACTGTGAAGCCGAGCGCTTCCAGACGGTCGCGCGCAACCGCCAGATCGGCGGTTGGCAAAACACAATGGTCCAGCTTGCGTGGAAAATGCACGTCGTCTTCAGAAACCATGCACCGCATGTGCCTCAAGCCCCGGCGCTTTGCAAGTGCTCCGCCGGCAAGGGAGGTTCGCCCCGACTTGGCGACGGGGCGAAAATGAAGAGCTTAGACGAGACGCGACTGCTCGACTGCGGCTTCAATGAAGGAAGCGAACAGTGGATGCGGCTCAAAGGGTTTGCTCTTGAGTTCGGGGTGATACTGAACGCCGATGAACCACGGATGATCGGGATACTCGACCGTTTCGGGAAGCACACCGTCGGGCGAAAGCCCCGCGAACACGAGACCACACTCTTCGAGTTTCTGCCGATAGCCGATGTTTACCTCATAGCGATGGCGGTGACGCTCGGAAATATCTTCCGAACCATAGATCGCCGCAATCTTGGAGCCTTCGATCAGCTTCGATTCGTATGCGCCGAGGCGCATGGTCCCGCCAAGATCGCCGGAGGCCGTGCGCTTTTCGAGCATGTTGCCCTTGAGCCACTCGGTCATCAGACCAACGACCGGCTCGCTTGTCGGACCGAACTCGGTTGACGATGCATTCTCGATGCCGGCCAGCGAACGAGCAGCCTCGATGCAGGCCATCTGCATGCCGAAACAGATTCCGAAATACGGCACCTTGCGCTCACGTGCGAACTTCGCGGCCAGGATCTTGCCTTCCGCACCACGCTCTCCGAAGCCGCCGGGCACCAAAATGCCATGCACCTTCTCAAGCCACGGGGCCGGATCTTCCTTCTCGAAGATTTCCGCCTCGATCCATTCGAGCTTCACCCGCACCCGGTTCGCCATCCCGCCATGCGACAGCGCCTCGATCAACGATTTGTAGGCGTCCTTCAGGCCGGTATATTTGCCGACAACGGCAATCGTGACCTGACCTTCGGGATTGTGGATCCGGTCTGCAACCTCGTCCCAGCGTTCCATGCGAGGCTTGGGGGCCGGATCGATACCGAAAGCGGCCAGCACTTCCGAATCAAGCCCTTCGCGATGGTAGGCAAGCGGCACGTCGTAGATATGCGCCACGTCCAGCGCCTGGATGACGGCCGATTCGCGCACATTGCAGAACAGCGACAGCTTGCGCCGTTCTTCCGCCGGGATTTCCCGGTCCGCGCGCACCAGAAGGATGTCGGGAGCAATGCCGATGGAGCGCAGTTCCTTCACGGAATGCTGCGTCGGCTTGGTCTTGAGTTCGCCCGCCGCCGGTATCCACGGCATCAAGGTCAGATGCACATAGACGGCATTGCCGCGCGGCAGTTCGTTGCCGAGCTGGCGAATCGCTTCGAGGAACGGCATTGCCTCGATGTCGCCGACGGTTCCGCCGATTTCGCACAGAACGAAATCGTAGTCGTCATTGCCTTCAAGAACGAATTGTTTGATCTCGTCGGTAACGTGCGGGATCACCTGCACCGTGGCGCCCAGATAGTCGCCACGACGCTCTTTTTCCAGAATGTTCTGGTAGATCCGACCTGTGGTGATGTTGTCCTGCTTGTTGGCCGAACGCCCGGTAAAGCGCTCATAGTGGCCAAGGTCCAGGTCTGTCTCGGCACCGTCGTCGGTGACGAAAACCTCACCATGCTGATAGGGCGACATCGTGCCCGGATCAACATTCAGGTAGGGATCGAGTTTACGGATGCGAACGCGGTACCCACGGGCCTGTAACAGCGCGCCAAGGGCCGCTGCTGCAATACCTTTTCCGAGGGAGGAGACCACGCCGCCGGTTATGAAAACATATCGCGCCATGGGACTCATCGCTTAACCGGACACAGGCGATTCCGCCAGCAAAAAATAACGAGACGCAAATCTTTTTGCGCCTCGCGGTGAATAAGGTGGGCGATTGTCAGGAATGGCCGCTCATATCGCGACCGGTCAACCGCGCGCCCGGAGCTTACTGCCCCGTGGGAATCTGGTTCTCAGGATCTACATCAGCAGCCGGAACGTCGTCCTCGGTTGGAACCGAAGCCCCGGAACCGCCGAGCTGGTCAAGAACACCGCCAGAACCTTCGGTCTGTTCGCTGCCGGCCGGGATCCGATCCAGAATGTCGGTCGGGCTCGCGCCGTACCGTGCGATCAGCGACAGGGCGAGAGACGTCGCAAAGAACGCCGCTGCCAAAATGGCCGTCGTTCGCGTCAACGCATTGGCTGCTCCGCGCGCGGACATGAAACCGGAACCGCCGCCGATGCCAAGCCCGCCACCCTCGGAGCGTTGCATGAGGACGACGCCAACCAGCGCGACCACGACGATCAGATGAATGACGATGATAACGGTCTGCATGTTTCCTTCCGGCTCTCCGGCTCGAAGCGTCCGCTTCAATGCGGACGCGGCTCATTACACGGCTTTTGCCGATTTTCCAAGACCGGCAGAAATCCGTATCCTGGCACCTGCATCTTTTTCCAGCAAACGGGGCGGAATGCACCCGTTTCAGGGCATTTGACGCGGTTTTCGGTCAAACCAGCCGGAATTCCCGATTTCCGTCAAAGCCACCCTCACATAGGCGCTTGCGGTGACAACGCAAGCGTTTTCTGTTTTCTCAAACCGGACACGCGGCGGCAATCGCAAGAAAATCCACAGCCTTCAGGCTCGCTCCACCGACGAGCGCACCGTCGACATGCTCGATCGAAAGCAACTCCGTGGCATTGCCGGGTTTGACCGAACCGCCGTAGAGTATCCGCATCTTGCCTGCCTCTTCCCCAAGAAGCGTTTCGAGCTCCTTTCGAATATGCGCATGCGCTTCTGCGACATCTTCAACCGTTGGGGTCAGGCCGGTACCGATGGCCCAGACCGGCTCATAGGCGATCACGGTGTTTTTGGCTTTAGCTTCTTTGGGAACGGAACCGGGAATCTGGCGGGAGAGAACCGAGAGCGTTTTGCCGCCCTCGCGCTCAGCCTTGGTCTCGCCAATGCAAATCACCGCCGTTAGACCGGCGCGCCAGGCAGCCTCGGCCTTGTCGGCGACGATACCATCGGTCTCTCCGTGATCGGTCCGGCGCTCCGAATGGCCCACCAGCACATGGGTCGCGCCGGCATCCGCCAGCATTTCGGCCGAAACATCACCCGTATGCGCGCCGGCCGCGGCCGTGTGGCAGTCCTGCCCGCCCAGTTGCAGCTTGCCTTCAAGCGCCACGTGCGCCCGTGTCATCAAGGTAGCCGGAACACAGATCAGAGCATCAGCACCGCCGAACGCCGCCTCAGCCATCGCCTCCAATTCGCCGATATCGGCGCTCAAGCCGTTCATTTTCCAATTGCCAGCGATCAGAGGGCGAATTCCGGGGGTCATGGTTCAAAGTCCTCAACAAAACAAACTCGGGAGCTTCCCTAGCAAAAACACGGGCTGATGCAAAAGCAATTGGAGCGCCAAATCCCACTCCGCTATCGACACTTTGCGTCTGGGACGCTATTGCGCTTCGTTGGGGACACGCCCAGAACACACCAAGGAACTTCGGAAAAGCCATGCTCGACAGTCTGAGAAACGCCGCCTCCACCTGGATCGCCAAGCTGCTCCTGGGCCTTCTTGTTGTGAGCTTCGCCGTCTGGGGTATTTCCGGCCAGGTTTTGAATGACCAGTCCCGGAACGTTCTTTCAGCCGGAGCTTCCTCCGTTTCAATGCTGGATTTCCGCCTCGCCTATGATCGGCAGATCAACGCGCTGTCGCAGCAACTCGGCACGCGTGTGACACGCGAGCAGGCTGTCGCTTTCGGACTTGATGACCAGGTGCTGCAGCAGCTTGCCGCCGGCGCGCTTCTGGACGAAGAGGCAAGCCGGCTCGGCCTCGGTCTCTCTGGCGACAAGTTGGCCCAGTTGACGGCGGACGATCCGGCGTTTCGCGGACCGGATGGCCGTTTCGACCGGCAGCAATTTGACTTCGTGCTGCGTCAGATCGGCATGCGCCCGCAGGATTACCTCAAAAACCGTGAACAGGTTGCCATTCGCCAGCAGATCGTTGAAGCTGCCACGGACGGCATGAGCGTTCCGGACGAGTTGTTCAAGAATCTCGCTCTTTATCGGGGAGAGGATCGCACGGTGGAATATCTTGCCGTGCCGCGCGCGCTTGTCGAGCCTGTTGCGGATCCTGACCAGGCTGCCCTGCAGGCATGGTTCGACGAGCGCAAGGACGATTACGCCGCTCCCGAATATCGCAAATTCAGTTATGTCAAACTGGAGCCCACCGACATCGCCGACCCCGAAGCCATTTCGGACGCGCAGGTGCAGAAGGCCTACGACGACCTGCGTGATCGGTATACGACGCCTGAAAAACGCACGATCGACCAGATTGTGTTTGCCGAACGCGCTGCCGCAGACGCAGCGTTGAAAGACCTGCTCGACGGCCAAAGTTTCGCGGATGTGGCAACGTCCGCCGGCAAGAACAGCAGCGACACCGCCCTCGGTACCCTCGCACGCAGCGAAGTGGCAGATGATGCGGTGGCTGAAGCAGCGTTCTCTCTGGAGGCGAACCAGTTCAGCGATGTCATCGACGGCGCCTTTGGGCCTGTGATCGTGTTTGTCTCGGAAATCCAGCCAGAGGTCGTGCAGCCACTCAGCGAAGTTGAAAGCGAGCTCCGACAGGATTTAGCCCTGGAAGAGGCTGCCCGTGTCTTGCTCGACGTGCACGATGCTTATGAAGACGCCCGCGCCGGGGGGGCTTCGATGGCGGAAGCTGCGGAACGACTGAATCTCTCGACGCGGACGATCGAAGCTATCGACGCGAGCGCGCGCCGTCCAGACGGGTCCATCGTGGGCGATCTCCCCGTTTCGGCCGAGCTTCTGCGTGAAGTCTTCGAAAGCGATTCCGGTATTGAAAACGCCCCTCTCTCGATGGGCGGTAACGGATTTGTGTTCTATGAGGTCGAGGGCATCACTCCGGAACGCGACCGTTCGCTGGATGAAGTACGCGCAAAGGTGCTGGAAGACTGGCGAAAAGCAGAAACGGACCGGCTTCTGGCCGAGAGTGCTTCCGCTTTCGCCAAGCGGCTCGATGAAGGTGCCTCGCTGGACGAACTAGCGGAGGAAATCGGTCAGGAAAAGCAGATCAAACGCGGTCTCAAACGGAACGCCAATGACGCCGATCTGGGTCAGGCCGGCGTGGCTGCAGTGTTCTCGGTTCCGCGCAATGGCACAGGCGTTTTTGCAAACCCTGCAGGGGACGGTCAGTTCCTGTTTAAGGTCACGGAGGTGTTCGAGCCTGCCAGTGCGACAGCGGAAAGCATTCCCGAAAATCAGCGCGCTACCATGCGATCTGCGCTTGCCGACGATCTTCTCGACCAGATGGTTGCGCGCTTGCAAGGCAAGTATCCGGTATCGGTAAACCGGGCTGCCATGCAGGAAGCACTGAGCTTCTGAGGCAAGCGATGAACGCTTTCAAGTCCTACATCGCCAAGGTCGCCTCCGGTGCGCAGTTGAGCTTTGACGAGGCGCGCGAGGCTTTCGACATCATGATGTCGGGCGATGCAACGCCAAGCCAGATCGGCGGCTTTCTGATGGCTCTGCGGGTGCGTGGAGAAACCGTGGAGGAGATCTCCGGCGCGGTGGCAACCATGCGCGACAAGATGCTGCCGGTTTCTGCGCCTGACGACGCCGTGGACATTGTCGGGACCGGGGGGGATGCTTCCGGGTCCTACAATGTGTCCACCTGCTCGGCTTTCATTGTTGCCGGTGCCGGAGTACCCGTGGCCAAACATGGAAACAGGGCGCTGTCGTCCCGCTCGGGTGCGGCTGACACTCTGGCAGCGCTGGGCATCAATATTGAGCTGAGCCCGCAGGAGATCGCAGATTGTATCGATGAGGCCGGTCTCGGGTTCATGTTTGCTCCCGCGCATCATTCGGCCATGCGCCATGTGGGGCCCTCGCGTGTCGAGCTCGGCACCCGCACGATCTTCAACCTGCTCGGACCGCTTTCCAACCCTGCCGGTGTGCGCCGCCAGCTTGTGGGCGTATTCGCACCGGAATGGGTCGAGCCGATAGCCAATGTGCTGAAGCAATTGGGAACGGAATGCGCCTGGGTGGTTCATGGCGCGGGCCTCGACGAAATGACCACCGCAGGTACGACCCAGGTTGCTGCTCTTGAGGATGGCGAGATCCGTCATTTCGAGATCACTCCGGAGGATGTCGGCCTCAACCGGGTCGCCATGGCCGACCTCAAGGGTGGTGAAGCCGCTCACAACGCAAAGGCGCTTCGGGCCGTTCTGAAAGGCGAGAAAAACGCCTATCGGGACATCTGCTTGTTGAATTCGGGGGCTGCGCTTGTGGTCGCCGGACGCGCCAAGACACTGAAGGACGGGATCCGGCTGGCCGCTGAATCGCTCGATCATGGGCACGCGCTCGCCACCTTGAAGCAACTGATCGATGTGTCGAACAGGGGAGTCTCTCAGGAGGACCACGAGCAATGACGACCGATATCCTGCGCAAGATCGAAACGTACAAGCGCGAGGAAATCGCAGCGGCCAAGACCGTTGTGCCCTTACTCGAGCTTGTTGCCAAAACACGGGATGTGGAAGCGCCACGCGGTTTCGCTGAAACGCTGTTTGAGAAGCAGTCGGCAGGACGATTCGGCTTGATTGCAGAAATCAAGAAGGCAAGTCCCTCACGTGGGCTCATCCGAGCCGATTTTGATCCTCCCCGGCTTGCTGCTGCTTATGAGGAAGGCGGTGCTGCCTGTCTCTCGGTGCTGACCGACGGCCCATCCTTTCAGGGAGCTCCGGCTTTTCTGGAAGCCGCGCGCTCCGCATGTGGCTTGCCGGCGTTGCGCAAGGACTTTCTGTTTGAGCCCTACCAGGTTTACGAGGCGCGCAGCTGGGGGGCCGATGCGATTCTGATCATCATGGCCAGCGTATCCGACGATGAAGCGCAGGCTCTTGAAGACACCGCGCTCGAACTCGGCATGGATTGCCTGATCGAGGTGCATGACGAACAGGAACTGGAACGTTCCCTCGAATTGTCCTCGCGGCTTATCGGCATAAACAACCGGAATCTGCGCACTTTCGAAACCACCCTCGAGACCAGCGAGCGACTCGCTCCGCTGGTTCCCGAAGGCCGGCTGGTGGTCGGGGAAAGCGGCATCTTCACCAATGAAGATTGCCGTCGTCTCGCGCGTGCCGGGATGAACACTTTTCTCGTTGGCGAAAGCCTGATGCGGCAAGACGATGTAGCAGCGGCAACGCGGGCTCTGTTGGGCCTCGGTGCGGCCAATCAGGCTGATTGACCGATGAGCGGCGCAACCGGAAAGCTGACGCATATCGGCGCTTCCGGAGAAGCGCACATGGTAGATGTGAGCGACAAGCAGGAAAGCCGCCGAGAGGCCGTTGCCGAAGGCTCCGTGCTCATGGAAAGACAGACACTCGAGGCCATTCTTTCAGGCAACGCGAAGAAAGGCGATGTACTTGCCACAGCGCGCATCGCCGGCATCATGGGCGCAAAGAAAACATCGGATCTGATCCCTCTATGCCACCCCCTCGCCCTTTCGAAAGTGGTGGTCGAAATCGAACCCGACACAGCCCTACCCGGCTTGAAAGTGCGTGCGCGTGTCAGGGTCACCGGCCAGACAGGCGTGGAGATGGAAGCGCTGACCGCCGTCTCCATATCTTGTCTGACAATTTACGACATGGCGAAGGCTCTCGATAAGGGCATGACCATCAGCAATATTCGCTTGCTGGAAAAAACGGGCGGGAAGTCGGGCGACTGGCGGGCGGGGGAGCCTTCTTTATGACGCTTCTGCCGGTAGACCAGGCGCTGGAGCGCATTCTCGACGGTGTAAAGGCGCTGCCTGGCGAAAGCGTGCGCATCGAGGACGCCGGCGGTCGCGTTCTGGCCAATCCGCTTTCAGCAATGCGCACTCAGCCTCCCTTTCATGCCTCCGCGATGGATGGCTACGCTGTGCGGGCGGAGGATGTACAAACCCCGCGAGGCCTCCGGTTGCGTGTGATTGGAGAATCAGCAGCAGGAAACCGGTTTCATGGCGTTGTCGGCATCGGCGAGGCTGTGCGGATTTTTACAGGCGCGCCAGTGCCGGAAGGCGCCGACACCATTCTCATACAGGAAAACGCCACCTCTCTGGACGATGGCTTTATCGAAGCAACGAGTTCTGTGGCGATCGGTCGTCACATCCGTAAAGCCGGGCTGGACTTTCACGACGGCGATGTGGTCCTTGAGCAAGGGCGTCTGCTTGGACCAGCCGGTATCGGTCTGGCCGCTGCTGCGGGCCATGCGCATCTTTCTGTAACCGAACGTCCGCTGGTCGCGATCATTGCAACCGGCGACGAGTTGGTGCGGCCAGGAGAAACATGTGGTCCCGATCAGATCGTTGCATCGAATGGTTTTGCGATTGGAGCACTGGCGAAGAACGACGGTGCCCGCGTTCTCGATTTGGGTATCGTGAATGACAATAGCGCTGCAATTTCAGCCGCGGTTCGGAAAGCTGCAGATGCAGGGGCGCATGTTCTGGTCACCCTTGGCGGAGCTTCCGTCGGCGCCCGTGATCTCGTGCGGCAGGCCCTTCTCGAAGCGGGCATGTCACTCGACTTCTGGAAGATCGCGATGCGACCGGGCAAGCCACTGATGTTCGGCAGGCTGGGAGAGATGCGCGTTCTCGGCCTGCCCGGCAATCCTGTTTCAAGTCTGGTGTGCGCGCAGCTGTTTCTGAGACCGCTTGTTGCCCGGTTGGGGCAGCGCAACCACACGCCCGATCTGCGGGCAGCGGTTCTGGCCACGCCCCTGCGTGAAAATGACGAGCGCCGCGATTATATTCGGGCTTCGGTTGCTGCAGGCCCCGAAGGACTGATTGCGACACCCTTTCCCCTGCAAGATTCCTCCATGCTCACGACCCTGGCGGCCGCCAATGCGCTGATTGTGCGTGAGCCAGGAGCACCAGCTGCCGAACCGGGTTCCCGCTGCCGCGTTCTGATGCTTGGCTGATCCCCACCTCTGAGCAACCATCCTCTAGCGTCCAGGGAGAAAGGCGCGCGGATTGTTCCATCTCCGGTGACCGGCCGCCTTCGCGGACGGGAAAGAAGGGCTCAGAGCGAAGTGGCAGATGCGTGCTTCTATTGCCCCGTCTGTGCGGGGATGGAAACCTTCATCTCCTTGCCGCCATAGCCGTGAACACTGTCGTGTGCACGAATGGTGACATGTGTAAGACCATCCGGCAGCGTGACGCCGGACAGGCTGCGGGTAAATGGCTGTTCGCTGACATGCGGGTGCAGTAGCTTGCGCGAACCAAGGACATTGCCGGCATTGTCGAGCACGTCCCACCGGTCCGCATAATGCTCCCAACCTTCATCGGCATGCTCGACCGTGACCTCAAAACTGTACGTCCCTGCTGATTCGGCAATGACGTTGACGTCCACAATGTCCGCTTCACCAGCAAGCGCTGATGGTGCGATTATGAGTGCAAGCATAACGGACCCGGCAACGCCCGCCCGAAAACCATGTCTACCGTCATGGGGCGGAGTGATCATGCCGGGTCTCCATAGATTCAGATGCCGATCAGAACGGGATTTCGTCGTCGAGGTTCTGCGAGTAGCCGCCTCCGCCACTGCCACCGCTGGTATCGGCAGGGCCTGACTGGCCGAAATCGGAACCGCGATTGCCACCGCCGCTATAACCGACCTGATTGTCGCCGCCCTGCCCGCGCGTGTCGAGCATCTGCAGTTCGCCACGGAATTTTTGCAATACAACTTCAGTCGTGTAGCGTTCCTGACCGTTCTGGTCGGTCCATTTGCGTGTCTGAAGCTGGCCCTCGATATAAACCTTGGCGCCCTTCTTCAAATATTGCTCGGCCACCTTGGCAAGATTATCGTTGAAAATCACGACATTGTGCCACTCGGTCCGCTCACGGCGCTCACCCGACTGGCGATCGCGCCAGGTTTCAGAGGTGGCGATGCGCATATTAACCACCGGATCGCCGGAATTTAGCCGGCGAATTTCGGGATCTGCACCCAGATTTCCCACCAAAATGACCTTGTTGACGCTGCCCGCCATAACGCTTCTCCACGCTTGTCCGAAATCTGCTGCGCACTTTATCGAAAGCCGCGCTCCCGCGCGCGCTCCGCCTGCGGTGCTCCGGCTCTCGTCCACAGCTCATTTGTTCTTATTATGTTCACATTCAATGATCAGCGTCAATGCACCCGCTCCCGCGCACGCAACGTGAGAGAAAAGCCCCGCCGCCTTTTGGTCGCACGGGGCTCCGGGTCTTCCGACCCTCCATACCGGGAATGGTTTACCGGTGTCATCAGGCAGGGCTTTTTACAACCCTGTCTTCAAAGAGTTTTGATTTTAGGGGGCAGCCAGCCGCCAGCGTTGTCATGCCTGCCGGCGATCGCGTTCTCCAGAAACGTCAATCACCATGGATCGGTATCGAAACACATTTTCCGCGACAAGCGTCGAATGTGTCTTGAACCGATCAGCCGGCTGTGGCTTCGCAATCCAGGCGAAGCCCTAGGGATCGGTCAGGTGGAGTCATACCCTGCTCCTTCTTCGCGTTTCGGCCATTGCTCGGTGTTTGCCTGCTCAGGCAGACCGTGCTTGCAGATATGCCCACAGGCATTTCCACGGCGCACTCAAACCACGAGCGCTGACCGAGATATACTGCGCCTTCGGGGCGTAGCGGTCAAGAAAATGCCTTGCCAAGCCGGCAAATGTGATCAGCTGTAACCTGGCGCATTTTCTCGATCGCATGGTCGGGTCTGGCAAAATTGTCAGGAGAGCGTTCGTTTTTTGTTCTTTTTCCTTGCGGAACGCCGGGGAGCACGTGTTAAAGGGAGATATGCGTTTTCGTCTCAAACTGATGAGACGGGGGCGCTCGCGGCGAAGCGCTGTCGGCACGGTGTCATTCCGACCCGGCGGTCGACATTTGCATCCCGCTTCCTACATGATGCACAGACCGGCGTGCTGCCGGCCCATCCGGTTTCTCAAAACAGGCAGCGACGGGGCATGCCAGAACACAAGTCCATCACCATTCGCGGCGCGCGCGAGCACAATCTCAAGAATGTCGATCTCGACCTGCCGCGCGAGAAGCTCATCGTCATGACCGGTCTGTCGGGTTCCGGCAAGTCGTCGCTCGCCTTCGACACTATTTATGCCGAAGGCCAGCGGCGCTATGTGGAGAGCCTTTCGGCCTATGCGCGCCAGTTTCTGGAAATGATGCAGAAACCCGATGTCGACCAGATCGACGGGCTTTCGCCAGCCATTTCCATCGAGCAGAAGACGACGTCTAAAAACCCTCGCTCGACCGTCGGAACGGTGACGGAGATCTACGACTATATGCGCTTGCTTTTTGCGCGGGTGGGCGTTCCCTATTCGCCGGCCACGGGATTGCCGATCGAAAGCCAAACGGTCAGTCAGATGGTCGACCGGGTTATGGTTCTGGAGGAAGGCACGCGGCTTTACATCCTGGCGCCCATCGTGCGCGGCCGCAAAGGCGAATACCGCAAGGAAATGGCCGAGCTCCAGAAAAAGGGCTTTCAACGCGTCAAGGTGGATGGCGAGTTCTACGAGATTGCCGACGTTCCCGCACTCGACAAGAAATACAAGCACGACATCGACGTCGTGGTGGACCGGGTCGTGGTGCGCGACGATCTCGCCACACGGTTGGCGGATTCGCTTGAGACCTGTCTAAGGCTTGCCGAGGGACTGGCGGTCGCGGAATTTGCCGATAAACCTCTCTC
This sequence comes from Nitratireductor kimnyeongensis, assembly GCF_019891395.1. NCBI lineage: Bacteria > Pseudomonadati > Pseudomonadota > Alphaproteobacteria > Hyphomicrobiales > Phyllobacteriaceae > Nitratireductor > Nitratireductor kimnyeongensis. The sequence goes on along the minus strand of NZ_CP078143.1, from coordinate 3,607,399 downwards.
CGATGAGGCAACGGCAAAAGGTGGAAGCGCCAACAAATCCAAGAACGAGACGCATGAGCGGATCGTCTTTTCAGAAAAATTCGCCTGCCCGGTTTCAGGCTTCACGATCCCGGAGATCGAGCCGCGTCTGTTTTCGTTCAACAATCCGGCCGGCGCCTGCCCCACTTGCGACGGGCTTGGCAGCCAGCGCGCTATCGATCCGAACCTGGTGGTGCCTGACGACGGTGCGATCCTGCGCGAAGGGGCGATTGCGCCCTGGGCGAAATCCACGTCGCCCTATTATCTGCAGACGCTAGAGGCGCTCGGACGTGAATATGGGTTCAAGGTCGGCGACCGCTGGCGTGACCTTCCGGCGGAGGGTCAGGATGCCATCCTGAACGGCACGGGCTCGAAGAAGATCGTCTTCGACTATGATGATGGTCTGCGCAGTTACCGCACCACGAAGCCCTTCGAGGGCGTGGTGGTCAATCTCCAGCGCCGCTGGAAAGAGACTGAATCGGCCTGGATGCGCGAAGAGATCGAGCGCTACATGTCGGCCCATCCCTGCCCGGCCTGTGGCGGGCACCGTCTCAAACCGGAAGCCCTGGCGGTGAAGATCGACGGCCTGCATATCGGCCAGGTGACGGAAATGTCGATCCGCAAGGCTGGTGCCTGGTTCGAAGAGCTGCCGAGCCACCTTAATGACAAGCAGAACGAGATCGCCGTCCGAATCCTGAAGGAAATCCGCGAGCGCCTGCGCTTTCTCAACGATGTGGGCCTCGACTATCTGACGCTTTCACGCAATTCGGGCACCCTGTCGGGCGGTGAGAGCCAACGCATCCGTCTCGCGTCGCAAATTGGCTCGGGTCTGACGGGGGTTCTTTATGTGCTTGACGAGCCGTCCATCGGCCTGCATCAGCGCGATAATGACCGGCTTCTGGCAACGCTCAGGCATTTGCGCGATCTTGGCAACACGGTGATCGTGGTCGAGCATGACGAAGACGCCATCTTGACGGCGGACCACGTGGTCGACATCGGGCCTGCCGCCGGCATTCATGGCGGACAGATCATCGCCGAAGGTTCGCCGCGCGACATCATGGCCAACCCGGCCTCCGTCACCGGTAAATATCTGACCGGCGCAATGGCAATCCCGATGCCCGAACAGCGTCGTGAAATCCCGAAGAAGCGGCGCATTCGCGTTGTGGGTGCATGCGGCAACAACCTGAAGGACGTGACGGCGGAAGTGCCGCTCGGCACCTTTGCCTGCGTCACCGGTGTGTCCGGCGGCGGCAAGTCCACGCTTCTGATCGAGACATTGTTCAAGGCCGCTTCGCGCCGCATCATGGGATCGCGCGAACAACCTGCCGAACATGACAGGATCGAGGGGCTCGAACATCTGGACAAGGTGATCGACATTGATCAGTCCCCCATCGGCCGTACGCCAAGGTCAAACCCTGCCACCTATACCGGAGCCTTCACCCCGATCCGTGACTGGTTTGCGGGCCTGCCCGAAGCCAAGGCACGCGGTTACCAGCCCGGCCGCTTCTCGTTCAACGTCAAGGGCGGCCGATGCGAGGCCTGCCAGGGTGATGGCGTCATCAAGATCGAGATGCACTTTCTGCCGGATGTATATGTGACCTGCGACGTCTGCCACGGCAAGCGCTACAACCGCGAAACGCTCGACGTGACCTTCAAGGGTAAGTCCATCGCCGATGTTTTGGAAATGACCGTGGATGAAGGGGTTGAGTTCTTTTCAGCCGTACCCGCCGTACGCGACAAGCTGGTCACGCTCGCGCGTGTCGGTCTTGGCTACATTCATATCGGCCAGCAGGCGACAACTCTGTCAGGTGGCGAGGCGCAGCGCATCAAGCTTGCCAAGGAACTCTCGAAACGGGCAACCGGGCGCACGCTCTACATTCTGGATGAGCCGACCACGGGGCTTCACTTCCATGACGTGTCCAAACTTCTCGAAGTGCTGCACGAACTGGTCGATCAGGGAAACACGGTGGTGGTGATCGAGCACAATCTCGAAGTCATCAAGACTGCCGACTGGATTCTTGATCTGGGTCCCGAGGGCGGCGATGGCGGAGGCGAGCTTGTCGCCTCAGGCTCCATCGACGACATCATGGCCGAGCCGCGCAGCTACACCGGCAAATTCCTCAAAGAGCTTCTCGAACGCCGGCCCGCCGGCAAAGCCCAGGCAGCGGAGTAGACCGATGACCACTGGCACCATTCGCGCTGGCATGGGCGGCTGGACGTTCCAGCCATGGGAAGGCACCTTCTATCCCGATGACCTGCCGAAGAAGCGACAACTCGAATACGCCTCGCGGCAGGTGCCGACCATTGAGGTGAACGGCACCTATTATGGGAGCCAGAAGCCCGCAACCTATGCCAAATGGGCAAGCGAGGCGCCGGATGGATTTGTCTTCGCGCTCAAAGGAAATCGCTTCGTGACAAACCGCAAGGTTCTGTCGGAAGCTACTGAATCTCTTGAGAAATTTCTTGGTTCCGGTATTTCCGAAATCGGAGAGAAACTTGGGCCTCTCGTCTGGCAGTTCGCTCCAACGAAGAAGTTTGATCCGGAAGATTTTGAAGGGTTTTTGCAGTTGCTGCCCTCCGAGCGCGATGGCGTTCCCCTCAGGCATGTTCTGGAGGTGCGTAACGAAAGCTTCTGCACGCCGGAGTTTCCCCGCCTCGTGCGCAAGTATGGTGCCGCCATCTGCTACGCGCATCACAACACTTATCCGGAAATCGCCGACGTGACGGGTGATTTCATCTATGCCCGTCTGCAGCGCGGCGAGGATGATGTTCCGACAGCCTATCCGCCGGCAGAGCTCGACGGATGGACGCAACGGGCGAAATTGTGGGCTCAGGGCGGACAACCCGATGACCTTCCGCTCATGGACCCGGATTTCACGCCCGCGATGAAGCCGCGCGAGGTCTTCGTCTACTTCATTCATGAAGGAAAGATTCGCGCGCCACATGCCGCCAGAGCTTTTATGCAGCGCGTGGGCTAGCTCATCTTCCGTGATGCCGTGCTTCACGCCTTTGGGTCAGAGTGAGCTCGGACTGGGCCGGACATCTAAAGTCTTTGAAGTTTGATTTAAACCCCTGTTTCTACGGAGTTTTATCAGTCTTTTGAAGTCTTCGGGCTGCGTTTGTATGGTCCCAGGCCACGAGCCGCGCGTGAATACTGACGCTGCTGGTGCCATGGCCGAAAAGGTTCACTGACCGCAAAAGCGATGTGAAACGGGGGCCGTTCCTGAGCAGTGCTGGCTATGCTTATCTCCGCACTGCCTCCTCGCGCCAGATCTTGAGCCGTGATTGTTCTTGCGCGGCCCAGCCCACAAGGCCCGTCGATGCGCGCATCGTTGATGATGATGAGATCGGCAGCCCCACACAGTTCATCAAGAAGTCGACGGGAAGGCGGAGCTTCGCTTTTCATCACATGCACAATGATTGCACCATGCTGATGGCGCAGCACACAGAAGGCCTCGTTGCATCGAAACCGAGGCGTTGTGGCGCGGGCAAAGACCTCCGCAGTTGCCGCGCCGCTCAGCCCTTCTGGTTTAAGAACAGTTTCTGTTCCGGCGGCTCGTAACCAGTTTTCCAGAGCAAATGCATTTGGTCGATTGCGGTTGACAGCGAGAGCCCCGTCCGATGTACGCACCGCCACCAGCCGTGCGTCCTCGGAAATGAAGATGTCAGGCAAATTGCGCGCCGAAATGAGGAGCAGCCCCATCGCGAGAAGTGGCAGAGAGGCCAATCGCAAACTGGTGGTTGTGGTGGTGAGGATGGCTAGCGCCGCGGTCAGACAGAGGGTGGCGGAGAGAGGGATTGCGCCGGTGGCATCGATTGGGCTGTGCTCGGAAAACCACCGAGCGATGCCCATGACTGCGGATATCCCCCCGCCCATCAGGGCCAACGGCCAACCATCGAGGTTCAGCGGCATCGTGGCGATCGCCGCGACTGCCGAAGGCATCACCACGACTGAGGCCACGGGCATGGCCGCCAGATTGGCTCCGAGCGCCAGCGGGGATGCCCGCTGAAAGTGCCACACACCATAGAGCGTTGTCGCAGTGCCGGCGATAAGGGATGTAAGCGCGATACCGCAGATGGACACGATGATCAGGTGGGCGAACTTTGCAGCACCTTTCCGCTCCGCATAGGGTTTTCGGGAAAGCCGTTTGATGCGGTGCGCGTTCCAAACCGCATAGCCAGCAATGAGCGCCGCAGTTGCTGAAAACGACATCTGGAAGCCGGGCCCAACGACCTCGTGCGGCGCCGTCACAATCACGATCAAGGCTGCAAAAGCCAGATTACGCATGGTCAAAGCAGCGCGATCAAACAACAGGGCAAGGAGCATGATCGCAAGCATGAGAAAGCTGCGCTGAGCCGCCACACCGCCCCCTGAGACCAGCAAATAGAAAAAGCAGACAAGCAGGGCGACAGCGGCAGCATATTTGCGAACCGGATGACGCGAAGAAAAACCGGGAAAGAATGCAAATCCGAGCCTCGCGGCACCGATTATCGTAAAAGCAGCAAGCGCCATATGCAGCCCCGAAATGGCGAGAACATGCGCCAGTCCGGCCCGGCGCAGATGTTCGTTGTACTCTTCTGGGATGCCTCCCCTCATCCCGGTGATGAGCGCTGCGGCCACCTCGCCCTCGGCCCCGCCCACGCGGCTGCGGAGTCTCTCGGCAAGGTGTTCCCGCAATCTCTGGAGTGCGGATAAAGACGATCGCCATGTTCCATATGATTGATCGATTTCCACCCGCTCCGGACCCTTCATGAAAAAGCCCACGGCGCCGAGACCGTCGAAATAGCTCTCGAATGAAAAATCATAAGCGCGGGGCCGGATGGGTCCTGACGGGGGCATAAGGCGCACCAGCCCCTGAATTCCATCCCCCGGTCTCAAACCCTCTGGAATTGAGCGTGCCGATAGGCGCGCGCGCGCCGGTGCATAGCGCAACTGTGGGCGTTCGGTTGAAATCAGGTCTACGGTCAAACGCAAACGCCCGTCCGCTCGCGCCTCAATGCTCGCGACACGGCCGGTAAGCCGCGTTGTCACCTCCGCCCCAAGCATGGGTGTTGCTGCCCGCCAGCTTTCGATCTTGGCACATGTAAGCCCCAAGAGAACGATGAGAGTGGCAAGAATTGCGACGCGAAGGAAGGGTTTTCCCGAAGCCAGGAAGGCCATAAAACTGAGGGCGAACAAGCCGCTGACAACAGCATAGGCAGGCGGCTCGACTGGCAAGGCGAAGTAACCAAGCGCCCCGGCACCCAGCAGAACCGGAAGCCAAAGAAACAGGGTGCCTCTGGCTGCTTCCTGCGAAAGTGCGGCACGCGTTCTCGTGTTCCACGCATGCCAGAGCGGGGTGGGCAAACCGAGTTTTCTTGCTGCAATGAGGGTATGCGAGGCGCGCGCCTGCCCCATTTCGATAACTTTTGCTTCGACTTGCGCTTCCGGCGCTTGCATACCGACGGCAAACTGCGCCCGCTCATCGGTCTCAGGCACTGCCAGTTCGTCCCCCATCGCCTGGCCTCCCCGTACCATGCTTGCGCCCGAACCGTTCTATGCTACATGACAGCCAGCCAAAGACCACCTGCGGTATCGCTTACCTTTGAAAAGGCTGTGAGATCGCGTCAAATCCCGGGATAGATTCATGAGCAGCACCGTCGTCACGCGCTTTGCGCCCTCACCCACCGGCTTTTTGCATATCGGCGGCGCGCGCACGGCGCTCTTCAACTGGCTCTATGCGCGCCATACCGGCGGGAAGATGTTGTTGCGCATCGAAGACACTGACCGACAGCGCTCAACGGACGAAGCGACCGCAGCCATCCTCAGCGGACTTGCTTGGCTCGGTCTCGACTGCGATGGCGAGCCTGTTTCACAATTTGCGCGCGCAGAGCGACACCGCGCGGTTGCGGAGGAGCTGGTGGCCAGGGGAGAAGCTTACTATTGCTACAGCTCACAGGAGGAGCTGGAGGCCATGCGCGAGAAAGCGCGATCCCAAGGGCGCCCACCCCGCTATGACGGCACATGGCGTGATCGCGATCCTTCGGAGGCTCCCGAGGGAATCAAACCCGTTATCCGTATCAAAACGCCGCAAGACGGGGAAACCATTGTCGAGGATCAGGTGCAGGGCACGGTGCGCTTCCCCAACAAGGATCTCGATGATTTCATTATCCTACGTTCCGATGGATCCCCCACCTACATGCATGCCGTGGTGGTGGACGACCACGATATGGGCGTCACACACATCATCCGCGGCGACGACCACCTGACCAATGCCGCACGCCAGACGGTGATCTACAGGGCAATGGGCTGGGAGGTGCCGGTGATGGCCCATATCCCGCTTATTCATGGGCCAGACGGCGCGAAACTCTCCAAACGGCATGGCGCGCTGGGCGTCGAGGCGTACAGGGAGATGGGTTACCTTCCCTCGGCCTTGCGCAACTATCTGGCACGGTTGGGCTGGAGCCATGGCGACGACGAGATCATGTCTGACGAAGACATGATTCGCTGGTTCGACATTGCCGATGTGAACAAGGGCGCCGCGCGTTTCGATTTCCAGAAGCTGGAGGCGCTCAATGGCGTGCATATGCGGCAGATGGAAGATGCGACGCTGCTTGATATCCTGACCGATACACTGCCATATCTGGCTGGAGGCAAGGCACTCCTCGACGCCCTGGACGAGACGCGGAAAAATCAGTTGCTGCAGGCGCTTCCGGGCTTGAAAGAACGCGCCAAGACTCTCGTGGAACTCGTTGATAGTGCCGGATTTCTATTCGTGGAAAGACCGCTTCATGTCGACGAAAAAGCCAATCAGCTTCTGGATGAGAATGCGCGTCAACTGCTTGCGGAAATTCTTCCCGTATTGCAAAATGTAGAGGATTGGACCCTTGCGAATATCGAAGCAGCTGTCCGCGCTTTTGCGGAACAGACCGAACGCAAGCTTGGCAAAGTCGCCCAACCCTTGAGGGCAGCGCTCGTCGGGCGCACCACGTCGCCAGGCATCTTCGATGTTCTTTCCGTTCTTGGGCAAGAGGAGAGTTTGGCGCGTATCCGCGATCAGGCTGCCTAGCTTCGTCCCGCAAAGGATTAGGCTTGCGGACAGGGTTTCATGACCAAGAGCGTGCTGCAGTGCAATATTCAGATGCTGCACGCGCTTGGCACCACGGGGGAAATGCGTTAGCTATTTCGCGCGCTCGACCGCCGACCATATTGTTTTGGGCGACAGTTTTCTGGCGCCAAGTTCCTTGAAGTGAGAGGTGATTGCGATGACCAAACCAACTGCGAAGCTGGAAATTGGCGGCCAGGAAGACGGGCACGAATTCGAGATTTTGAAGGGCAGCGTGGGCCCGGATGTCGTCAACATCACCTCGCTTTACAAAGACACCGGGATGTTCACCTACGACCCGGGTTTCACCTCCACGGCGAGCTGCGAATCGAAGATTACCTATATTGACGGTGACGAAGGCATCCTCCTCCACCGCGGCTATCCGATCGAACAGCTGGCTGAGCATGGCGATTTTCTGGAGACCTGTTATCTGCTGCTTTATGGCGAATTGCCGACCAAGGCGCAGAAGGAAGATTTCGACTATCGCGTGACGCACCACACCATGGTGCACGAGCAGATGAACCGCTTCTTCACCGGTTTCCGCCGTGATGCGCATCCAATGGCGGTCATGTGTGGCGTGGTGGGGGCGATGTCGGCCTTCTATCACGACTCCACAGACATTTCCGATCCGCATCAGCGCATGGTGGCCAGCCTTCGCATGATCGCCAAGATGCCGACCATCGCGGCCATGGCCTACAAGTATCATGTGGGTCAGCCCTTCGTTTATCCGAAGAATGACCTTGGCTATGCAGCGAACTTCCTGCACATGTGCTTTTCGGTGCCGTGCGAGGACTATAATGTAAACCCGGTTCTTGCGCGCGCGATGGAGCGGATCTTCATTCTGCATGCCGACCACGAGCAGAATGCTTCCACTTCGACTGTCCGTCTGGCCGGCTCTTCGGGCGCCAATCCATTTGCTTGTATCGCTGCCGGCATCGCCTGCCTTTGGGGGCCTGCCCATGGTGGCGCAAACGAGGCGGCGCTCAACATGCTCGACGAGATCGGTTCGGTCGATCGAATTCCCGAATTCATCGACCGTGCGAAGGACAAGAACGATCCGTTCCGCCTTATGGGCTTCGGCCACAGGGTCTACAAAAACTATGACCCGCGCGCGAAAATCATGCAGAAGACCTGCCACGAGGTGTTAAGCGAACTGGGCATCAAAGACGACCCGCAGCTCGACATCGCCATGGAGCTCGAGCGCATTGCGCTGACGGATGAGTACTTTATCGAAAAGAAGCTCTATCCGAACATCGATTTCTATTCCGGTATCACGCTGAAGGCGCTGGGCTTCCCCACCACCATGTTCACGGTGCTCTTCGCGCTCGCGCGCACCGTCGGCTGGATCGCCCAGTGGAAAGAGATGATCGAGGATCCGAAGCAGAAGATCGGTCGCCCCCGCCAGCTCTACACAGGTGCGTCGCAGCGCGATTACGTTCCGATCGCCAAGCGCTGAGGTCTTATCGACCAGAGAAAAGCCCCGCTGTTTTTCGGCGGGGCTTTTTCTTTATGGAACTGCTCTGGCTTCCAGCGTCAGATGCGGCAGCCCGTTGGATGTGCGCTCTCGGGAATGCCCGTCCGGACCGACGGTTCCACGAATGCGTTTGCGGTGGCTGGAGAAGCTGTCAAACGTGACAACGTCCACAGGTTCGTCGAGGTCGATCACGACGCGAAACCAGCCGGGGCGCAGCCTTTGCGAAGCGATCAGGGTTCCTTCAAACGGCCGCGAGAGATAGATCCCCTGCACGCGCTGGCCGGGAGCCCATGCATCGGGTTTATTCTGCCCGATTGCAGCACAAAGCGTGTTCCAGTCACGGTATCCATGCTGGTGCGCGATTGTTTCGAGCGCCTGCGCATGCGATACGACGCGGCCTCGGTCCTTCAGATGCAGGCGTAGGCGCTTTGCGAGCGCCTTCGCCTCCGCCATGGTGGGCAGTGCGGGCTTCATGCCTGCACTCCACTCACCGCCGGGAAAAGCCCCCAACCCAGCCTTTTTGTCCGGGCCGTGCGGTAAAGCACGAAGACGGTGAGGACGAAAAGCATTGCTTCTGCGGACGGCCCGGCAACCCAGATACCGGCCTCGCCGAAAATAGCGGCGAACGAGAAGGCGAGCGGCATTGCAAAGAGGTATGGCTTCGAAAGACCGAGCAGCGCCGCCCGGCCCGCATCACCGATTGCCTGAAAATGCATCGCGATCATCATCAGCGGGCCAGTGGCGAAGAACAGGCCTGTTATCACGGGAAGGATGCGCGCCACTTCGGCCACGACCGCTGGATCCCCGACGAAGACCCGCCCTATCGCAGAGGCGAAGCAGGCCATCAGAACCTGAAGCGCAAGGCAGTAGGCGAAGGCGGCGACAACAGCAAATTGCAGGCTCCTGTTCACGCGCAGCAGCCTGTCTGCGCCGAAATTGTTGCCCGTGATCGTCTGCATGGCATGGCTCAACCCAAGAAGCGGCAGGAAAGCGAAGGTCATGACCCTCGTTGTGATCCCGTATGCCGAAACGGTGGTCCCATAGCCCGGCGCCGCCACCCACTGAAGTGCTGTAAGGATCGTCGCCGACCCCAGCGCGATGCCGATAAAATTCAGGCTCTGCGGCGCGCCGAGCGCCAGGATGTGTCCCCAGCTTCCATGCAGACCGTAGCGCGCAAGGACTGAAAGAGGCAATTGCGTCCGGCCCCACAGACGAAAGGCGAGAATGCCTGCGAATGCGAGCACCTGGGCGAGTGCGGTTCCATAGGCGGAGCCGGAAACGCCCATGCCAAGACCGGCAACCAGCATGTAGTTGAAGCCGATATTGGCGATCGAGATCAGAAAGGTCATCGCGGCCATGAGGTTGATGCGGCCCTCATTGCGCAATGCGTCGGAGTTGACGGAAAGCAGGAACAGAAGGGGTGAAGAGAAGACCGTGATCCGCAGATAAACAAGGCCCATCTCCGCGAGTTTCTGCGAGCCGCCAGCAACAAGCAGGGAGATCGCCGGTCCGAACGGCAGGAAAAGCAGCATCAGAAGAAGGCTGACAAGAAGCGCTAGGCCGTGCGCGCCGGAAAACACTTTTCCTGCCGCCTGCGTTTCGGCAGCGCCCAGAAGACGTGCCAGAAGGCTCGACATGCCACTCGAAACAAGCGTCGCCAGTGCGACGATGAACATATATAGCGGGAACATGAGCGTGACGGCGGCCAGAGCATCCGGCCCCACGAATTGCCCAAGGAAGAGCGCGTCGCAGACAGCAAGCAGTCCGTTCATGCCCATCACGAAAATGATCGGAAGTGCGGTACGCGCATAGATGGGTCCGAGAGGACCTTCGGTGAAAGCGTTGATGGGTTTTTCAGACAAATCCCCGTTCTCCTGTCGCAAGAGCCGCGCTGAAAAGGACGGGGTCCGCATTGCCATCCGCGCGAACATGCGTGGAGGAGGATCGAAAAGGTCTGGGGCAGAACTTCACCGTGACATGATGTCGGCGGACGGCAGGCGCCTGCAGCCGATCCGCTCTCTAGCCGGAAGCCGCCCCTACGTCAATGATCTGCGTGCTGTGCAAGCCTGTGGCCGGAAAAAGCCTGCAAAACCTCAAGCCGCGCCTGAAACATGCCGGAGAACCACCTGCGCCGCAATCTCGCCTGATGGTCTTTCTGTCGCCAGTGCGTGGGCGATCTCCTGAAAGCCTGCCATCTGCGCGGCACGCGCCGGCTTGTCGTCCCACAAGGTTGTGATCTGGCGGGCGAGATAAGATGGCCGGACGTACTGATTGAAATGTTCAGGCACGACTGGCCAACCGGCGATCAGGTTTGGCAGTGCCGCAGACCACACGGTGATCAAAGGTATGAGGGCGCGGGCTGCAAAATCGGTCTTGTAGCAAAGAATGGTCGGTATGCGGGCCAGAGCAAGTTCCAGAGAAACGGTTCCAGAACACGCCAGTGCCGCATCGGCCTCGGCAAAGGCCTGCCATTTACGCTCTTGATCGAGGATGATTTCGGGTCTTTTCGGCCAGTGCTTTGCCGCGGCTTCGATCATGGATGAGACATGCGGAACCGTGGGCATGAGAATGCGGAAGTCGTGCCCTGCCTCATGAAGATGCCGCACGGTCTCCTCAAACGGCTGGAGAAGCCTCGACACTTCCCCGCGGCGCGATCCAGGCAGAAGAAGCAGGGATCGCTGCTCGTCGGATGTTTTTGCCGGCCGTGATACATGCGCCTGAGCCGCCGCCAGGATGCCTGCGTCACTTGCCAGACGATGGCCGACAAATGTGCCGGGCGGGCCGCTGAGCCGTTCCAGTTCGGCGGGTTCGAATGGCAGAAGACAAAGCACCTCATCGACATGCGGACGCATGGCCGGCGCCCTTCCGGGCCGCCACGCCCACACGCTTGGACATACATAATGGATGATCGGGATGGAGGGTGCGAGCGCGCGCACCTTCTTTGCGACCCGGAGGCTGAACTCCGGGCTGTCGATCGTGATCAGGCAGTCGGGATTCGCATCCGCAATCGCCGTTGCGGTCTGGCCAATACGGCGGATCAGCCTGGGCAGGTCGCGCACAATGGCGCTGACCCCCATCAGCGCGATGTCTTCGGCATCAAAGATCGATTCCAGTCCGTGCCCGATAAGCCCTCGCCCGCCGACACCAAGAAGCTCGACATCCGACCCGTTCATCTTGCGCAGCGCCTCCACGAGGTCCGCACCAAGCAAATCTCCGGATTCCTCACCGGCGATCACGGCAATTTTCAAAGGGCGGCGCTCAGCGTTCATGGTTCGCCTCCGGATCAAGCCCGATGACGAACAGACCATGCTTGTCTGCCAGCTCAACCGTGGTTGCATAATCGAGTATCAGTGAGCGCCCCGCCTCCACCCCGACGCCGGCTAGCCCGGCAGCATGTGCCGCCCTTATCGTGTCAGGGCCGATGGTCGGCATGTCGGCGCGTTCCTCTTGCTCCGGTTTGACGCATTTGACTATTGCGCCGCGGGATTTGCCAGCAAGGCGGCCGTGATCGCGCAGGCCGCGCATCCGGTCGAGCAAGCCTGCAGTTCCTTCAATCCCCTCAAGCGCCACCGCGCGTCCGCCCACCGCTATGGCCGCCTGGCCAATGTCGAGCGCGCCGATCATTCGCGCTGCCGCGTAGGCAGCCTCCAAATCCTTTTTGTCGGACGCTTTTGGTTTGGTGCGCGTCATTATCCCTTCGGGTGCGAGAAGCTCCGGGGCAATCTCGTGCGCACCCAGAACCCGGATGCCTTTGGACTCGATATGCGCGATCACCGCACGCAGGAGCCCGTCATCGCCCTTGGCATAAGCCGCCACGAGCTTGGGAAGAGCGCGAAACACGTCCCACCCCAGCCTGACTTTGAGGATCGGCGGGCGGCGGCTCACACCCCCGGCGAGCACGAGATGCGTCACACCCGCTCTTTGCAGCTTCGGCAGAAACAGAGCCAGACGTTCAGCGGGCGCGGGCCAGAGCTCAAATTCGGCGACATTCGCGCCATCCAGCCAGTCCGCTTCACCTTCAATGGCAATGACAATCGGCCTGTGCCCACCCTTCACGAGCGTTCGAACCACATCCCGCGGCAGGGCTCCGCTGCCGGCGACAACGGCGACGCGAGCAGACTCCGGCAGAGCCGGATATTTTTCAGCCTGAGTCATCATCCTCGGAGGCGCCCCTGCCGCGCGCCGGAAGGGTGAAGTGACGCTTGTCCCTGCCCCCCACAAAGGCGACGATGTCACCAATCAGCTCCGAAGAGGGATAGGCGCGCTCAACAGCGCGAGCGTTCTCGTCCAGCGAACCATCTTCGGCGAAGAGCATTCTGTAGGCCTTGCGCAGGGCGGCGATATCGTCGCGCGGCATGCCTGAACGCTTAAGGCCAACGAGATTGAGGCCGCGCAGGCGCGCCCGGTCACCCACAGCCATCCCATAGGGAATGACATCGCCAACCACGGCGGCAAATCCGCCCAGAAACGCGTGATGCCCTATCCGCACAAATTGATGGACCGCCGCATAACCCGAAATGATCACGTGATCGCCGATTTCGGCATGCCCGCCAAGACCGGCGTAATTCGCCATGGTGACGTGATTGCCCACATCACTATCATGCGCGACGTGCGAATAGGCCATGAAGAGGCCATGCGACCCCACCGTCGTCTTGCCACGGCTGGTGTCTGTCCCGGCATGAAAGGTCACGCCTTCACGGATAACGTTGTGAGATCCGACCTCAAGCGTGCTTTTGCCGCCCTTGTGCTTGAAGTTTTGCGGAGGTGCGCCGAGAACGGCTTGTGGATAGACCTGGCATGCCTCGCCAAGTGTCGTGTCGCCCATGATGGTCACGTGGCCGATCAGTTCCACGTCATCGTGTAGCTTGGCGCCCGACGACACATGGCAGAATGGCCCAACCCGAACGCCCTGGCCAAGCTCTGCGCCGGATTCGACGATAGCCGACGGGTGAATAACAGTGTCGCGCGCCATGAGTTTTCCGTCAGCTCGCCTGTTCCACAGACATCATCGCCGAAATGACGGCCTCGGCAACCTTGGCCTCGCCCACCTTTGCGACGCAATCGAACTTCCAGATACTTCCGCGCTGCTTCACCTTGGTCACGTGGATCTCCAGACGGTCGCCTGGAATGACCGGTTTGCGGAACTTCGCGTTGTCGATGGTCATGAAATAGACCAGCGAGGGACTTTCGTCGCCGGCATTGTTGATGCAGATCGCACCAGCGGTCTGCGCCATCGCCTCGACGATCAGAACGCCCGGCATCACCGGTTGTGTCGGAAAATGCCCCGTAAAATGAGGTTCGTTAATGGTAACATTCTTGATGCCTATGGCAGAACGATCACCGTCAATCTCGATGATCTTGTCTACGAGAAGGAAAGGATAACGATGCGGCAGCAAGCGCATCAGGTCCATGATATCCAGGCTTTCAAGCGTGGTCGAAGCGGTGTCACTCATCCCCGTCCCTCGTTCTCTTTTTCTTTCCGTCCACCAGCCCGCGCAAGGCAGCCAACTCACGGAATGCCTCGCGGATCGGCTGGGCGGGAGACCCGGCCCAACGCTCGCCCGCCGGCACGTCATTCATGACGCCGCTGGATGCTGCAAGCTGGGCACCGGTGCCGATGTTGATGTGGTCGGCTATCCCGACCCGGCCGCCCAACATGACGAAATCGCCGAGCGTCACCGATCCTGAAAGGCCGCAATTTCCGGCGATGATGCAACTTCTGCCAATGCGGACATTGTGTGCCACCTGGACGAGGTTATCGATCTTCGTCCCCTGTCCGATGATCGTGTCCACGAGCGCGCCACGGTCCACAGTGGTGTTGGCGCCTATCTCCACATCGTCCTGAATGACCACACGACCGATCTGCGGCAGTTTTTCAAGCCCTTTGGTTCCCGGCAGATAACCGAACCCGTCCTGGCCGATTCGCACGCCCGCGTGAAGAATGACGCGGTCCCCGATCATGGCGCATTGCACGGAAGCGCCGGGGCCCACATAGCTGTCCCGGCCAATCCGGCAGGAGGCGCCGATCACGGCGTTGGGAGCAATAATCGTTCCGCGGCCGATCATGACGCCAGTGCCGATAACGGCGCCCGGTTCCACGATTACCCCATCTTCGAGAACGGCGTCTGCGGCCACGCTCGCCCGCTCCGAAACTCCGGTTTCGCCGGTCATCGTGCCGGGGGTCATGGCCTGCGGGAAGAGAAGTCGCGTTATCTGGGCGAAGGCCGCCTGTGGCCTATCGATCACGAGAAGGGCCACGGTTTCGGGACAATGGCCTGCCGCCTCGCGCTTGCACAAAACGGCGGCGGCCGTCGTGTTTCGCACGAGCTCGGCATTGCGCTTGCCTTCGATAAAAACCAGCGTGCCAGCGCCGCCGTCAGAGGCGGCGGCAACGCTATCGATCACGATCCCCGCAAATTCGGGACGAACAAGTTCGGCTCCCGTCAGCGAGGCAATCTCGCCTGCCGTAATGCGGCGTGCGGGAGGAAAAAAATCAGGGTCCTTCATGGAAACCTTTCGCCCGGACCCATAGGGCCCGGGCTAAACGGAACTGCTTCAGCAACACGCAACCGTTAGAAGCGTGTCGAAATACCGAAGTTGAAATGCTCCACCTCGTCCGATTCTTCTTTCAGGACCGGGTAGGCATAATCAACGCGCAGCGGTCCGAAGGGCGATGCCCAGATCAGGCCGGCGCCGACCGAGGCGCGCCACTGCATATCGGTTCCGATCGCCCCGGCAACATCGCTGCCGTAAAGCGTGGCGGCATCGGCAAAGACCGCGCCACGAAGACCGAAGCTTTCGGGCAGGATCGGGAACGGGAACTGCGCTTCCGCGGAGGCATTGAAATAGGTCGTGCCGCCCAGATGATCGCCGGTGGCAGTGTCATACGGACCAATGCCGTTGTAGTCAAAGCCGCGAATGATGCGATCGCTGCTCGAGAAATGGTCGAACACGCGCAGGTCGCCATCAAGCGCCTGAATGTGGCCACCACCGACCGTGAAGAGGCCGACCAGGTCAAGCTCCTCCGACAGCGTGTGGTAATAGGTGCCGCGCGCGGTTGCCTTCACGAACTTGGCATCGCCGCCGAGACCGGCGACCTCAAGCGTCAGGTTCGCATAAAGACCCGAATGCGGGTTCTTCATGTCATCGATCGTGTTGTAGATCAGCGAACCGCTGACGGACGACTTGATCCACTTCTCCTGATCGATGGCCTGAACAAGAGCGGTGGCAAGATCGCACCCCCCAGAATACGGATCTTCGCAATCACCAATGCCCGTATATTCCTCCTGAGAGAGGTTGTAGGCCAGCTGCGTGGACAGCGCCTCGGTAATCGGCAAACCGAAGCGGACCGTCGCACCTGTCGTGTCGCGCTCATACTTGTCATCGAACTTGCGCGTGCGGCGGTAAACGTCGAAACCAGCCGAGATGCGGCGTCCGAGGAAATACGGCTCGGTGAACGAGAACGAGTAATCGCGCGAGTTCTTGCCGCCGCCGGCAGCAATACGGACATACTGGCCGCGACCCAGGAAGTTACGCTCGGTAACCGAGCCTTCCACGGAGAAACCGCCGCTGCTGTCGACACCGCCGCTGGTCGAATAACCGGCGCCGATGGAGAATTCACCCGTTGATTTCTCGACCACATCGACGACGAGGACCACCTGGTCGGGCTGCGAGCCCGGCACGGTGGAGATATTGACCGTCTGGAAGAAGTTCAGTGCTTCAAGACGGCGCTTGGCGCGCTGTACCAGCACCTGGTTGAAGGCATCGCCTTCACTCAGATCGAACTCGCGGCGTATCACATAATCGCGGGTGCGCTGGTTGCCGCGGATCTCGATACGCTGGATATAGGCGCGCGGTCCCTCATCGATCGAATAGACAACATCGATCTCACGGGTTTCAAAATTACGGTTGCCGCGCGGCGTGACCTGGGCAAAGGCATAGCCCATGCCGGCGACATGCTCCGTCAGGGCGATGATGGAATCTTCGACGTTCTTGGCGCTGTAGACGCTACCCTGGTTGGTTTCGATCTGCGAGCGCAGGGTCTCCGGATCGATCCCGGAAATCGTGCTCTCGATGCCGATATTGCCAAAGCGATAGCGCTCGCCCTCCTCCACTGTGAAGGTCAGGGTGTATGCGTTCTCGGTCTCGTCGAGATCGGCAGACGAGGAAATGACACGGAAATCGGCATAGCCACGGTTGTAATAGAAACGACGCAGCGTTTCCTCGTCAGCGCGCAGACGATTGTCGTCATAAATGTCGTTGCGCATCAGGAAGGAAAGGAAATTCGACTGCTTCGTCGAAATCACATCCTTCAGACGGCCGTTGCGAAATGCATTGTTGCCGACGAAATTGATCGCGGCGATCTTGGTGCGGCCGCCTTCCTGAACCTCGAAGATGACGTTGACGCGGCCGTCTTCCAGCTCCTGCGTGCGACCGCTGACGGTTGCGTCGTCACGGCCAATGCGCCGGTAGGCTTCACGGATCGTCTCCTCGTCGGCCTGAAGCGACTGATTGGAGAAGGACTTGCGTGGCTGCAACTGCACTGCGCGCGCCAGATTCGCGTCCTTGATCTTCTTGTTGCCCTGGAAAATCACCTGATTGACGATCGAGTACTCATCAACAGTGACGACCAGCGCCCCGCCGGACTGGCTGATCGAAACATCGGCGAAAAGGCCGGTTGCGAAGAGCCGCTTGACGGCATCGTTCACATCATCCTGCGAGAACGAACGCCCCGGGCGAATGCTGATATAGTTGCGAATGGTTTCCGCGTCGACGCGACGGTTTCCACGCACCTCGATTCGGCTGACCGTGGCAGCATGCGCCGCCTCCATCGTGGCCAGCTCAACGGCGACCGTCCCCGTCATCGCCAACCCCGCCGAAAGGGCTACTGCCGAAACGGCGTTCTTAAAGCTCGAAGATGCCTTCATTGGGCCTGAAAACCTCTATTCTCTTTGTCCCCGCAGCGAGAAATAGGAACAATCTTGCAAAGCAGCTAACCTAATAGCCAGATTTTCCCTACACGCAAGCCTTCTAGTTAATTTGCGTTTACGAACCACCGCTTAGTGGCATTCGCATCACGCCAAAATCAAAGCCATGGTAAATATCGTCTCAATTTTTACACATTTTGCCTTCCCGAGCCTCCCTAGCACCCAAACAGGTCGTTCCAAAAAACAAACCCCATGAATGCGAGAACGGCGAACAGACCAACGCGGTAAACCGCGTCCATGACCCTCTCGGACACAGGACGGCGCATCACGGCTTCTATGGCGTAGAACACCAGATGCCCGCCATCAAGGGGGGGAATGGGTAAAAGATTAAGAACGCCTATCCCGACTGACAATAATGCAACAAGTTGAACCAGCCACTCGAACCCGAGTTGAGCGGCCTTTCCGGCCATATCCGCGATCTTGACCGGCCCGCCAAGCTGGCAACGATCTTCCCGGCCGGCCACGAAGCGCTTCAGGAACTGGCCGGTGCGGTAAATCACGTAACCGGTTTCCCCCACCGCCTCGCCGAGCGCCTCGAGTGGACCGAACTCGATCAGGCGGGGTTGCCCCATCTCCTGATCGTTGATCACGCCGATTGCGCCGATCCGCACCGTGTTGCCCAGAGCATCCTTCTGTTCGAGAAGCTCTGGCGTCGCCGTGAGGGTCACTTCCTCTTCATCCCTGCGGACGACGAACGACAACTCATCGCCTGCCCGGCCGGAAACGATACGTTGAACATCACCAAAGGTGCGCACTTGCGTACCATCGATGGAGACAAACCTGTCGCCAGGCTGAAATCCGGCGATGGCGGCGGGCGAATCCGACCGCACGTCAGCCACCATCGGTTCCATCACATACCGTCCGAAGCCAGAAAACATGACGGCAAAGACAGCGATGGTCAGAAGAAAGTTGAAGAGCGGGCCGGCGAAGACCGTCGCCGCGCGTTTCCATACGGGTTGAGTATGGAAGGCGACACGCAACTCCTCGGGCGACAGATGTTCGGTTGATTCGGGGTCAGGCGTGCTGGTCACCGACATGTCGCCGGTGAATTTCACATATCCGCCAAGGGGGATCGCCGACAATTTCCAGCGTGTGCCGTGCCGGTCATTAAACCCGAACAGCTCAGGTCCAAAACCGATCGAGAATGCCTTCACCCCGATGCCGCACCAACGCCCGACAAGATAGTGTCCCATTTCATGAACGAAAACGACCACGGTCAGAACGAACAGGAACGGAACGATCGTTCCGACCAGAAGGCCATTCGTGCTGAAAATCGAAGTCAAAAAATCGATCACGTCTGTCTCACTCGATCGCGGTTTGCGTCAGCGCTTGAATCGGGAAAACTCGTCAAGACTTTCAGAAGGTCTGTCGCATTGTTCCAATAAGCCGCCGGTTAATACGATCAGCCCTGAAAGAGCCTCCCGAATCCCGACTTCACCACACTCCATGCCATTCCGGCAGTTCCAAGGCAAATGGTTCCGGCTCCGCTAGAACTTGAAAAGAGCTTGAGCCGGGTGGTCTGTTCCACCCAGAAATGCCGCCAGCACGTAGAGAGCAAGCGCCGCCGCCAGCAGCCCATCAACCCGGTCCATCACCCCGCCATGACCGGGGATGAGGTTGCTTGAATCCTTAACGCCGTTTTTCCGCTTGAGAGCCGATTCGAATAGATCACCGACCTGAGAGACAACAGCCAGTATGAACGCGATCAAGGCAATCGTCTCCACGCTGTGAACCGCGTTCTCATGCAGTGTGAAAGCACCACCCGCAAGCACGGCGAAAACCGTTCCGCCGACCGCGCCACTCCACGTCTTTCCCGGTGAAATGGAGGGCGCGAGCTTTGCTCCGCCAAACGTCCGCCCGGTGAAATAGGCCATGATGTCCGTCGTCCATACAACTGCGAACAGAAACAGGATTGCCAAAAGCCCGGAGGTATCATCCACACGCAGATGAACCAGCGCCAGCGTGGGCGTGGCCGCGTATGCAAGCCCTGCAACAATTCCAAAGCCGGATCCGGTTGCCCAGCCGTGCAATGCCAGAATGAGAAGAGCTCCCACCAGGCCAAGAAACAGAACCGATGCCGGCTGGCCGAGAATCATCAAAGCCATGATCGCAGCAAGCAATGCAGCACCGAGCGCGATGTGCATGCCTCCACCTCGCTCCGAGCGCATGGCGCACCATTCATAAAAAATCGCACCGGCCATGGCTGCGGACATGATCCGAAAAGGTAAGCCGCCAAAATATGTAATCAGGAGAACGGCGAGGCCCAGAATGATCGCCGAAACAATGCGCAATTGCAGATTGCTACGCGGGCGGCCGGACGCCGGCTTTCCCTCCTCCCCAAGACCGTTCATAGGACGGCTTCGCGAGCTCCGACGCCGCCAAAGCGTCGTTCGCGGGCATTGAAGGTAGCGATCGCGGTTTCAAGATCGGCGCGACCGAAATCCGGCCAATGACAGGGCAGGAAGACAAATTCCGCATAAGCGGCCTGCCAGAGCAGGAAGTTAGACAGACGCTGCTCGCCGCTCGTTCTAATAATCAGGTCCGGATCGGGAATGCCGGCAGTATCGAGATAACCACCGAACGCTTCCAGATCGACCGCATTTGCCTCCAGCCGGCCCGATTGCACGTCACGCATCAGCGCTTTTGCAGCCCTCAAGATTTCGTCACGCGCGCCGTAGTTGAAAGCGATCACCAAGTTCATATTGGTGTTATCCGCCGTCAGATTTTCCGCTTCCAACAGAAGCGACTTGATGTCCTTTTCCAGATTCTCCCGATCACCAATGATGCGCACGCGCACACCATTCTGATGCAATTCGGCAAGATCCCGACGGATGAACAATCGAAGAAGCCCCATGAGATCATTGACTTCCGAGCGTGGCCGGGACCAGTTTTCGGACGAAAAGGCGTAGACGGTGAGCCAGTTGATCCCAAGTTCGCCAGCCGAACGCACGGCGCTGCGCAGCGCTTCCACACCGGCGCGGTGCCCGGCCCGGCGCGGGAGGCCCCGCGCTTCGGCCCAGCGACCGTTTCCGTCCATGATTATGGCTATGTGGGCCGGCTTCAACTGCTATTCTCCCCTCACCTCTTGAGCATCGCCCTGGCGGCTAGACCTGCATGATCTCGGCTTCCTTGGTCACCAGGAGCTTGTCGATGGCGGAAATGGTTTCGTCCGTCATCTTCTGCACCTGGTCGGACTGCGCATGCAGTTCATCCTGGCTGATGTCGCCGTCTTTCTCGGCTTTTTTGAGATGCTCCATGCCGTCGCGCCGCACATGACGAACCGCCACTTTCGCGCTCTCGGCATATTGATGCGCGATCTTGACGAGTTCTTTGCGGCGCTCCTCGTTGAGCTCGGGCAAGGGAATACGCAGGGTCGATCCATCCACGATCGGGTTGAAACCGAGATTCGATTCGCGGATCGCCTTGTCCACTGCATTGACCATGCTCTGGTCCCAGACCGCGACCGAAATCATGCGCGGTTCGGGCACGGAAACCGTTGCTACCTGATTGATCGGCATTGCCGCGCCATAAGCTTCCACCTGGATCGGATCGAGAAGATTGGCGGAAGCGCGGCCCGTCCTCAGAGAAGCCAAATCGTGTTGGAAGGCAGTCGTTGCTCCGTCCATACGCCGCTTCAGGTCTTTAAAATCAACGCCGTCGGCCATTATCAAATCTCCTTACGCACCGG
Source organism: Nitratireductor kimnyeongensis (assembly GCF_019891395.1). Taxonomy (NCBI): domain Bacteria; kingdom Pseudomonadati; phylum Pseudomonadota; class Alphaproteobacteria; order Hyphomicrobiales; family Phyllobacteriaceae; genus Nitratireductor; species Nitratireductor kimnyeongensis. Next base: position 3,586,147 of record NZ_CP078143.1, on the reverse strand, counting down.
CACGCTGTTCAGCTTCGGCGTCATCGGACACGATGGTGCAATGTCCGCCGCCTTTCAAGATGGCGTTGAATCCGCCCTCTTCATGAATCGAGAAAACGATTATCGGAATGTGGTTCTCGCGCGCAAGAGCAATCGCGGCAGTATCCATGATGGCCAAACCGTCTCTGATCACCTGCGCGTGACTAAGACGCTCATAGCGCGTCGCATCGGGATCCATGCGCGGATCAGCGGAATAGACGCCGTCGACCTGCGTACCCTTGAAGAGCGCATCCGCGCCGATCTCTGCCGCCCTAAGCGCTGCGGCCGAATCTGTAGTGAAGAATGGGTTGCCGGTACCGCCGGCAAATATCACCACCTTGCCCGCGTTCATGTAGCTGGTGGCCTGGCGCTGTGAGAAGCTTTCGCAAAGCTCAGGCATGGCGATGGCCGACATGACCACGGCATCGACACCCATCTTCACCAGGGAGGTGCGCAACGCCAGCGAATTGATGACTGTGGCGAGCATGCCCATGTGATCGCCGGTGACCCGGTCACCGCCCTTGGAGGCCACAGCCACGCCGCGGAAGATGTTGCCGCCCCCGATAACGACCCCGACCTCGACGCCCAACCTGCGCGCTTCCAGAATGTCGCGGGCGATGCGGTCCACCACCGAAACATCGATGCCGAACCCCTGCTCGCCCATCAGGGCCTCCCCGGATGCTTTCAGGACAACGCGCCGATAGCGTTTCTCGGTCATCTTCAAAGTCTCCAAATTTGACCCTGCGTTACACGAAGGGCGCCGCGTTGTCACGCGGCGCCCTTCGTCTTCAAACAGCTATTCGCCGGTCTTAGGACTTTGCGGCAGCAGCCACTTCAGCGGCAAAGTCGGTCTCTTCCCGCTCGATGCCTTCACCAAGCGCGAAACGGACGAAGCTTACGATCTTTGCCGGCGCACCGATTTCCTTTTCAGCCTCGGCAAGAGCCTTTTCGACTGTCAGGTCAGGGTTCATCACGAAAGCCTGCTTCAGGAGCACGACCTCCTCGAAGAACTTGCGCAGACGGCCTTCGACCATCTTTTCAATAATGTTCTCCGGCTTGCCGGACTGGCGCGCCTGGTCGGAGAAGATGTCCTTCTCGCGGGCAACGGCTGCCGGATCCACATCGGCCTCGTTCAGAGCCAGCGGATTGGTCGCGGCCACATGCATGGCGACCTGGCGGCCAAAAGCGCGAGCGGCGTCGGCATCGCCCGTGGTCTCGATCGCTACCAAAACGCCGAGCTTGCCAAGACCATCGGTGACGGCATTGTGGACATAGCTTGCAACTGCACCGTTTTCGACAGACAGCTTTGCCGAACGGCGCAGCGCCATGTTCTCGCCGATCGTGCCAATCGCATCCTTCACGGTGTCGGCAACGGACTTACCCGTTGCAGGATAAGTTGCGGAGGAGACCGCGTCGATCGATCCATCGGTGCCAAGAGCGACGGTTGCGATATTGCTCACCAGCGCCTGGAAGGCCTCATTGCGGGCAACGAAGTCAGTCTCGGAATTGACCTCTACAACAACAGCGCTGTTTGCGTCGGATGCAACGCCGATCAGGCCTTCGGCCGCCGTACGGCCAGCCTTCTTGTCAGCCTTGGCAATGCCCTTCTTGCGCAGCCAGTCCATGGCTGCTTCCATGTCACCATTGTTCTCGGTCAGGGCCGTCTTGCAGTCCATCATCCCTGCGCCGCTCTTCTCGCGCAGTTCCTTGACCATTGCTGCTGTAATGCTCATCGTCGCCTCTTCATCAATCTTCTAACAAAAACGGCCGCGTAGCTTCTTGTCTGCCGCGCGGCCGCCGCGAGGCCTCAGCCCCGCATTTTCGGAACGGCGCTGGTTAGGCGTCCTTGTTTTCCTCTGCTGCCGGCGTAGCGGCTTCATCGTCGAGAGCCGGTTCTGCCGGAGCCTCGACTGCCTCGCCGATATCGAGGCCGAGGGCGCCCTGCTGGCGCTCGATACCGTCGATGGCCGCCTTGGCTACGAGGTCACAATAAAGAGCGAGCGCACGTGCAGCGTCGTCGTTGCCCGGAATCGGGTAATCGACAACATCCGGGTCGCAGTTCGAATCGACAATCGCAACCACCGGAATTCCGAGACGCTTGGCCTCCTGAACGGCAATTGCCTCCTTGTTGGTGTCGATCACGAACATAAGGTCCGGCGTGGAGCCCATGTCGCGGATACCGCCGAGAGCGCGGTCGAGCTTTTCGCGCTCACGCTCCAGGTTCAGACGCTCCTTCTTGGTGAAGCCCTGAGCGTCGGAAGCCAGCAGCTCATCGAGCTTGCGCAGACGCTGGATCGAGTGGGAGATCGTCTTCCAGTTGGTCAGCATGCCGCCGAGCCAGCGAGCGTTCACATAATACTGTGCCGAACGCTTGGCCGAATCGGCAACGATCTCGGACGCCTGACGCTTGGTGCCAACGAAAAGGATGCGGCCGCCTTTGGCGACAGTGTCGGAGACGACCTTCAGCGCCTGGTGCATCAGCGGCACCGTCTGGCTCAGGTCGATGATGTGAACATTGTTGCGGGCGCCAAAGATGTAGTTGGACATCTTCGGGTTCCAGCGGTGGGTCTGGTGACCAAAGTGAACACCAGCTTCCAGAAGCTGGCGCATGCTGATATCGGGCAGTGCCATTTGTTATCCTTTCCGGTTGAACCTCCACGGACCGTCAGGCGGAAACCGCCACCGGAGGCGCAGGCCGGATGTCTCCCGACCGGAACCAAGATCCGTGTGTGGAATGCGCGCGCATATAGAAGCTTATGGCGCAGAATGCAAGCATTTGACCGGCGAATGGGCTTATTTAGCGCAGTTCGCCGCTTCTTTGTTCTCATCGAACATCGTCAGATCGACAAGTTGGCCACGAATCGAAAACTCGTCATAGTTCATCTCCAGGCTTCGCGTCACGCCACTCTCATTCAGGAGAAAGCTGATTTCGTAATCCGGCAGCGCCTCACCGCGCTCCTCATTCGGATCGAAATAAGCGATGCTTACGGGCCAATAGGACTGGTTCTCAAGCGGGGTGGCGGCAGACCATTCCGCCTCGCTCTCTTCGATCAGCTTCGCTTTGCCGATCGTCACCGAGGTCATCATCACACGATCGGCATCTTCAGAGCTGTCAAAAAGCGTGGTCTGATAGAATCCGCCGCCGGATTCGGCCTTTGCCAACACTTCCTTCATGTGCCGAACCGGAAATTGCGTCAGTTGGAGCTTCTCGCTGCGGCGTTCGGGTTTGGAAAGCTCAACCAGCGTCGCGCCATCTTTCAGACGGGCCACCCCTTTCACCTCCCGGTCGAGCATGTTGTCGAGATACATCTTGTTGACGAACTGAAAAACCTCCCCGGCACCATCCTCGTAAGTGGTGGTCTGTTGGTCCGAAAGCCGCGACGCGTCATCCGTCTCCAGCCGCATGACGAAACGGAAGGTGGTCGTATAACCCTCACAGTCAGAGCCTGCGAATTCGTAGACCATGCGGCCACTAATACCGTTTATGCCGGAGCGATCGCTCGCTTGTTCCAGAGAAAGGTCGTAAACGGCCCGATGTGGCAGCAACTTCGGGGCTGCCTGGGCAAGGCCTGTCCCGGCAACCGGAAAAGAGAGAAGGGCCAAAGCAACTAGGCGCAATGAGCGCATGAACGACCTCCGATATTCGGTATTTTACGGTCGGAGCGTATCGTGACCGTTTGGATGGTTCCGTTTGACCGAGAGTCGTGGCGGAAGCGAGGCAAATATGCAACCTCTTCGCCTGCGGCATCGTGGATTGACTACGGATTCGATTGCGAAACTGCCGCAAGTGACGTTTAGTTTGCCTGCTCGGCGGTCATTGCCGGAGCAGAGTTTGAATTCCCGGGAGATGATTATGGCGCGTGACATCGAGAAACGACTGTTGGAACTGGGCGTGGAACTGCCGGAAGCCGCTGCACCCGTGGCCAATTATGTGCCTTATGTTCAGACAGGCTCGCTGTTGATGACATCGGGCCAGCTGCCGATGAAGGACGGCAAGCTGATGGCCATGGGGCTACTCGGCCGGGAACTGGGGATTGAGGCCGGCAAGCTCGCTGCCAAATGGTGCACCGTCAATGTGTTGGCTCAGACCCGCGCGGCGCTCGGCGATCTTGAAAGAATCAAGCGCGTGGTCCGGATCTCCGTTTTTGTTGCCTCCACACCCGATTTCACTGACCAACACCTGGTCGCAAATGGCGCTTCAGATTTTCTCGTGGCCGCCCTGGGAGACCGCGGGCGCCACGCGCGCGCCGCTGTCGGCATGGCCTCCCTCCCCATGAACGCGCCCGTCGAGATCGATGCCGTAATCGAAGTTGCCGATTGATGTCCAACGTAGAATGGCTCACAGCACGGCCCATTGCCCATCGCGGACTTCACGATTTGAACCGCACACGATGGGAGAACACGCTTTCGGCGTTTCAGGCAGCCGTGGACGCCGGTCATTCGATCGAGTGCGACGTGCATCTGTCGTCCGACGGCGTCCCTATGGTCTTTCACGATCATGCGCTGCGCCGTCTCACGGGACAGGACGGCACCATCGCCGCAAAGACGGCTGCAGAACTTGGGGCACTCAAAGTCGGCGAAACCGATGATCATGTGCCCACACTGCAGGAGATGCTCCGACTGGTCGGCGGACGCGCCGCACTGGTGATCGAGCTCAAGGCATCCGAGGGGCATGATGCTGCGCTCGTGGAGCGGGTTGCGGAAGCCTTGAAATCCTATTCCGGTCGGGTGGCGCTCATGTCCTTTGAGCATCGCCTTGTGCGGCAGCTGGCAGAACTTGCGCCTGACCTGCCCCGCGGGCTCACAGCCGAAGGGCGGTCGGCCGCATCGATGGAGGCGCATTTCTCCATGCTGGCGCATGAGATATCATTCGTCTCCTATGCGGTGAGCGACCTGCCCAACCCGTTTGTGAGCTTTGTGCGCGAGCGCCTCTCCATGCCGGTCATCACATGGACCGTGCGGGACCGGGAGGCGGTTACGCGGACATTCGCCTATGCCGATCAGATGACATATGAGGGCTTCAGCCCCTAGCCGGCGTGGTGGCCTCTTGAAGAGGAGCCACATGCGCGCTTAGTTAAAGCCCATGTCGAACACCCGAAATGATGCCGAAATGGCGGGCGAGGCCACTCTGACGGTTGCTCCGTCATTCTCCGACATTTCGCCCGCCCAGTGGGCGACACTTGCGGGCGCGGGCCGGCAGTCTACGGCACAATCCCCCTACAATCCTTTCGTCTCCCATGCCTTTCTGTCCAGTCTGGAAGACAGTGCTTGTGCCGTGCGTGAGACCGGGTGGCTTGGCCAGCATCTTTCTCTGCGAGCGCCAGACGGCTCGCTTCTGGGTGCGGTTCCCTGCTATCTCAAGTCGCACAGCCAGGGCGAATATGTGTTCGACCATGGTTGGGCCGATGCTTTCGAGCGGGCCGGCGGGCGATATTATCCGAAACTTCAGGTGTCGATACCTTTCACCCCCGCCAGCGGGCCCCGTCTCCTTGTTCGCGATGACTTGGAACCGCAAGCCGTGCGTCATGCACTTGCAGAAGGGCTTAAAACCCTGACGGAGAGGCTCGGCGTCTCTTCCGTTCACGTCACTTTCGCCCTACAGGAAGACATCGCAGCGCTCGATCAATCGTCCTTCCTACTGCGCACCGACCAGCAGTTTCATTTCTTCAATCGCGGCTATGGCTCCTATGAGGAGTTTTTGAGCACCCTGGCCTCGCGCAAGCGCAAGGCGTTGAAAAAAGAGCGCCGTAGCGCGCTGGAAAGCGGTGTTCAAATCGAATGGCTGACCGGTTCGGACCTGACGGAAACCGTTTGGGACGAGTTCTTCCGCTTCTACATGGATACCGGGAGCCGCAAATGGGGCCGCCCCTATCTCAACCGGCGTTTCTTCTCCCTGATCGGAGAGCGCATGGCGGACGACATTCTTCTCATCATGGCCCGCAGGAATGGTCGTTATATCGCCGGTGCCATCAATTTCATCGGCTCGGACACTCTGTTCGGTCGCAATTGGGGATGCGTGGAACAGCATCCGTTTCTGCATTTCGAGGTTTGCTACCATCAGGCCATCGAGTTTGCCGTTGCGCATGGCCTGGCGCGTGTGGAGGCCGGAGCGCAAGGTGAACACAAACTGGCGCGCGGCTATGAGCCGGTCACCACCCGCTCTGCCCATCACATCCCCCACCCCGGTCTGAGACGGGCCGTGGCGCAGTATCTTGACATGGAACGGCGCGACGTAGCCGAAATCAACCGTGTGCTCGAAGAACACACACCGTTCAAGAAGGGCTGACGCGGTTCAGTGCATCACCGATTTCGAAAAGAGATTGATGACCAGCACGCCCGCAATGATCAGCCCCACTCCCAGCAGAGCAGGAGCATCCAGCGCCTCTTGAAACCAGAGCCAGCCAATAGCGGTGATGAAGACGATTCCAGCACCTGACCAAAGGGCATAGACGATGCCCACAGACATGGTACGCAGCGTCAGCGAGAGGAAAAAGAAGGCGACTGCATAGCCGATGAGCGTGATCAGCGAAGGTGCGAGACGTGTGAATCCCGCTGTCTGTTTGAGTGCGGTTGTCGCCACCACCTCGAAAAGAATGGCGACGATAAGATAGAGATAAGTCAATGTCTGCGCCTTCATGGAAAACCTGTCGAATCACCCGTCTACGGGTGTTGACGGTCCGGACATTAGCGCAGAAAACTGCGGCGGCAATTGCTCCATCCAAGAGGTTCAAATGACCAGCGCCGCCTATGACAACGACAACATATTCGCGAAGATCCTGCGCGGCGAACTGCCGGCCCACAAACTCTATGAAGATGAGGACACGTTCGCCTTTATGGACATCATGCCGCGCGGCGACGGCCATTGTCTGGTGATCCCGAAGAAACCTTCACGCAATATCCTAGACGTGGAGCCGGAAAGTCTTGCAGCGGTCATGCGCACAGTCCAGAAGCTGGTACGGGCAGCGAAAGCCGCATTCGATGCCGACGGCGTGACCATTCAGCAATTCAACGAGGCCGCTGGCGGACAGGTCGTTTTCCATCTGCATGTTCACATCATTCCCCGTTTCGAGAGTGTCGCGCTTCGACCGCATACCGGGGAGATGGCGGAACAGGCGCTGCTTGCCGAACAAGCCGAAAAGATCCGCCAAAAACTCCAGCAGAACTCGGGCGCTCTCTAGCCCAAGAGATATAAACCGCTCAACAGCACCAATTCGGCAGCGACGATTCCAATGAGGATCTGCTTGCGGCAGAAAAGATAGGCGGCAAAGCCGGCAATGGCGGCCGCCACCCGCAATTCGAGCGGGGAATCGGCCAGCGCCCCACTGGGAAACACGATAAGATTGGCGATCACCGCGGCGACGAGTGCCGTTGCAATACAGCGCACGAAGACAAGAATGTCCGACTCTTCGGACATTTTCCCTCCCAGATAGACGCCGATATACCGCCATATATCTGTTGCCAGCCAGCCGGCCAGGAGGATGAACAGATAGGGCCACCACCAGCTCTCGAACGCATCAAAGCTCATCCGGCCTCCTCATTTTTGGCTTTCATGCGGTGCCACGCATAGGAAACCACACCGGCAACGACACCGGCGGCCAGGAGATCGAAACCGGGCATGAGAATGTGGAAGACGGGTCCGCAGATCAGGCCTAGGATCATCGCGACATGTCCCGCCCGTTCCCGGGCAGATCCCCAAAGCGACGTGAGAAAATAGATGGGCGTGAGAAAAAGCAGCCCCGCATTCACTGTCGCAGGCAAGGTTTCCGCCACAAGGAACACGGTTGCCACCACACCCATATTCACCAGCACAAGTGTTGATCCGATGCCGGTGTAATAGGCCGTGCGCAACGGTCGCGGAACGGTTTTGAAGCTCCCCATCGCCAACACCCATGAGGTGATGGCGACAAAATGCGACAAGGCGTAGAGGACCCATCCTCGCGTTTTGGGGGTTTGCATTTCCGGTGTGATCGCCACCACCATGGGTGCCAGGCGCACGGAGGAGAGAGCGACCGCGAATGCCGCAGCAAACAGGCTGTTTCCAGCCAGTATCGCACCGATCAGCACCACCTGTCCGGGCAAGGCCCAGACCACACCCGTCATGAAGACGGTTTGTGCAAGCGTGAGGCCCGCCTCGCGTGCAAGACCGGAGAAGCCGATAAACGCGCTCACCAGAACAAGGCCCGGTATCGAGAAGCAGCGCCGCACACCTCGCAGATACCAAGCGAATGCGCGTGATTCTTCGTCTGGTTGGGCTATCGGGGACTCACTCATTGCCCGAACGAACTACCACAGGAAGAGGTTGGGTGCGATACAATGAAGGCGTGAGTGCTTGGGGCACTCACGCCTTCGAAATTGGGCCACTTGATGCTCGCCCCTACACTTCAGTCCATGCGCATCAATCCTTCCGCGGCAATTGCGGAACGAGGCTTCGCTTCGGCGGCTCCTTGGGCTTCTGCGCCTTAGGTTTCGGCTTCGCAGCCGCCTTGGGCTTGCGAGGTTTTTTCGCGGCGGGCCTGGCCTTCTTCTTGGTCGGAACCTCATCGCGCGGCTTAATCGGCGCATCATCGGGCAAGGCGTCGAGTTTAAGTAGGCTCTCGCCACTCTCACCTTTATCCACCGTGACTCTCACCGTTCCGCCCTTCTTCAGTTTTCCGAACAAGACCTCATCGGCAAGTGGCTTCTTAATATGCTCCTGAATGACACGCCCCAGAGGACGGGCACCCATCCGTTCGTCATATCCCTTGTCTGCCAGCCAGGCGACCGCATCTTCCGACAGATCGAACGTGACTCGGCGCTCGGCGAGCTGTGCCTCAAGCTGCATGACAAACTTCTGTACGACCTGATGAATGACTGGCGCAGGCAGGGCACCAAACGGTATCACGGCATCCAGACGGTTGCGGAACTCCGGCGTGAACAGCCGGTTGATCGCTTCCATGTCATCGCCTTCCCGCTTGGAGGAACCGAAGCCGATCGCCGGTTTGGCCATGTCCGCGGCACCCGCATTGGTCGTCATGATCAGAATGACATTGCGGAAGTCGATGCTTTTGCCATTGTGATCGGTCAGCTTGCCATGATCCATCACCTGCAAAAGGATATTGAAGAGATCCGGATGCGCCTTCTCGATTTCGTCGAGCAGAAGCACACAATGAGGATGCTGATCCACCCCGTCGGTCAGCAAACCGCCCTGATCGAAGCCCACATAGCCGGGCGGCGCGCCGATCAGGCGCGAGACCGTGTGGCGCTCCATGTATTCCGACATGTCGAAACGCAACAGTTCAACACCGAGCGAGGCAGCTAGCTGCTTGGCGACCTCGGTCTTGCCGACGCCCGTGGGACCGGAGAACAGGTACGAACCGATCGGTTTCTCGGGTTCGCGCAGCCCTGCACGTGCCAGCTTGATCGCCGACGACAGTGCGGTGATCGCCGCTTCCTGTCCGTAAACAACCCTTTTCAACTCGTCTTCGAGCGTGGCAAGGATCTTCTCGTCATCGGCAGATACCGTTTTGGGCGGTATGCGGGCCATGGTGGCGATGGTGGCCTCGATTTCCTTGACGTTGATCGTCTTGCGCCGCTTGGCTTCCGGCAACAGCTTCTGCGAGGCGCCAGTTTCGTCCAGCACGTCGATCGCCTTGTCCGGCAGCTTTCGGTCACTGATATAGCGGGCCGAAAGCTCGACCGCCGCCTTCACAGCCTCGTTGGTGTAGCGAACCTTGTGAAAGTCCTCGAAATAGGGCTTGAGCCCCTTCATGATTTCGATGGCATCTTCCACCGTCGGCTCGCTCACGTCGATCTTCTGGAAGCGACGCACCAGCGCGCGATCCTTCTCAAAGAACTGCCGGAATTCCTTGTAGGTGGTCGAGCCGATGCAACGGATGGAGCCAGACGATAAGGCAGGCTTCAAGAGATTGGAGGCGTCCATTGCCCCGCCAGAGGTCGCTCCGGCGCCGATCACCGTGTGAATCTCATCAATGAAGAGAACCGCACCGGGGAAGTCTTCCAGCTCCTTCACGACCTGTTTGAGACGTTCCTCGAAATCACCGCGATACCGCGTGCCAGCCAAAAGCGATCCCATGTCGAGCGCAAAGATCGTGGCATCGGCCAGCACATCAGGCACGTCGCCTTCCACGATTCGCTTGGCCAACCCTTCTGCGATCGCCGTCTTGCCGACGCCAGGATCCCCCACATACAGCGGATTGTTCTTGGAACGGCGGCAGAGAACCTGAATGGTACGGTTGATTTCGGGCGCGCGCCCGATCAGCGGATCGATGCGCCCGGCCCGCGCCTTCTCGTTGAGATTGACGCAATAGGCTGTAAGCGCGTCTTGCGCCTGTTTCTTCTTGTTGCCGTCCTCGGCCTCTGCCCCAGGTGCGCCGGAGTCCTCGTCCTCCGCACCACGTGGCGTTCGTGCCTCTGATCCGCCGGGCCGTTTGGCGATGCCGTGACTGATGTAGTTGACCGCGTCGTAGCGCGTCATCTGCTGTTCCTGCAGAAAATAGGCCGCATGGCTCTCGCGCTCGGCGAAAATTGCTACGAGCACATTGGCTCCCGACACCTCTTCGCGTCCAGACGATTGCACATGGATGACAGCGCGCTGGATAACGCGCTGGAACCCCGCGGTCGGCTTGGAATCCTCGTCATAGCCCGTGACGAGATTGTCGAGTTCGCCGTCTATGTATTTGATCACTGTCTCTTTGAGCGCATCCAGATCGACATTGCAGGCACGCATAACGGCCGCAGCGTCCGAATCGTCGATCAGCGCAAGAAGCAAATGCTCGAGCGTTGCATATTCATGGTGGCGCTCATTGGCCAAAGTGAGCGCCTGATGCAGTGCCCGCTCCAAGCCTTGGGAAAAAGCCGGCATTCAGTACCTCATTTCTTTTCCATCACGCATTGAAGTGGATGCTGGTGTTGGCGGGAGAAATCCATCACCTGCGTTACTTTCGTTTCCGCCACTTCGAACGTGAACACGCCACATTCACCGACACCGTGATTGTGTACGTGCAGCATAATTCTGGTCGCGGCTTCGCGATCCTTCTTGAAGAAGCGCTCAAGCACATGAATGACGAACTCCATTGGTGTGTAATCGTCATTCAGCAACAATACACGATAGAGGCTCGGTTTCTTCGTCTTGGTTTTCGTACGCGTAATGACCGCAGTTCCACGGTCGGAACTGTCATCATCTTTTTCGCCATCCTGCATTCGCCAGACGCCGTGCTGCATGGCTTCACCGATATTCAAAAATTCCATTCCCTATGCCGAGCCCTTACGTGGGACATGTAGGTACCGTTCTGACAATTTTAAGCCCTTATCCGTTCCTGACAATATGGGGGGCGGGGTTTTGCGTTCAAAACTACGCCATCATCACCATGGTTGCTCCAGACATTCACTCCAGCCGCCTTTTCGGCCGGACGATCATTCGATTTCGAGTCAATATTAAGAAATTCCGTCAACGAATAGCTCACCATAAACGGATTGGTAACGCCGCCGCCGATAGGGTGATGAGAAATGGGCCTGCGAGTGGGGATGCCTCGCGGCCTGAAACCAGATGCAAATGGGTGTAATCGTGCGTCAGGCGTTGTTGGGTAGAGCGAATCTTGTGCGGCTATCAAGCAGGATTCTCACTGCACTTTTCATTTCCGGTATCGTTATGTTGGGCGCGGCAGAAGAGGCTTCTGCAAACGCCAAATATGCAGGCATCGTCATGGATGCGAAGACCGGCAAGGTTCTCTATGAATCAAGCGCAGATGCTCCGCGCTATCCCGCGTCGCTGACCAAGATGATGACTGCTTACATGATCTTCGAGGCCCTTTCGACGGGTCGCATCAGCAAGGAGACACGCATTCCCGTGTCGCGGAACGCGGCTGCAGAGCCCCCGACCAACATTGCCTTGCGCCCTGGTGACAGCCTGACGGTAGACCAGGCCATTCGAGCGCTGGTTACCCGCTCGGCGAACGATGCCGCCACCGCAGTGGCTGAGTTTCTCGGCGGTTCGGAATCCAAGTTCGCTTCCATGATGACCGCGAAGGCACGCCAACTCGGCATGTCGCGAACCACCTTCAAGAATGCGCATGGTCTGCCCAACAGCGAGCAGAAGACAACCGCGCGGGACATGGCCAAGCTCAGCATCGCCCTGCGCGAGCACTACCCGCAATATTACAGCTATTTCCAGACCACGTCCTTCACCTACAAAAAGCGTCGCTACGGCAATCACAATCGCCTGCTTGGTCGGGTCAAGGGTGTCGATGGTATCAAGACCGGCTATACGCGCGCATCCGGCTTCAACCTTGCCAGTTCGGTGCAGGCCAATGGCCGCAGCATCGTCGCCGTGGTCATGGGGGGGCGTACGTCACGCAGCCGCGATGCACACATGGCAGATCTGATCTCTCGCTATCTGAATAAGGGGTCGACCGGACGGGATCGCATGTTGATCGCCAAGGCTCCCGGTGGCGCGCGCACCGCGCTTGCTGCAATGATCCCGGGCAAACAGGTTCCCTTGCCCACCGAACGCCCCGAAGTGGATACGCTCACCGCTTATGCACCGGAGCAACCAGTCAAGGCAGCTGCTATCGTCACGGCATCCGTACCACGTCCAACCGCCCCGGTCGCTGCCGTCGATCCCATGCCCACGGCTTCCACGGAGCCAGAAGCACAGGGCGCCAGTTCCATCGGTGGCTGGGTCATTCAGGTAGCCTCCATGCCCAGCGAAGACGAAGCGCTGATGTTCCTCGCCGAAACTGAGAAAAAGGCAGGCACCGTTCTGGCAAGCGCCGTACCGATTACCGAGACCTTCGAGAAAGGTGGCGTTACCTACCACCGTGCCCGTTTCGTCGGGTTCGCGAGCAAATCCGATGCTTGGGGCGCCTGTGCGTCCCTCAAGAAGAAGAGCATCTCCTGCTACGCCGTACAGCAGTAAGACCGGAGTTTATGATGAGTCAGGATAGTGTAGCGCGTGCCGGGAACTCACTCATGAGCGGAAAGCAAAACGTCGCGAGCCTCGTTGACACGGGCAGCAAGAGACGAGGTACCTCCCATGTCGGGATGCAGGCGCTGCATCAGGCGGCGGTGAGCCTCTCTGATCTGCGCAACGGACGCACCTCTTTCAAGACCAAGGACCTCATAGGCCTCCTCCTCGGTCATGGGGCCCGAGCCCGACGCAACTCCCTCCCCCCCGTCGCCATTCGGCTGCGCGCCATCGCGCCAGGTGGGGAATTCGCTGTCAAGATAGGTTTCCAGAAGCCGTAAGCTCTCTTCATCGCCTTCAAGCTCCTTGTAGAGCGAAAGCAGTTCCTCCAGCGTCATATCTGCGAGCCGGCGCCCTTCGTGCCGGCCTGCAAGAACCTCTCCAGACAGTGTCCCACTATCGTGATCGAGCTCCATTTCGAGCGCCGCCGAGCGCACCGTAGAGCTTTGCCCCGGCTTTTTTACGCGCCCCATTCTCAGTCGCGCTGAACCGAACCAGGCGACCGCGGCTGAAATCAACATCCCGCCGATCCCTGCCCTGCCTGCAAACAGCATCACCACACCGGCGAGCGCCAGCAAGCCCGGCCCGGCGATCCGCAAGGTGTTGGCCACCCGCTTGGGGTTTGCATTCATGAAGCCGAAAGCGCCCAGAACGAGCAGCAGCAAAAGCGCGAAGAAGAAGAACGGGAAGCTCATCGGTCTCTGTCGCCGTGAAGATGTTCGAGCATCCTGCGATCTTCGGGCCTGTTCCGATCGCTCAGTGCCTTAAACCCGCCGGTCGCATAAACCGCGACGGCGGAGAGTAGCTTCCCCAGTTCGGCCGCGGACCGCGAATCAAAACGAAACCAGGCTCCTTTCGACAGACGGGCGATCTCGCGAAAAGCCCGTTCAGCAATCGGATCATGTCCTTCCTGAAAAACGAAAACCGGAACGCCACTCAAACCAAGGCGCCCGGCCTTGTCTGACAGATCGTCGACGCTCTCTTCCATCGCGTCGCCGATATAGACAAGCGCGTTCACCTTCTCGCGAGACGTTTCCTTCAAAGCGTGCGCCAGCACCTTGCTGATCTGTGTGTGGCCGCCACGACAGTCAATCTTGGTCATGAGTGTCTGCAGCGCTTCGGTATCCCGCACGAAGCGCGAGGCGCGGCTCTCGCCGAAACCTCTGAAATAGACGAGTTGAACGTTCAGCGAACCGGCCTTGTCCACGGCATCGAACATCTCGGCTTGAAGTTTGCAGGCAAGATCCCAGGTGGGCTGTCGGCTCATCGTTGCGTCCAGCGCGAGGATAAGCCGGCCGCTGCCGGTGCCGCGCATTGGAGCCAGTGCACGCGCTTGCCGCACGAACGCGTCAATGGCTCCCGATGGTGACCGGGTTTCGGAGGGCTTTGTCTCTGCGCGGCGAGGCGCGGGTGTTTTCTTGTCACTCATAATGAGAAAGATGGGCGTCCACCGACTGGTTGCAAGGCTCACCACAAGCCTGCGCCAGATGAGGCGCTACAGCAAGCCGAGTTCTGTGAGTTCACGGCGCAGTTCCAAAGGCATTTCCGCGTCGTCTCCGGCGCTGCCAAGATCTTGTGGCGCGTCCTTTGCCTCGAGATATCGCCACCCCTGAAAGGCTCGGCGCGGCTGAAACTGCGTGCGCACCAATCTGGGCTCCAGCACCAGATGACAGCGCGACACACCCTCAGAATCACGGAACGGACGGATGTCCAACAGTCTTTGACGGCATTGAACCGTGCCTTTGATGACCCAAAAGAGAGAGCCACCTTGGGTCAGCTCTTCCACGCGCTTTGGCACCATGCGCGTCGTGTGAAACTGCTCAGCCGGCTCGCCGCGCGCCTGTTTTTCCCGCAGACGAAGCGCGATCCAATCCTGCAATTGCTCGACGCTTTCGCAGCCGACGCACAATTTGATGAGGTTGAGTGCCATCGTTCAAATGTCGGGCGCTGCCCGGTCAAGGTCAAGCGGGATAGCCGGCTCTCCACAGCGTTGAGCGGAACTCAGCATTCCACAACGTTGACCGCAAGACCTCCGAGGCTTGTTTCCTTGTAGCGCTCGTTCATGTCCATGCCGGTCTGCCGCATCGTTTCGACCGCGGCATCAAGTGAAACGAAATGCTTGCCGTCGCCTTTTACCGCGAGCGACGCTGCCGTTACGGCCTTGACCGAGCCCAAAGCATTGCGCTCGATGCACGGCACCTGCACAAGCCCTGCTACCGGATCGCAGGTCATGCCCAAATGGTGTTCGAGTGCTATTTCGGCTGCGTTCTCCACCTGTTCGGGCGTGCCGCCTAAGACGGCGGCAAAACCAGCTGCCGCCATGGCGGACGCCGACCCCACTTCGCCCTGGCAGCCGACCTCAGCTCCGGATATGGAGGCATTGTGCTTGACGATGCCACCGATCGCGGCGGCCGTCAGAAGGAAATCGCGGATGCCGGCAGCATCAGCGTCGACATGAAATTTCTGCCAGTAACGCATGACCGCAGGCACAACGCCCGCCGCTCCATTGGTCGGAGCGGTCACCACGCGGCCGCCGCTGGCGTTTTCCTCGTTCACGGCCATTGCGAAAACGGAAAGCCAGTCGTTCGCTGCAAGAGGATTGGGGCGGTTCTGACGCCAGTCTTCATCCAGCCTGTCATGCAAGTGCCGCGCGCGACGGCGCACGTTCAGACCGCCGGGCATGATGCCGTCCTGCGAAAGGCCACGTTCTATGCATCCGTCCATGGCCTCCCAGATTCGGTCGAGACCGGCATCAAGCTCTGCCCGGGTCATGTGCGCTTCTTCGTTCGCCCGCTTCATCTCGGCGATCGATAATCCGCTTTCAGCCGCCATGGCAAGCATTTCGCGCGCGCTCGCAAAGGGGAACGGTACATCGCCGGCCTCGGGCTTTCTGGACTGCTTCTTCAGCGTCTGCAGTTCCTCCTCGGAAACCACAAAACCGCCACCGATGGAATAATAGATGCGCCTGAGCAGGAGCCTTCCATCCGCATCATACGCGTTGAACGCCATACCATTGGCATGACCCGGCAGAGCCTCCTTCTTGTCGAGCACAAGGTCGTTTTGCGGATCGAACTGGTATGGCTGATGGCCTTCAGGCCGGACCATCTTCTCGGCCGCAATCGTGGCGAGCTGTTCGTCCATGCGATCAGGATCGACGGTCAAGGGATTGTATCCTGCAAGTCCGAGGATCACGGCGCGGTCCGTACCGTGGCCCACGCCGGTAAAGGCAAGGGAGCCATGCAGGCTGACACCAAGCCGGTGCACGACACTCCCGGTCGGGCGGGGCCAGTCGTCGCCGGCAACCTCAGCCAGAAAGCGTTCTGCTGCCGTCATGGGGCCCATCGTGTGCGAACTGGATGGTCCGATACCGATCTTGAACAGGTCGAAAACGGAAAGGAACATGGGCGAAGGCTCCGGATGTGTCCAGACGAGGAACTCTCGCAGTGTGCGAGCCCCCGACAGTAAAGAAGCGGCACGCTGACACGACCGCGACATCGCATGATGTAGGCGATTTACCCAAACAAGCAAAGGGCGCAGCGATTGCGCTGCGCCCTTCGACTTTAAAGAACCGATGTCTTGCGGTTTTGCTGGTCGTTCAGCTTGACGTTGCTACGACCGCTGCCGTTTCGGCGCCAATCAAGAGCCATGCCAGAAAGATGATTCCCGCAAGCCCGATCACTGCTTTGGCGGTTACACCCCAGCAGGATCTCTCAACGCTATCGTCCATGCATATCCCGTTTTTTTAGTTCAATCTCCGACCGGGATGATCCCGATCGCCGATCTGTGACGGCGGGAGATACTCCTCCGCGTACGCTTCCGCAAGCCCAAAAACGGCGAAATCACGACCTGTGAACTGTTCTAAAATCCCAGAAAACGAGGGTTTTCCAGCATAATCAGGCACTTGGGCCAATAAAGGATTTCTCAACAGATGTGGCGAAATGCGGACATTTTTGCTGCAATGCACCATCCCGCGCCCCGAAAGAGCCTCGACTCACCGCGACGAAGGCTTTGGCCCGGGAAAAAGCGCATCCGTTCTGCCAGCCATTCGATAGGCTACGAGGCCGATCCACTCGCGTATTCCAACGGTCGTGTTACGCAGGGAATCGAGTGCATTGTCTTCCGCTAGGCCCGGCGTTTCGTTGCCGGCCGTTTTGTAGTCAACCGGCCAGGGAGTCACTGGAAATCCGACCTTCCGGAAGACGCCCACGGCGCGCGGCATGTGGAAGGCGGAGGTGACGAGAAGCCATGTCTCACCTGCGGCCGGCTTCACCAGTTCTCTTGAAAAGTGGGCGTTTTCAAACGTGTCGCGCGAACGGTTCTCCAGAACAAGTCGGCCCGCAGCCACGCCAAGCGCGGCCAGGAGGCGCGGAGCGGTATCCGCATCGCCCTCTCCAGCCAGAAAGACAGCGCCCTGCCCCCCTGAGATCAAGATCTTGGCTTGCGGGAACCGGCGCGCAAGAATTGCGGTTTCCACAAAGCGGTCACCACTGGCGTTCAGCTCATAGCCACCCCGCGCCATATTGATGGAGCCTTCCAGCCCGCCCCCGAGAACAATGATGCCATCGATCGTGTCCGGAATGGGCCGGGGTTTGCGAAAACGATCTTCCAGTGGCCCGAGCACAAGCGCGCCGAGCGTTGTCCAGGCTGAAAGAAAGAGAACCATAAAGGACAATCCGCTCGCCGCCATGGACAAGCGGTGCCTACCCAAAAATGCGGTCAGAAAAGACACCGCAATCAGGATAGCGACAAGGCTGAGGGGTTGAAGGAACAGCCAGCCAATCGCGGAAACGAGGTGAAACATGGCGCGGCCCCTGTTTTAGGTCAAATCCGCGCCACGCAGACTACCACCACCTGTTCGGTGCAAAGCGCCCCGCAGCCTGTTCGATGACATGCGCGGTGCGGAACAGTGTTTCTTCGTCAAACGGCTTGCCGATAAGCTGCAGGCCGAGCGGCAGGCCTTTTTCATCGAGCCCTGCCGGTACGGCGATGCCCGGCAGACCCGCCATGTTGACCGTCACAGTGAAGATGTCGTTCAGATACATCTTTACCGGATCGGATGCCATTTCCTGATCGGCTATGCCGAATGCAACCGATGGTGTGGCTGGCGTCAGGATGGCATCGACCCCATCTTCGAAGACCTGTTCAAAGTCACGCTTGATCAGCGTGCGCACCTTCTGCGCCTTCAGGTAATAGGCATCGTAATAGCCCGCCGAAAGCACATAGGTACCGATCATAATGCGGCGCTTGACCTCGCGACCAAAACCAGCCGCACGGGTCTGCTCATACATATCGGCAATGTCCTTGCCGGGCACGCGCAAGCCGTAGCGCACGCCGTCATAGCGCGCCAGGTTGGACGAAGCTTCGGCAGGCGCGACGATATAATAGGCGGGTAGAGCGTATTTGGTGTGCGGCAGCGAGATATCCACGATCTCCGCACCGGCATCGCGCATCCAGTCGATGCCTTTCTTCCAAAGAGCCTCGATCTCGTTGGGCATGCCGTCCATGCGGTATTCGCGCGGGATTCCGATTTTCAAGCCTTTGACCGACTGGCCGATGGCTGCTTCGTAGTCCGGCACCGGCAGGTCGACGGAGGTGGTGTCCTTGTCGTCCACGGAGGCCATGGACTTCAGCAGTATCGCCGCATCGCGCACATCGCGTGCAATCGGTCCCGCCTGATCGAGCGAAGAAGCAAAGGCCACCGTGCCCCAGCGCGAACAGCGACCGTAGGTCGGCTTGATACCGACTGTACCGGTGAAGGCGGCGGGCTGGCGGATCGAGCCGCCGGTGTCCGTCGCAGTAGCGCCCGCACACAGGAAAGCCGCAACGGCAGCCGCCGAACCACCCGACGAGCCGCCTGGCACGAGATCGGCACTGGACCCTTCCGCGCGCCAGGGATTGATAACCGGCCCGTAATAGGAGGTCTCGTTGGACGAGCCCATGGCGAACTCATCCATGTTGAGCTTGCCGAGCATCACCGCGCCATCCGACCATAGATTGGCGGTAACGGTGGATTCATACTTCGGCTTGAACCCGTCGAGAATGTGGCTGGCGGCCTGGGTGTGGACGTCTTGTGTCGCAAAAAGATCCTTGATGCCGAGCGGAATACCTTCCAGCGCGCCGGCTTCACCCTTCGCAATCTTTGCGTCACTCGCCTTTGCCATCGCCCGTGCCTTTTCATGGGTAACGGCAACATAGGCGTTCAGCTTTTCGTTGGCTGTGTCGATGGCCGAAAGATAGGCCTCGGTCAGTTCGGTGGCGGTGAAGGCCTTGGAGGCGAGCTTCTCGCGCGCTTCGGCGATTGTGAGTTTGGTGAGCTCTGTCATTGAAGATCCGTGGAAATCCGGAGGCCCATGAGGGCAAATGGGTTTGGAAGCGGGGCGCTCTTATTCAACCACTTTGGGAACGACGAAGAAATTGTCTTCCGAAGCAGGCGCATTAGCGACGATATCATCGGCCTTGCTGCCGTCGGTCACGCCGTCCTTCCGCTTCTTCATCGCCATCGGAATGGCGGAGGTCATGGGATCTACGCCCTCCACATTCACTTCATTCAATTGCTCGACGAAACCGAGAATCGCATTGAGTTCGCCCGTCATGCGCTCGGCATCGGCCTCGTCAACGGCAATGCGGGAAAGGCGCGCAACACGCTTCACGGTATCGATGTCCACGGACATGGTTTTCTCCAGGCGCTTATTGGCTGCGCCCCGGCTATAATCGGCGCGCGGGCAGCGTGCAACCGCCAACGCGCTTCGACGCACCGGATTTGCTACAGAGATATGCTCTCACCCGCCTTCAACGTCGGCACGTTCACGCCCGAACCTTCCATCCCCTCGACGAATTTTTGAGGCGTCTGGTCGATGATTGGGAAGGAACCGAAGTGACAGGGCAGAACCGTCTCGAACTTGAAATACCGACGGCAGGCGAGCGCTGCCACCGCACCTCCCATGGTGAAGCGATCGCCGACGGGCACCAGTCCGATTTCGGGCTGATGCAACTCATGAATCAGCGCCATATCGCTGAAAATGTCCGTGTCGCCCATATGATAGAGTGTCTTTTCATCTGGGAAATGCAGCACCAGCCCTGCCGGATTGCCCAGATAGGTGTTGGTACCGCCCTCGCCCGAAGAAGATGAGGAATGCTGCGCGTTAACAAAGGTGGTGGTGAAACCGTGGCAGTCTACCGTGCCCCCATGATTGCCGGGGTTGATGCGGCTCTGGTCGACGCCCTTGCCCACAAGAAACATGCAGATCTCGAAATTGGCGACCAGCATCGCGCCGGTGCTTCTCAGAATATCGACCGCATCGCCGATATGATCGTCGTGGCCATGGGTCAGCAGAACATGGGTCACACCCTCGGCCGGCTCCTCCCATCCGCCGTTCCAGGAGGGATTACCGGTCAGAAACGGGTCGATCAGGATGCGTGCTTCGCCCGCATCGACGCGAAATGCAGAATGGCCGTACCAGGTCAGATCCATGCGATTGTTCTCCAATATCTCTTTCGTGCAGCGCACCCGATGGCGGTTATCGCGCATCGGCAGCTTTCCGTGTAACCGGTGCAGCGCTAAAACGATCCCACAGTCCTAATCGGAGAAGTCAGTTTTGTCAGTGGTTGACCTGCAGGAACTCCCCGCTTTTCTCGGAGCAGGCCAGACGCTGGCCGGCCTCGACCTCGGCACCAAGACCATCGGAATTTCAGTCTCCGATCGGGGCCTCTCCCTTGCCACACCGCGGCAGGTGATCATGCGCAAGAAGTTCACGCAGGATGCCGAAGCGCTGATTGCGGCTTTCAAGCGTGACAATGTGGGCGGCATCGTCATCGGATTGCCTGTAAACATGGACGGGAGCGAAGGAGCGCGTGCGCAGTCGACGCGCGCCTTCATCCGCAATCTCGAGCGGCTTACCGCGCTCCCCGTCGCCTTCTGGGACGAGCGCATGTCGACTGTTGCTGCCGAGCGGGCTCTTCTGGAGATGGATGTGTCGCGAAAAAAACGGGCGGAGCGGATCGATTCCGCCGCCGCCGCCTTCATTCTTCAGGGTGCGCTGGACAGGTTGCGCACGTCCGCAGCCGCTTCCCCCGAACGATAAGCGGTGCGCTTTTCTTTGAACCATGCCCAGAGAGAGCGCCGGCGTCGGAACGCGATGATGGCCATGAGGATGAAGCTGTCGAGCACGCAAGCGCGGGCGACCATGCCCGGTATGATGGTCGGATCGATGCCCAGAATGTTGCCATAGATCCGAAACAGCAGATCATTCATCTCGCGGCTGAAAAAACCGAGGCCGAAATTGATGTCATGGTAAGACAGTCCATACCATCCCCAGAACAGGCCGAGCGGGAGCGCCCAGAAGATCAGAAGATAACGCATTACGGGCTCCAATGATCGTTGGCAGGGGTGGAGAATCGCAACCGCTGCCGTTGGGCAACACGCCTTGCCATGGCGTCGTGAGCGGCATCGATGATCTGCAGTGTGTTGACACGCGACATGGCCGGAGGGGCCGGTTCGGCATTTGCCTGTTCCGCAGCCTCTCCTTCCCGCCGCAGCACGAGGTGCGACGCCAGGACCGCGAGGAATTTCATCGTCGTGGCGGTGGAGAGCGGGACAGCGGCTGCGCTTGCAGAAAGCCCCGTATGAAGCAGATCAGCGAGCAGCATGACCAATGCAGCCGCGCAGGCCACAGCGGCAACGTTTGCCGTCTCCCGCCTGTCTCCGTTTTCAAGGACGGACACCACCAGCGTCCATGTGAAAAGCGCCGCCACCAACGCGTTGCCAAGCACGATGCCCAAATGGCCCAAGAACGTCGTCATGCGCCAGGCGGTTTCAGCCGCCAGCGAACCGACCGGAACGACAATGCCTTCGGCCTGCGCGGCTGTCCACACGGCCAGGCCGAAAATAACGGCCCAATAGACAGAAAGAAGGATTGAAAATGTGCGGTTCATGACTCTCGTTCCCGGATGAAACGTACACTGACCCGCCGCAAATCTCGCTGCAACGCTTACCAATCATTAAGGTTAACTTTCACAGGCGGGGAGAGCAGCGCTCCGGGTTTACAGACTTGCAGGCGGCTATTAGCAATAAGCTCCCTTCTGTCGCCGGTTTTCCATGTTCGCCATCTTCGAAAGCATCCTGCCGATTTTCCTGCTCATCATCGCAGGAAATGCGCTGCGGCGGACACCGCTTATCAGTGACGACACATGGCCGGGACTTGAGCAGCTTTGCTATTGGTTTCTGTACCCGGCGCTTCTTTTTATCACCATTGTCAATGCGGATTTCTCAAAACTCCGCCTCGACGCCCTGCTCGGCGCGCTGATGGTTTCGGTTCTCGGGATGATTTTTCTGGTGCTCGCCTTGTGGCCTGCTCTGAGAGCGAGCCGATTGATCAAGCACAGTCAATTCTCCTCGCTCTTCCAGACGGCTGTGCGCTGGAACGGCTTCATGGCCCTGGCGGTCGCCCAGAAGCTCTTTCCTCCTGAAGGAGCCGCCGTGGTGGCGCTTGTGATGGCGACGATCATCATCCCCATCAACATCGCCTCGGTGTTCGTGGTCACACGGTTTGCCGACAACAGCGCTTCCTGGTCCAAGGTTTTGCTGGACGTTGCGCGCAACCCGATGGTGCTGGCGGCGTCGGCAGCGGTGGCCCTGCGGTTTCTGCCCTTCGGCCTCTACCCTCCCTTGAACCAGACGCTGGACCTCGTAGGTCGCGCTGCGCTGGGGATGGGGCTTTTGACCATTGGCGCCAGCCTGCGTCCCGGCGACTTCCTGGCTGCACCGGCAGCCTTGTGGGCATCTGCCTTCTTGAAACTGATTTTCTTTCCGACCCTCATGATTTCGATGGCGCTCGTTTTTGGCGTCACCGGGCCGGCACTCGACTATCTGGCGCTTTGTGCGGCGGTTCCCACCGCCATGAACGGCTATCTTCTCGCGCGGCAACTCGGTGGCGATGCACCGCTCTATGCGAGCATCACCACACTGCAAACGGCGCTCGCCTTCTTCACGATACCGTTGGTTCTCACGGTTGTCGCTCAGTTCTCGTCGGGATAGAGCACGTCGAGGATGGAGGAGGCGTCGTGCCGCGCGTCCAGCATGCCGTATGTGCTGCGCCACTGGCCGGCAAGACGTGTTTCGATGAAGGCATCCGCAACCCTGCCAGCGCCCAGCCGCTTCAATTCGGCAGCGGCTGCCGCGAGCGCAAGTTGTTCGGTCAGGATACGGGCTGATCCCTCGTCGGTCTGACAGACGCGGGCAGCGGCTGCCAGAACCTCGAGTGTCGCACCGCCCTTTTCGCCAAGATCTCTTCCGATCATACCAAGCACCTCGTCGAAAAGCCCGGCATTGCGCTCAAGGACGCGCAAGACGTCGAGCCCCATCACGTTGCCGGACCCTTCCCAGATCGCGTTGACCGGAGCTTCGCGATAGTGCCTGGACAATGGAGCTTCCTCGACATAGCCATTGCCGCCAAGGCACTCCATAGCCTCATAGGTCACAGCCGGCGCCAGCTTGCAAACCCAATATTTGACGACCGGCGTCATGACCCGGGCAAAGGCCGCATCGCCACGGCTGTCGGCGGCCTCGTCAAAGGAGCGCGCAAGTCGCATCGAAAGCGCCGTTGCTGCGGCGACATCAAGGGCCATGTCGGCAAGCACCCGCAGCATCAGCGGCTGCTCGATCAGCGGCGCGCCGAAAACCTGACGATGCCTTGTGTGGTGTACGGCTTCAGCCAATGCCGCGCGCATGATGCCCGCCGATCCCAGCGCGCAATCAAGGCGCGTGAGCGTCACCATATCCATGATGGTGCGGATGCCGCCGCCGGGCTCGCCGACCAACTCGCCCATCGTGCCATGAAACTCCACCTCTGAGGAGGCATTCGAGCGGTTGCCGAGCTTGTCTTTGAGGCGCTGGAAATGCAGGCCGTTTCCGGCCCCGTCCTCCAGAACCCGCGGCACGAGAAAGCAGGACAAGCCCTGATCGGCCTGTGCCAGAACCAGAAAGGCGTCGGACATCGGCGCGGACAGGAACCATTTGTGGCCTGTCAAACGATAGATCTTGCCTTCAAGGCGCTCGGCCCGCGTCGTGTTCGCGCGTACATCGGTTCCGCCCTGTTTCTCGGTCATTCCCATGCCGATGGTGATGCCATTTTTCTGCGCCACGGGCTTGTTCGCATGGTCGTATTTGCGGACGGCCACGCGCGGTGCCCAGCGGCGAAACAGCGTGTTGTCCGCCATCAAGGCCGCAAGCGAGGCGTTCGTCATGGTCAGCGGGCAAAGATGACCGCATTCGAGCTGTGCCGTCAGATAAAAGCGCGCGGCGCGTATCTGATGGCGATGGCCCGCCTCGGCTTCCGTCTTCTCCCAGATGGAGGAATGAAGCCCGTTGGCGGCAGAGCGACGCATCAATGCGTGATAGGCGGGGTGATACTCCACCAGATCGAGACGGTTGCCGTATCGGTCATGCGTTCTCAGCTGAGGCGTCTCGGCATTGGCCAGGCGTGCCAGATCAAGCGCTTCCTGATTGCGCACGAAACGTCCAAGCGTATCGAGGTCTTTGCGCACAGGTTCCGAAAACCGCTCTGCCGCCTGCATCAACAATGGATCGCTGCGCCAGGCATTGGTGCCGGCGATTGGAGGCGACTGGTTGGTTACTTCATGCGTCACGGCTTTACTCTATCACAACAAAAGCAGCGCGTCGGGAATCAACGCGCGCTCAACGACCCATAGTGGCAAGCACACCTTGCCAATCGATGAAACCTTGATGCGCCATAAAAACACAAAAGCTGTTATTTGTGTCCGTCAGATGGGTTCAGCACGTGATGCGCGCTTGCAGCGGTTCTGGCTGCAGCCTATAGCAGGCTCTTGAGATGACAAACGCCTCTTTCCCACTTTACCCACACCGCCACCTGCTTGGCATCAAGGGGCTATCGCCCCTCGACATCGAAACACTTCTCGACCGGGCGGACACGGCCGTTGCCATTTCCAGGCAACAGGAGAAGAAGACGGCCGCACTGCGCGGCCGTACGCATATCAACCTTTTCTACGAAGCCTCCACCCGCACCCAGTCTTCATTTGAACTGGCCGGCAAGCGGTTGGGCGCAGACGTGATGAACATGTCCGTCGCAAGCTCGTCGACCAAAAAGGGCGAGACTCTGCTGGACACCGCGATCACGCTGAACGCCATGCGACCGGACATTCTGGTAATCCGGCATGCAGCGGCCGGTGCCGCGGCCCTGCTCGCTCAAAAGGTTTCATGCTCGGTGGTCAACGCGGGCGACGGCGCTCATGAACATCCGACGCAGGCCCTGCTCGATGCACTTACGATCCGTCGCGCGAAAGGCCGCATCGGCGGGCTTACCGTGGCGATCTGCGGGGATGTTCTGCATTCACGGGTGGCGCGCTCGAACATCATTCTGTTGAACGCCATGGGCGCGCGGGTGCGGGTCGTTGCGCCCTCGACGCTTCTTCCCGCCGGCATCAGTCAGATGGGGGTGGAACCCTTCACGAGGATGGATGAGGGCCTGAAGGGGGCCGATATTGTGATGATGCTGCGGCTCCAGCGTGAGCGGATGGCGGGATCTCTCATTCCCTCGGTGCGAGAATATTTCCGCCATTTCGGCCTCGACGCCGAGAAACTGAAGGCGGCCAAAGACGACGTCCTGGTGATGCATCCCGGCCCCATGAACCGCGGCGTGGAGATCGCCTCCGAGATCGCGGACGGGCCGCAGAGCCTCATTCAGGAACAGGTGGAGATGGGGGTCGCCGTGCGGATGGCCGTGATGGAGGCGCTGCTCGACCCGCGACGTGACGCCGACGGAGGCGAAGCATGAGTGCGACCGTTTTTCAGAACGCCCGTGTTGTGGACCCTTCACGCGGCAAGGACGAACACGGAACGGTCATCGTCGCCGACGGGAAAATCCTTGCCGCGGGTGCCGATGCCCAGAATCAGGGCGCCCCTGAGAACGCTGACATCGTCGATTGCCAGGGGCACGCCGTCATCCCCGGCCTTGTCGATTCGCGTGTCTTCATTGGCGAACCCGGCGCAGAACACAGGGAAACCATAGCTTCAGCGAGCCGGGCTGCGGCTGCAGGCGGCGTGACGTCCGTCATCATGATGCCGGATACCACCCCGGTGATCGACGATGTTGCGTTGGTGGAATTCGTCAAACGCACTGCGCGCGATACGGCGACGATCAACATATTTCCTGCCGCATCCGTAACCAAGGGCTTTGCGGGAAAGGAGCTTTCGGAGTTCGGGCTTCTGCACGAAGCCGGCGCAGTCATGCTGACCGAGGGGCGCTCGACCATTAACAATGCACTGGTCATGCGGCGTGCCCTCACCTATGCCCGTGATCTTGGCATCACCATTGCTCACGAGACGCAGGACCCGCATCTGGCGTCCTCCGGCGTGATGAACGAAGGACTTTTCGCGAGTTGGCTTGGTTTGCCCGGCATCCCGCGCGAGGCCGAAACCATTCCGCTCAGCCGAGACCTGATGCTTGCCGCCCTAACAGGCGGCCGCTATCACGCCGCGAAAATCTCCACCGCAATGTCTGCAGCGGCCATCGCGAGGGCCAAAGATGACGGCGCGGATGTCAGTGCAGGCATCTCGATCAACCATTTGACGCTGAACGAGAACGACATTGGCGATTACCGCACATTCTTCCGGCTTTCACCGCCATTGCGCACCGAAGATGACCGGGTCGCCATGGTGGAGGCCCTGAAAACCGGGATTGTCGACATTATCGTTTCTTCTCACGACCCTCAGGACGTGGATACCAAGCGCCTACCGTTTGCCGAAGCCGAAGCCGGCGCCATCGGTCTCGAGACGCTTCTGGCGGCGGCCCTGCGCCTTTATCATAACGGCGACCTGCCGCTCATGCGTCTTGTCGAGTGCCTGGCCACGGCGCCGGCGCGTCTGTTCGGTCTTCCCGGCGGCACGCTGAAACCCGGTGCAGACGCCGATCTGGTTTTGGTGGACCTAGACGCGCCGTGGATCGTGCGCGAGACGGATATTCGTTCCCTTTCGAAGAACACATGCTTCGAAGGTGCGCGAATGCAGGGCCGGGTCTTGCAAACAATGGTTGCAGGCCGCACAGTGTTCACGGCCTGAGTGAACGTAGTTTCAGGGGGGAGAGCCCGATGCCGGATCCCATAAGTTGGCAGCTAGCATTGCCCTATCTCGTGGCCGCGCTCCTTTTCGGCTATCTGCTCGGTTCCATTCCGTTTGGCCTTGTCGTAACGCGGCTTGCCGGCCTCGGCGATGTCCGCAAGATCGGCTCGGGCAATATCGGCGCGACCAACGTGCTCCGCACCGGCAACAAGAAGCTCGCTGCCCTGACACTCCTTGGCGATGCCTTCAAGGGCACGGTCGCAGTTCTGCTGGCAGGTTTTTACGGGCCCGATCAGGCGGTCGCTGCAGGGCTTGGCGCATTTCTCGGCCATCTCTTTCCGGTGTGGCTCGGCTTTCGCGGCGGAAAGGGTGTGGCGACGTATCTGGGCGTATTGATTGGGATCGCCTGGCCGGGTGCCGTCATCTTCGCCGTGGTCTGGCTCACCGTCGCCTTCATCACAAGATATTCGTCGCTTTCGGCCCTCGTCGCTGCCGTCGCAGTTCCGGTCGGACTTTATCTGCTGGACTATGTTCAGGCGGCTGAACTCTTTGTGTTGATGAGCGTGATCGTGTTTATCAAACACAGGACAAACATTTCACGCTTGATGTCGGGGACCGAAACGCGCATCGGGGGCAAAGGGTGATGAGCCTTGGCGAGGGCGCTCGGCTTAGCGACCGTCAGCGCCTCGCCTGGTTGCAGCTGCTGCGCAGCGAAAATGTAGGTCCGGTCACCTTTCGCCAACTGGTCAATCACTGTGGCTCGGCCGAAGCCGCCTTGCAGATGTTGCCGGAACTCGCGGCGCGCGGCGGAGCAACACGACGTATCGTGATTGCCTCGCTTGCGGATGCGGAGCGGGAACTGGAACAGGCAGCCCGCTTGGGCGCCCGTTTCGTCGCGGTGGGGGAACCCGAGTATCCTCCGTTGATGCGCCGCATGGACCAGCCGCCCCCACTGCTCGCGATGAAGGGAGACCTTTCCGTCGCACTCAGGCCGACAGTCGCACTGGTCGGAGCGCGCAACGCATCACTGACCGGAATGAAAATGGCAAGGCGTTTGGCGGCGGAACTCGGAAGTACCGGCTTTTCAGTCGCGTCGGGCCTTGCCCGCGGCATCGATGCGGCAGTCCATCAGGGGAGCCTCGAGAGCGGCACCATCGCCGCACTTGCCGGTGGCCTTGATCGCCCCTATCCGCCCGAGAATCTTGCTCTTTTTGATGAGATAGCAGAACGGGGGACCGTTCTGAGCGAAATGCCATTCGGCTGGGCGCCAAGGGCGCGCGATTTTCCGCGGCGCAACCGTCTGGTCGCGGGTGTCGCCTTTGGTCTCGTGGTGGTCGAAGCGGCGAAACGCTCCGGTTCTCTTATAAGCGCGCGGCTAGCAGGAGAGATGGGACGGCTTGTCTTCGCCGTGCCGGGGTCGCCGTTGGATCCCCGCGCCGGCGGCACGAACGCATTGCTGAAAGACGGCGCTATTCTTGTTACCGAAGCCGAAGATATCGTTTCTCAGATTATTCCTCTGCTGGAGAAACCGCTGTCGAAATCCGAGAAACTCGAAGAACCGCCGACCATAACGGCGGCTCCTCCACCCGATGACAGAGACCGCGACAGGGTCACTCAGACACTTGGGCCCTCACCCGTTTTGATAGACGACATCATTCGCCATACCGGCCTTCACCCCTCGCAGGTTCTTACCGTTCTGCTCGAGCTTGATCTCGCCGGCAGACTTGAGCGGCACTCAGGAAGCGCGGTCTCGCTTCTTCCCGGAGACATGTAGCCCCGCCCCATTCCCCTGAAGGCCGCAAGGCTGGTCACCGCGAATAATGTCACTGGCTTCGAGATATGCCATCTCGATCATATAGGCGAGCAGGTCACAACGCTCAGCAAGCGCCATGGTGCGCAATTGCCCAAGCATCGCCTGCAAGTAGTCAAGCGCATCGGTCCGGCCCCCACCGGAATGTTCGCCCATTCGCCGTCACTCCCTTCCAGCGCGCGGCACCCATTGGTGTTGCCCGAGAACAATGTCCCCGACTATTCTCCATTAAGGACCCAGGTGGAGTATACACACCATTATAAACAAATAAACGGAAAATTTACGATAAACAAACGTCGTCCACAGACGCTTTGCAGCGGACGAAATTCCCGTTGACCCTTGACCGCACGACAAAGCACGGCCATGTGACGAGGCTGGATTCGTTCAAAATGCGAGGCGCCGCGAAAATGCCGGACGCCTGCGGGGAAATCTGAAAGCTCATGGATCTTGTTATCGTCGAGTCGCCGGCCAAGGCGAAAACCATCAACAAATATCTGGGCTCGAACTACAAGGTTCTGGCCTCGTTCGGCCATGTGCGCGACCTTCCTCCAAAGGATGGCTCGGTGCGCCCGGATGAGGATTTCGCCATGTCGTGGAGTGTGGACAGCCCCTCCTCCAAGCGATTGAGCGACATTGCAAAGGCGGTGAAGGAAGCCGACAGTCTGATCCTCGCCACCGACCCCGACCGCGAGGGTGAGGCGATTTCCTGGCATGTGCTGGAAGTTCTGAAGCAGAAAAAAGTTCTGAAAGACAAGCCGGTGCAGCGCGTTGTCTTTAACGCCATTACCAAGAAGGCGGTGCTTGATGCGCTCTCTCATCCGCGTGAGGTGGATGTTCCGCTGGTCGATGCCTATCTTGCCCGCCGCGCGCTCGACTATCTGGTTGGCTTCACGCTCTCGCCTGTCTTGTGGCGCAAACTGCCGGGCGCTCGTTCCGCAGGCCGCGTCCAGTCGGTGGCACTGCGCCTGGTGTGTGATCGCGAGGCGGAGATCGAGCGGTTTATCCGCGAGGATTACTGGCAGATCGCCGCCACGCTCGCCACCCCGCGTCAGGAAAGCTTCGAGGCGCGACTGACCACGATCGATGGCAAAAAGCTCCAGAAGCTTGACATCAAGAGCCAGGAGCAGGCCGACGACATCAAGGCCATGCTCGATGGTGCCTCATTCAAGGCGGTCTCCGTGGAGGCAAAGCCCACCAGGCGCAATCCCGCACCGCCGTTTACGACCTCTACCCTGCAGCAGGCAGCCTCCTCGCGTCTCAGTTTCGGGGCGTCGCGCACCATGCAAGTGGCGCAGAGGCTTTATGAGGGCATCGACATTGGCGGCGAGACGGCGGGTCTCATCACCTATATGCGAACCGACGGCGTTCAGATGGCCCCCGAGGCGCTCGATCAGGCCCGCAAGGCGATCGGCGCGGAATTCGGCGAGCGCTATTTGCCTGAAAAACCGCGTTTTTATTCGGTGAAAGCCAAGAATGCGCAGGAAGCGCATGAGGCAATCCGTCCGACGGATTTCTCCCGCACGCCCGATCAGGTTCGCCGCTATCTCGATGCCGATCAGGCCCGTCTCTACGAAATGATCTGGAAGCGGGCCATCGCCAGCCAGATGCAGCCAGCCGAGATCGAGCGCACCACGGTCGAGATCGTGGCCGAGAATGAGGCCCGCAATGCGGGCCTGCGCGCCGTCGGGTCGGTGATCCGGTTCGAGGGTTTCCTTGCCGCCTATGCGATCGACAAGGACGAAAACGCCGAGGACGAGGAAAGTCGCCGCCTGCCTGAAATCCACGAGGGCGAGGAGCAAACGCGCGAAAAGATCGAGGCCACCAAACACACGACCGAGCCACCGCCGCGCTACTCGGAAGCCTCGCTCATCAAGAAGATGGAAGAGCTGGGCATCGGCCGTCCCTCCACCTATGCAGCGACGCTCAAAACGCTTGAGGATCGTGACTATGTGACGATCGAAAAGCGCAAGCTCATGCCGCAGGCAAAGGGCCGGCTGGTCACCGCATTTCTGGAGAATTTCTTCGAGCGCTATGTGGAATATGATTTCACGGCGGACCTTGAGGAAAAGCTCGACAAGATTTCCGACGGACAGCTTTCCTGGAAGGACGTGCTGCGCGACTTCTGGAACGATTTCTCCGGTCATGTGGACGAGATCAAGGAGCTGCGCGTCACGAACGTGCTCGATGCGCTGAACGAGGAGCTCGCTCCGCTCGCTTTCCCCGCCAAGGAAGATGGCAGCGATCCGCGTGCATGTCCGCGTTGCGGAACCGGTCAGCTCTCCCTGAAGCTCGGTCGCCACGGTGCCTTTGTCGGCTGCTCCAACTATCCCGAATGCGGGTTTACCCGCCAGTTCGGCGAGGCCGGCAATGGCGAGAATGGCGAAAACGGTCTCGACGGCGACAAGGTGCTCGGCAAGGACCCGCACACAGAAGAAGAGATCACGCTGCGCTCCGGCCGTTTCGGCCCCTATGTGCAGCGCGGTGACGGCAAGGAAGCCAAGCGCGCCGGCCTGCCGAAGGGCTGGGCACCTGATTCCATCGACATCGAACAGGCGCTGGCGCTGCTCTCCCTGCCGCGTGATGTGGGCCAGCATCCTGAATCCGGCAAGATGATATCCGCCGGCATAGGGCGCTATGGCCCCTTCCTTCTCCATGACGGCGCCTATGCCAATCTGGAAACCGTCGAGGATGTGTTCTCCATTGGGCTGAACCGCGCTGTCACCGTGATTGCGGAAAAACAGGCCAAAGGCGGGCGCGGACGCTCTGCTCCTGCAGCCTTGAAAGAGCTTGGCGATCATCCCGACGAAGGTGGCAAGATCACCGTACGCGACGGTCGCTATGGTCCTTATGTCAACCATGGCAAGGTCAACGCGACCCTCCCCAAGGGCAAGGACCCGATGGATGTCACGCTGGAAGAAGCGCTGGAACTGATCGCTGCCAAGGCGGCCAAGGGCGGCAAGAAGAAGCCCGCGGCCAAAAAGAAGGCTCCGGCGAAGAAGGCGACCACCACCACCAAAAAAACCACCGCGGCGAAGAAGAAGACCGCAGCCAAGAAAGAGGAATAACGCTTTGGCGCGCAGCATTTCCGGCAAGTCGAAAGCAAAGACCCGAACCCTCGGCAAAGCCGGACGCGACGCGAAATCGGCCAAGGCGACCTCCGGAGACCACCTGCCCGACCGTGACGAGGTGTTGCGCTTCATCAAGGACAATCCCGACCGCACCGCGAAGCGCGACATTGCCAAGGCTTTCGGACTCAAGGGCGGTGACCGGATCTGGCTGAAGGACATTCTGCGCGAGCTTCAGGACGAGGGGCTCCTGAAGAAGACGCGCAAACGCCTTCTGCGCCCCGGCGCGCTGCCGCATGTCGTGGTGCTCGACATCTTCTCGCGCGATGCCGCCGGCGCGCTTCTGGCAAGGCCCGCAGAGCGGGAGGATCAGGATGAAGGCGAAGGCCCCCTGCCCCTCGTGGAAATCCGCACCCAGAAAGGCGGCAAGGCTGCCGGCATCGGCGACCGCGTCCTGGCCCGTGTCTTCCGCACGGAAAACGGTGAAGGTCCCGCCTATACGGGCCGTGTGATGAAGGTCTTCGAAAAGCGGCGGCAGAGCATTCTGGGCGTCATTCGCAAATCGAAGGATGGCGTGTTTCGCATCGAGCCCGTCGAGCGCACCCAACGCGAGCTCACCATAGATACAGACGATCTCAATGACGCGCTGGATGGCGATCTTGTAGAGATCGAGCCCATCTCCGGGGGGCGCTATGGCCCGGCGCGCGGCAAGGTGATTTCGGTCATCGGTTCGCTGTCCAGCGAGAAGGCGGTCTCCATGATCGCCATTCACGCGCATGAGATCCCGCATATTTTCCCCGATGACGTCATTGCGGAATCCGAAGCGGCAAAACCCGTCACGCTGTCCGGCTGCGAAGACTGGCGTGACATGCCGCTTATCACCATCGATCCGGCCGATGCTAAGGATCACGACGATGCAGTGATGGCGGAGCCTGATCCGGACGAGAAGAATCCCGGCGGCTTCATCGCCACCGTCGCGATTGCCGACGTGGCGCATTATGTGCGTCAAGGTTCGGCGCTCGACCGCGAAGCAGTCAAACGCGGCAATTCCGTCTATTTCCCCGACCGCGTGGTTCCCATGCTGCCGGAGCGCATTTCCAACGATCTGTGCTCCCTGCGCGAAGGCGAGCCGCGCCCAGCCATGGCCGTGCGCATGCGCTTTTCCGCATCGGGACAAAAGGTCGGGCACAGCTTTCACCGCGTCATCATGCGCTCGGCAGCAAAACTCTCCTACCAGCAGGCACAGAAGGCCATTGACGGCGAACCGGATGACAAGACGGGCCCGCTTCTCGAGCCCATCCTAAAGCCCCTCTGGGATGCCTACGCGGTTCTGAAACGCGGGCGCGACAACCGCCAGCCACTCGAACTCGACCTTCCGGAGCGCAAGATCCTTCTGAAGGAAGATGGCACCGTGGATCGCGTGGTCGTGCCGCCGCGTCTTGATGCGCACAAACTCATCGAAGAATTCATGGTGCAGGCCAATGTCGCGGCAGCCGAAACGCTGGAGGCAAAACGTCAGGCACTTATCTACCGTGTCCACGATGCCCCCTCGCTTGCCAAGCAGGAGGCCCTGCGCGAATTTCTGCGCACCTTCGAGATCTCGCTGGCGCGCGGTGCACAGCTGAAGCCTGCCCAGTTCAACGCGATTCTTGCCCGCGTGCGTGACACCGAACACGAACAACTGGTCAACGAGGTCGTGCTGCGTTCGCAGAGCCAGGCGGTCTATGCACCTGAGAATCTTGGCCATTTCGGCCTCAACCTGCGCCGTTATGCGCATTTCACCTCGCCCATCCGCCGCTATGCGGACCTGATCGTCCATCGCGCGCTGATTGCCGCTCTCGGGCTTGGCAAGGACGGTCTGACCCAGGATGAGGAAACCCGACTTGAAGAAACCGCAGCATTGATTTCTGCAACGGAGCGCCGCGCCATGGCCGCCGAGCGCGACACGGTCGACCGGCTCGTTGCAGAGCATCTGTCGGGCCGTGTCGGCGAGGAATTCGATGCCCGGATTTCCGGCGTGGCCAAGGCGGGACTTTTTGTCCAGTTGCCGCAATACGGTGCCGATGGCTTTGTGCCCGTGTCCACACTTGGAGATGAGTACTATATCTATGACGAGGCGCGGCATGCCATGGTGGGCGAGCGTAGCGGGCGCGGCTTTCAGTTGGGCGACAGCGTGTCGGTCCGGTTGGTTGAGATTGCGCCGCTGGCTGGCGCCATGCGGTTTGAAATGCTGAGCAAGCCCGAGAAACTGCCGGGATCGATGAAGTCGTTTCACAAGGCAAAGGGTCGCTCCGGGCGCGCTTCGGGCAAAAGCCGACGCGCCTCGCAGGGCAGGAGACGGTGATGGAAGAGAAGGTTTATGTGGGTAGAGCCGCCCCGAAGCGGCCCGTACGCCCCCTCATGGAGGCCATGAAACGCGGGTTCATGGGCCGTTGCCCCAATTGCGGCGAGGGAAAACTCTTTCGCGCCTATCTGAAGACGGCCGACAAATGCCCTGAATGCGGCGAAGAGTTCCATCACCATCGCGCCGACGACCTGCCTGCCTACCTTGTGATTTTCATTGTCGGCCACATTGTTGTCGGCGCATTCATGGGAATGGAGGCTCTTACCGATTGGCCGGGCTGGGTGCACCTCGCTATCTGGGTGCCCATCACGCTGATCATGTCGCTGCTTCTGATCGGCCCCATCAAGGGGGCAATCGTCGGGCTGCAATGGGCCTATTACATGCACGGTTTCGGCGATGAAGACGAACATATCGAAACACACCCGGAACTGGGAAAGCACTCCTAGGAGGTGGCCATGAACGAGCGCCCCAATCGCATGGATGGTCTCGACAAGGCCGCAGTCGACCGCGCGGAAGCGAAGGATTTTTCGCTTGGCGGTAAACCCATGCGGCCACGCGATGCGGCAACACTCATCCTGCTCGACCGCAGCGGCGATGAGGTGCGCGTGTTGATGGGACGCCGCCACCGCAACCATGCCTTTATGCCCGGCCGTTTTGTGTTTCCAGGCGGACGTACCGATCCTGCCGATGGCCGCATCCCCGTGGCTGCCGGTCTGCATCCGGACGAAGAACGCCGGCTGATTGGCACCGGTTCACGCGCGACACCGGCGCGGGCGCGGGCCGTCGCCATGTCGGCCATCCGCGAAACCTATGAGGAAGCCGGTCTTTTAATCGGAGAAAGAAGAGCGTTCTCCACTGCAGCGAAGGACTGGCAGGGTTTTGCCGAATATGGCGTCTGCCCCTCGCTTTCGGGCCTGCGCTACATCGCCCGCGCGATCACGCCGCCCGGCCGCGTGCGCCGCTTCGACACCCGGTTTCTGGCCGCATGGCGCGACGATGTCGCCGTGGAACTGCCAGATGGCGGCCCCACCCACGAGCTGGAAGAGCTGGTGTGGCTCTCCATCCCGGAGGCGAAGAAGACCGAGGTGCCGCTGATAACCTGCACGGTTCTCGATGATCTGGAGCAGCGGCTCAAATCCGACCCGGAACTCAATCCGGGAGCACCGGTCCCCTTCTATTCCATGCGCTACAACCGCTTTGAGCGGAAACTGATCTAGGAACGTTCATCCTCAGGATGGTCTGCGCTGCGGGCATGGTGAGCTTGTCGAACCACGCACAGGCATTGCAGCCACCGATCAAGCGAAACGTTGGAATGAAGGAGCCGCTGCCCGGCGTAGAGCATTTTGCACTCTGGTGGAGTCGCCTGACATCCGCACAAATCCGGAAAAGCAGACAGATAGAGCGGAGCAGCGTTTCCATGAAGCGGTGGACCGCTCTAAAGCAGGCTCCAGCCAAACCGGGCGGCCACGATGATCATGAAAATGCCGAACGCGGTTTCGAGCTTTCTCTTGTCGAGTGCATGGGCTATCCGCACGCCGAGCGGCGCGACAAGAAGCGTAATCGGAATGATCAGAAAGACGGCAATCCAGTTCACATATCCGGTCGAAGCCACCGGCAGAAGCGGCTCACCCCACCCCGCCCAGACATAGCCGAACAGGCCCGGGATCGAAATCAACACGCCCACACCCGACGACGTCGCCACCGCCTGGTGCATGGGGCGGTTGAAAAGCGTCATGAAGGTGTTGTTCAGAACACCGCCGCCAATGCCCATCAATGTGGATAGAAATCCGATCAACATTCCCACCAGCGAACGGATCGGGTTCGCGGGAATTTCCGTCCCCAGCCGCCAGGTCTCGCGGTTCAAGAGCAGCCGGACACCCACCAGAAACGCAATGGCCGCAAAGATGGCCCTTAGTCCGCCGCTGGAGACATAAGCCGCCACGAGGGTAGCCAAAACCACACCCGTTGGCACCGCGATCACGAAGCTCCGCAACAGCTCCATGTCTACCGCGCCCCTCAGATAATGCGCGCGGAAAGAGCGCAGGGACGTGGGAACGATGATGGCAAGCGAGGTACCGACGGACAGGTGCATGCGTACTGCCTCATCCACGCCGACAAGCCCGAACACCTGATAGAATACGGGCACGAGGATTGCCCCGCCGCCGATGCCGAACAGGCCGGCCAGAACCCCGGCCACCACGCCCGCCGCCGTCAGCGCAGCCGCAAACATGGCGATTTCGCCCATGGGCAGGTTCATGATGTCCCCCTTAAAACCCGACGCAGCGTCGCCTAGCTAGCGCTCAAGCCGCACAAATGCAATTTCCGTTTGTGGGATCAGCCTCACGCCGCGTCGCGTCTTGTGGCGAGATCGACCGCTGCGAATGCCTCGCGCAGGATCTCGCTTCCCGCACCCGGCCTCGTGGCCTTGCTGGACAGGATCTGCCGATAACGCCGCGCACCGTCGAACCCATGAAAAAGGCCGATCATGTGCCGTGTCACATGCGAGAGCCGGCCTCCCTGACTGATGTGCCTGTCCGCATACTCGGCCATCGCTTCGATCAGCCCGTGAAAATCCACCGGCTCGGGCGCCCTTTCCTCAAGGAAGGCGTCGACACCCGCCAGCAGCGCCGGGTTCTGGTAGGCCCCGCGCCCCAGCATCACACCGTCAACCGTCTTCAGATGGGTGGCCGCTTCTTCGAGGCTGAGAATGCCGCCATTGATGCCGATGAACCGGTCCGGGTTGGCCTTTTTGAGACGGTAGACGCGATCATAGTCGAGTGGCGGAATCTCCCGGTTTTCCTTGGGGCTCAGTCCCTGCAACCAGGCCTTGCGGGCATGCACCCAAAGTGCATCCGCCCCCGCCGACCAGGCTGCCCCGGCCAAAGCGTCAAGTGCGGTTTCGATGTCCTGTTCGTCCACTCCGATCCGGGACTTGACCGTCACGGGAACCGACACCCTCGCCTTCATCGCCGCAACCCCGGCGGCCACCACTTCGGGCGTCTTCATGAGGCAGGCTCCGAATGTGCCCGACTGCACCCGGTCCGAAGGGCAACCCACATTCAGATTGATTTCGTCATAGCCATATCCGGCGCCGATCTCGGCAGCTTGTGCAAGTTTATGAGGATCCGACCCACCAAGCTGCAGAGCAACCGGATGTTCGCTCCGATCGAAGCCCAGCAACCGCTCGCGATCCCCGTGGATGGCGGCATCGGCGACGATCATCTCGGTATAAAGAAGCGCCCTGCCCGTGAGCCGCCGGTGGAAAAAGCGGCAGTGCCGATCCGTCCAATCGATCATGGGTGCGACGGCAAACGATTTCTGCGCGCTGATCTGTGACTGTCTTTGCATTTCTGCCACTTCGCCTACATTTCTCGAGCTTGCTTGCACCTTGCACCGGCCTCTTTCCCGCCAGAAACCGGGAACTGACAACACACTGCCTTTAAAGCGCGTTCACATCGATGGAGGCGCGTGCAGAGTGCGTGTTCAGACAAGGCGGACCTCTAGCATGGCTCGCGCCGGTTGTCATAAAGTGCGGCAGCAGGATTTATCAAGCAGGCAATGGGCCTGTGGCGGCCAAAGCCCAGCCGGGAAGCGTTCAGCGTCCGCCGGCAAGCATTGCCGATTTCAGCGCCGCCGGACCTTCCAGAACCGCTTCAGCCGTAGGCGAAAATCCAGCCGCCAGCATCCTTCGCGCCATCATGTGCTCGCCGGGACGGTTGACGGTCTCCACAGCAACAAGCCGGTCCCCCGCGTAGAGGTAGACTCCGAAAGCCCCGCTTTCCGCATCCCCCGCAATGATCTCCCGATCCACATCGAAAGGCAGGCCTGCCATTTGCAGCTTGCGTTCGCCTTGATCGGACCAGAACCAGGCAACAGCATCATGCACCGCCGGTTTGCCGAGCATCGATTTTGCGGCGATACGCGCCTGATCGGTGGCGTTCTGCACGGATTCCAGGCGCAGCACGCGCCCCGAGGCGACATGCGGGAACGACACGCAATCACCGATCCCATGAATGTTGCGAGCGCTTGTTCGACAAGACGCGTCCACCCGGATGCCATTGTCACAAACAAGGCCTGCCGCCTCCGCAAGCGCAATGTTTGGCTTTGCGCCAATTCCTACCAGCACCATGTCGGCTGGAAGGATCTGCCCGTCCTTTGTGATGACACTGCGCACGGTGCCTTCGGTGCCATCCAGCCGCTCAACATCGGTTCCCGTGAATATTGTTACGCCGAGGCCCTCATGATAGGCATGCATGTGCGCTGCGACAGGCTGGCTCACGGCACGGCCAAGAATGCGATCGGCCGCTTCCACGACCGTAACGCCCTTCCCGGCCATGGCAGCCGTCGCTGCCACTTCCAGACCGATAAAGCCACCGCCGATCACAACCACACTGTTTGCCCGGGAGAACGCATCGCGCAGATTGCGGGCATCGGCACAGTCGCGCAGATAGAAAACGCCCGAAAGGTCCGCCCCTGGCACGGACAATCGCCGCGGTTCGGCTCCCGTAGCAAGAAGAAGCCCAGTCCAGACAAGCTGCCCTCCCTCCTCCAGCCGCAGTGTCTGGCCAGCCGGGTCTATGTCGGCGACCCGTACGCCTTTCTGCAGCTCGATGCGGTTCGTGTCGTAAAATGCCTGGGCTCTGAGGATCTGCGGCTCGGCATCTATCGCCTTGAGAAAGGCCTTGGAAAGCGGCGGTTTGTGGTAGGGCAATTCCGGATCGCCTGACACGAGTGTCAGTCGGCCTTCATACCCCTCCTCGCGGAGACTCGCGGCAGCTTGTACGCCGCCATGGCCAGCACCGATGATGATGATGTGATCGTCCAGGATCCTGCCCCCGCCACGCGAAACTTTCCGTTCCGACATAAAGAGCCTCGGCGCACCCGGCAAGCCCGATCCGACGACGCTCCTGGCCATGAGGGCAGGATCTTGCCCTCCGGCGGGGCTCATGCCGGAGGGCGCGCTGCAACAACCCTGTCTAGAACAGGGCCGCGGTCTTCTGCAGCGTTATCCAGATGCCCCAGAGAATGGGGATGCCGACGACGGCCCAGGCGGCCAGCGCCTTGCCATCGAAGCCGCCCTTGCCGATGCCGAAGGAGCCCGTCGGGCCGGAATCGGCCGCTACCGATTTCGCCTGAAGCCTGGCGACCTCTTCCTCCGACATGTACCATTTGTCTGAGAGCGGCTTGACGAGCATGTTGCAGATCAACCCCAGAAGTAGCATTCCCGCCAGGATATACATGGTGAAATCGTAGACCTGCTCGCGTGGAATGCCTGCGTTGAGCTGGGCCTCGCGAATGTAGTTCACCACCACCGGGCCAATGATGCCGGCTGTCGCCCACGCCGTGAGCAAGCGACCATGAATGGCACCCACGAACTGCGTTCCGAAAATGTCGGCGAGATAGGCTGGCACTGTGGCAAAGCCGCCGCCATACATGGACAGGATGATTCCGAACATCAGAACGAAGAGCACCTGGCTGCCCATATGGGCTGCGGTAGGGGCCAGCGCATAAAGCACGATGCCGATCAGGAAGAAGGCGTAATAGGTGTTCTTACGGCCGATCTTGTCCGACAGTGAGGCCCAGAAGAAGCGTCCACCGATGTTGAACAGTGAAAGAAGACCGGCAAAGCCCGCGGCAATTGCCGCAATGGCAGACTTCTGTGACGCATCTAACTCGTTGAAGGTCAGCTCCGGCATGCCGAGCAGCCTTCCGCCGAAAATCTCCTGAAGCATGGGCGAGGCCATGCCGATCACGCCGATGCCTGCCGACACATTGAGTGTAAGCACGGCCCAGATCAGCCAGAACTGCTTGGTCTTGTGGGCGTCGCGCAGATGGACGTGCCGTGATGTGATCATCGACTTGGTGCTCTTTTCCGGCGGTGTCCAACCCTCCGGACGCCAACCCGCAGGCGGAATGCGATAGCCGAATGCGCCGCCCATCATGAAGACGAAATAGATGGCCGCCATGATCAGAAAGGTCTGCCACACACCCACAGAATTCGCGGTCTTGAACGTGTTCATGAGCATGTCGGCCAGAGGTGCGCCGATCATGGCACCGCCGCCAAAGCCCATGATTGCCATGCCTGTCGCCATGCCGCGCCGGTCCGGAAACCATTTGATCAGGGTCGAGACCGGCGAGATATAGCCAAGTCCAAGGCCGATGCCGCCGATCACGCCGGCACCAAGCCACATCAGCCAGAGCTGGTGAAACATCACGCCGATCGCGGCCACGGCGATGCCGCC
This sequence comes from Nitratireductor kimnyeongensis, assembly GCF_019891395.1. NCBI lineage: Bacteria > Pseudomonadati > Pseudomonadota > Alphaproteobacteria > Hyphomicrobiales > Phyllobacteriaceae > Nitratireductor > Nitratireductor kimnyeongensis. The sequence continues at coordinate 3,545,615 of NZ_CP078143.1, read as the reverse complement.
GCACCAGCAGAACGCTGCAACCACGCCCGCCTTGCGCGGACCGGCTCGTTCAAGCCATCCCCCCCAGATCGCCGCAGCGGATCCGAGCAGAACGAAAAACAGCGTGTAGATCCAGCCCAGGTCCGAAACACGCCAGTCGCAGCTCGTTGTGAACAGCGCGCTGATGAGCGTCATGTCCTCGCACACCACGCGCTGGGAAATGCCGATGGACTGCGTCAGAGGCAGCCAGAACACGCTGAAACCATAGGCCATGCCGATACACAGATGAATGGCCAGAGCGGCCGGCGGCACAAGCCAGCGGTTGAAGCCCGGCTGGGCGATAATCCGCTCCCTGTCGAGCATGCCCCCTTCGGGAGCGCCGGTTAAAGTTTCACTTGCTGCGGACATAAGTCTCCTCCTCCTGCCGGGTTTCCCGGCAGCCGTCCTGCTGGTTGAACATGTGATGATCCCGATTGATGCGGCCTGCCGCCCTCCGCAACAGGCACGCCCGGGTCGGGACCCGGATGTCGATAGCGTCCTCCTCTTACCTCGATTTGAGATAAGCAACGGTCGTGCCAGACCGTCCGCGCGAACGATTTCAAACGCTTATGGGTTGAGAGGTCGCTTCAATGGACATTTTGTCCGCAGCCGCAAGACATTTTGTCCAGCCTCTTCACCGGGCCTCTGGAAGCCATATCGTGAAGCAGGTTCCCTTGCCGGGTCTGCTTTCGACCGAGATCTTGCCGCCCTGGCGGCTGATCAGGGTCTGGCTGATCGACAGGCCAAGGCCGGTTCCTTCGCGCCGCTTGGTGGTGAAGAACGGATCAAAAATCTTCTCCAGCATGTCGGGTGTCATGCCGACGCCAGTGTCGGTGATCTCGATGACGAGCCCCTGCCCGGTCTCCAGATCCTCATCGCGGCTGACGATTGTCAGCGTCCCTCCGTCGGGCATGGCGTGAATGGCGTTCACGATCAGATTCACGAACACCTGCTGGAGTTCGGTGCGGTTCATCAGGACAAGCCGCGTTGCCAGATGCTTCTGGGTGACGGCAATTTCCGCCTTGTTGAGAAGATGCTGAACGAGCGGCAGTGTGTCTGCAATCACGTCTTTTGCGGCGTGCCGTTCCAGAAAACCCGCATATTCCTCAGGCTTGGCGAACTGGAGCAGCTTGGTCACGATCTGGCTGATGCGGTGCACCTGTTCGTCAAGCAGGCGAAACTCGGTTCGTGCCTCGTCGGCGCGTTCCCCCATCACCTGACGCACCACTTCAAGATTGCCTTGGATCACGGCAATCGGATTGTTGATTTCATGCGCGACACCGGCTGTGATTTCACCGATTGCCGCAAGCTTTTCCGACATGATGAGCTGGCGGGTGGTGGCCTCCAACTGCCGGTTGGCAAGCCGCAATTCTCGCGTGCGCTCCTCGACGCGCGCGTTCAGTTCCTCGTTCCAGGCGCGCAACTGCCTGTCGCGCTCCTGCAATTGCTCAAGAAGCAAATCAAGATGCTGCGCCACCCGGCCGATCTCGTCATCGACGCCGCGTATGCCCGTGCGCGCGCCGAGATCCCCGCCCTCCACTTCCGAGATGGTTCCCGCCATTCGCTCCAGCGGCTTGAAGATCGAACGCGCCCAGCGCAGGAACAAAGGAACGCTGAGCGCCGTGATCGCCAGAAACGCGGCGGCGATGGTCAGGAGTGTCGTGTATTTGGCTTCCGTGAAGGGCGCTTCCAGAAAGCCGACATAGAGCATGCCGACACGCTTGCCGAAACTGTCGGTGATCGGCTCATACGCGGAAATGTACCAGTCATTGACGACGAAGGCGCTATCGAGCCAGACGCGCCCCTCGCCAAGAACCGCGGAGCGCACAATGCTCGAAACGCGTGTGCCGAGCGCTCTGCGCCCCTCGAAGAGCCGAACATTGGTGCTGATGCGCACATCGTCGAGAAAAAGTGTCGCGGTCCCCTGGCTGCCCTCCGGCAGGCTCGCCTCGCGATAGACAAGATCGTTGATCGTATCGATGAAAACGAGGTTCCGGTTCAGAAGATTGCCCCCCACAAGGGCGGCCGGGCGCCCACCGGGAAGGCGAACCGGGGTTGCGGAATGAACCACCATGCCGCGCGTTTCCGCAGCCCTCTCCGTCGGCACGGCATTGGCTGTAGGCACCAGTTCCAGCCGGGCGCGCGTGGCCAGGGCTGGCGCGATCGCGGCCAGTTCTTCGCCGGAGAAAATGTCGATCCCGGTGGACGCCTCACCCGCCAGGGCCTTTTCGATGATTGGCCAGTCCGAGCGTGGATCGTTTGCAAGTCTGGGAGCGGATGTAACAACCTTCCCGTCTGCCGGTATCAGATACAAAAAGTCGAGATCGAGCGCGCGGCGATGCTCTTCGAGGAGCGCTTCCAGACCGTCGCCATCTGTTTCCACGATATCGCGAAACCGCGCCGATCCGCCAAGAGCGGTTATGCGCTCACCAGTGTTTTCCAGAAGCCGCGCGAAGTATTGATGCGCGATCGTCAGGTCGCCATTGACCTTGGAGATCAACGCTGCATCGAACTTCGCATTCCACCGATAGACCGCCATGCCCAGAAGCAGAGGCAGGATCACAAGGGTCGGCAAAAGCGCGATCACGAGGAGACGGAAGCGGACCGAGCGTCCCTGCCCTCCGCGCCGGACCGGTTCTAATCGGTCAGACATTCCAGGACGCACATTTGCGGTCGATGGTCTTGCGGGAGATACCAAGCTGACGCGCGGCGGCCTCACGGTCGCCGCCCAACCGATTCAACACCGCCAGAATGTGCCGGCGCTCGATATCAGCAAGACTTTCCCCACCCTCAACGCTCTCCGGCATGGCTCGGATCCCACCGCCGAAATCGTGCGGGAAACGCCCGAGAATCAGTGTCCGTTCGATGAGATTGCGCAATTCGCGCACATTGCCCGGCCAGCCATAAGCTGCAAGCGCCGCACGTGCCTCCGCTCCGATGGGCACTTTCGGCATGCCAAGCTGTTGCGAAAGCTTGGCCATGAAGAGATCGGCAAGTTCCTGCACATCCTCACCGCGATCCCTGAGCGGCGGCAGATGAATCTGCATCACATTGATCCGAAAGAAGAGATCGGCGCGAAACTGGCCGGCCTCCACGAGTTTTTCGAGTTCGGCGTTCGTTGCAAAGACAAAACGCAGATCGACCGGAATTTCACGCTCCGACCCCACGGGCCGGATGCGCCGATCCTCCAGCACGCGCAGCAGCTTGCTCTGTGTGGCAGGCGGCAACTCCCCGATCTCGTCGAGAAACAGGGTCCCCCCCTGCGCATGCATGAAAAGTCCTTCGCGCGCCGCCTCCGCCCCGGTGAACGCGCCCTTGAGATGGCCAAACAATTCCGTCTCGATCATATCGGGCGGGATGGCCGCGCAGTTTACCGGCACGAAGGGCTTGTCGGTCCGCTCCGACAGAGAGTGAAGAGAACGTGCTGCAACCTCCTTGCCCGTCCCGGACTGGCCGGTCAGAAGGACCGAGGTCGGAAGCGGCGCAACGCGCGCAATCGTGTCGCGCACATCCCTGATGGCTCTTGACCCGCCAATCAGTTTGTCGCGCAGCAAAACGTGATCGGAGGTCGATTTCAGTTCATAGCGCAGCACATAGTTTTCGCGCTGAAGCCGCATCTGGTCGAGGCAACGCGCCACCGCGTTCAAAAGCTGGTTGGAGCGGAAGGGCTTAAGGATGAAATCCACCGCACCGGCGCGTAGCGCCCGAATGGCGGTCTCCAGATCCGCATAGGCCGTCATCAGAATGGCATTGGAGAAAAAGCCGATGGCGCGCTGCTCTGCGAGCCAGTCCACGCCATTCTTGCCCGGCATGATGTTGTCGAGGATCACCACGTCATAATGGTTGGCGTCGAGCTTGCGCGATGCCTCTTCGGTGTCGGCGGCCTCATCAAGCCGCATGCAGCGCGGGCCGAGCGTGCGCGCGAGAAAGTTCCTCATGCCCGGCTCGTCATCGATTACGAGTATCGAGGCCTGCGCCAGCCATGGGCCGAATTCCGGGTCCGCCGCCATGTTGCGTGGCGCTCTTGCTGCCTGTCCGCTCGCCATATTCTCCCGATCCGCCTCCCAGACCCCCTCCGCTGTGGGTCCGCATGATTAGCCAAGCGCCGGTGGAAAGCAAATAGCCGCCACTTACTCTCCACCGTCCGCTTGAAAGGATTTGCGCCACTGGTCCAGGAAGGCCTTGCGCTTGGCCCGATCAAGGCCGACCAGAAGCGCCGGAGAAAGCGCAATCGGCCTGAAAGCCGCCTCTTCCGCCGAAGGACCGTCCCCCGTGTCGAGGCGGTTGAGCATGTCCGGACCGTTGAGCGACGAGAGGAGACGGGAAGGCCCCGACAGGAGACGTTGCCCTGTATCCGTCAGCGCAAGCGCGATCAGCGCATTGGCGGCGCGCTTGTTGCGTGCATGGCGCGAGACAAGCGCGGCCCGCGACAATGCCAATGTGTAATCGGAGGGAAAGACGATGCCGATCCGCGGATCTTCCTCTTGCCGCGCGAGCGCATAAGAACCCAGAACATTGTATCCGAGCACGAGCCTGCCGGTGCGCACACCATCGATCACGTCTGAACTGCAGCAAAAGAGTTGCGCGCGGTTCTGACCAAGGCTCTCGAGCAGCCGCCCCCATGTGGAGGCCTGCGAAGCATCCTCGAACGCGAAAATATAGCCAACGCCGGAGCTTTGGATGTCATAGGTGCCGATGCGGCCACGAAAACGCTCGGTCTGGCGCAGGAGATCGACCAGTTCGAAGCGATTGCGCGGAACTTCATCCTGTCCCAGGCCTTCCCGGTCATAGACGATAACGGCCGGCTCGTAGGTCAGACCGACGAGCTCATTGCGCCACGAAGCCCAATCCGGCAGATCGGGCGGCAGGCTGAAGCGGAACGGCTCCGAGCACCCGTCATTGACGAGCCGCACCTGCTCGGGAATGGCCGACGAAATGACGGTATCGGCGAAAAATTCTCCCTTTTCACAGGCATCGGCGACAGCGGCGTAAAGATCCAGACTGGTCATCTGCCGATAGATGACCGCTGTGGAAGGGTTGGCGCGCTGGAACGCGCGAATAAGCGGCTCTATGAAAACAAGATCGGTAACGCTCCCGATGACAAGCGTCTCGCTTTCGTCGCCGGGCGGTTCGAACCGCGTATCTTCCGCCATGACCGATAGCGGTACAATCCATGCCGCCAACAGACACAGTCCGAGTATCAGTCGTCTCATGATGCTTCCGTCCCTTCCCGGGTGAGCGGCAGGTCAAGGCTGATGGTGAAGCCTCGTTTTTCACGATCGAGTGTGATCCGGCCATGGTGAAATTCCGCAACCTCCCGCACGATGGCGAGCCCCAGCCCGGCGCTTTCCGGCTTGTTGGGGTTGATTGCAAAACGATGGCCGATTTCGGTGGCATCGCTGACAGGCAGGCCCTCGCCCCGATCGGTGACGGCAATGCATGCACGGTCGTCCTTCAGGGCAACCGTGAGATCGACCGGAGGCGTCCCATGCGCATGCGCATTGTTCAAAAGGTTCTTGACTGCCTCCCGCAGGCTGAACGCATCGCCGCGGACCATGACCGGCTCTTCCGGGAGATCGAGCCTGATGCGCGGTCTTTGGGCACCGGCAATCTGGACGAAATCGCGTTCGGCACCGACAGCGATGCGCCGCAAATCGAGCAGTTCCAGTGGGGCGGTGTCGGCGCGGTGCGTCACGAGTGCGTGGCTCAGCAACTGGTCCGTCAGGCGATTGAGGCCGATGGCGCGGCTTCGAATGCGGCGGTGAAGGGACTTTAGCCGTTGCGGGTCCTCCTCTTCCAGCGCCAGTTCGCTGTGCGCCCTCAAGGCGGTGATGGAAGTGCGGATTTGGTGGGCGGAATCGGCAACATAGTCCTGCATGGCACGCACGCGGCGGTCGAGCCGCCCCATAAAGCGGTTGATCGACGTGACGAGCGCCGAAACCTCATCCGGCGCGTGCATGGAGAATGGCGAGAGGTCGAGCGGATCGCGTTCCAGTATCGCCGTCTGGATGCGTTCGAGCGGGCGCATCGCATACCGCATGGCAAGCAGTGCCAGGATCAGGATGGCGAGGCCGGCGCCGGCGATGACGGCAACGGCCTGGGTTACCATGCTGCGCGCCAATTGTTCGCGGCTTCCGGTCGTGTGCGCCACGATGATATGGATGTCGCCGCTCACCGCTCTTTCAGCGAGCCTGCGCCGCATGGCAAGCGCACGCACACGCTCGCCACCGAAGTCTACTTCATAGGCGAAGCCTCCCTCCCGGATCCTTTCCGTATCCGGCATTGGAAAATCCTCATAACCGGTCAGCGTGGTTCCATCGGGCTGCGCCACGCGGTAGAACACACGCTCATCCTTGGCCAGAGACAGAAGCGCGAACGCGGAAACCGGTATGTCGACCCGCACCTCGCCTTCGACAACGAAGATGCGTTCCGCGATCTGCAGGGCTGCCCCCTGCAGCAGCCGGTCGAACGCTTCATTGGCCGCCTGCCGCCCAAAGCCATAGGCGGCCCAGATGGTTGCGGCCACGGCTAGCGTCAGCACCAGAGTGAGCGAGATCGTCAAACGGTAGACGATCGAAAGGCTGCGGCCGGGCAAGGCCTGACGCACGGGCTGACCCATCAGGTCCCCGGTTCCTTCGAGACCGCCTGATAGCCAAGACCGCGCAAGGTCCGAATTTCAAGTCCGGACCCCTCGATTTTTCGCCTGAGGCGTCCAACGTAGAGTTCGACCGCATTCGGGTTGCGCTCCTCGTCATGCCCGAAAAGGCGCGTCAGAAGATCCTCCTTTTCGAGCACCCGGTCGCGATTGGTCAAAAATATCTCGAGCAGAGTCTGCTCGCGCCGCGTCAACTCGCAGGGTTCCCCGTCGATCAGGACCCGTCGGGCAGCCATGTCGAAGGTCAGCTTGCCGGCAGACAATATGCGGTCCGCATCACCGCTGCGCCGGCGAATGATGGCGCGGATGCGCGCTTCCAGCTCGCCCAGATCGAAGGGTTTGATCATGTAGTCATCGGCGCCCAGATCAAGCGCATCGATCTTGTCGTTGACAGCAAGGCGCGCTGTCAGCACCAGAACCGGCACGCGGTTTGCAGCCGCACGCAGCTTCTTCAAAAATGCAATTCCCGAACCATCCGGTAGATTTATGTCCAGCACGATCAGATCGTGCCGGGCCATCGCCACGAAATGCTCCGCATCCTCCAGCGTTTCGGCGCGATCACTCACATGGCCGGCTTTTTCTAGCCGTCGCTCGATGGCTTCGGCGACATCGCGCGTGTCTTCGACAATCAGGAAGTGCATTTTTCGGACTATGACAGCTTGTTGACAGGCTCACCCTATAGGCTCTCACCCGTCATGAGAACACCATCGTGACATCCCGCCCGGACCGATGGGAGGCCGGCGGCATTCAGAGGATTGAGCACGGTTGTGTCCGGTCAGGGCGCGCCGGCTCTGGAGGAGGATTATCGATGAAAAAGCTGCTCGGCCTTGCGGCCGTCTTTACGCTCGCATCCAGCCTGTCGGCCTTTGCGTTTGAGCCCAACAACACCGAATGCATCGCGCCCGCCAATCCCGGCGGCGGCTGGGATTTCACCTGCCGTCAGGTGGGCAAGACACTGCAGGATCTCGACCTCGTACCCGGAACGATGCAGGTTTCCAACATCGCCGGCGGCGGTGGCGGTGTTGCCTTTGCGGAAGTGGTCGGCAAGCGCAACGCCGAAAACAACCTCATCGTTGCAGCCTCTTCGGCCACCGCAACACGTCTTGCGCAGGGTGCGTTTCCGGGCAACACCATGGATCAGGTGCGATGGATCGGTTCGGTCGGAGCCGATTACGGTGTGATTGCGGTTGCCAAGGATTCTCCGGTCAACACGCTTCCCGAATTGATGGAACAGATCAAGGCTGACCCTTCCTCTGTATCGGTTGCTGGCGGTTCGGCCGTGGGTGGCTGGGATCATCTCAAGGTGCTGATCGCCGCTTCCAAGGCTGGTATCGAGGATGTCCGCCAGGTGAAATACGTTGCGTTTGATGGCGGCGGCGAGGCGGTCACCCAGCTTCTGGCCGGTTCCGTGCAGGCCTTCACAGGCGATGCTTCGGAAGCCAAGGGCTTCGTCGATTCCGGCGACATCAAGGTGATTGCCGTGCTCGCACCGGAACGCCTTGAAGGCGATTTCTCGTCCTTCCCCACGGCAAAGGAACAGGGCATCGACGTGATCGGCGCCAACTGGCGCGGTTTCTACGCCCCCGGCGACATGTCCGATGATGCCTATGCCTATTGGGTCGATGCCGTCAGCAAGGTCTATGCCTCCGACGAGTGGAAAGAGGTCATGGCTCAGAACGGACTCGCTCCGCTCGATCTCCAGGGCGACGAATTCCAGGCGTTCGTCAAGGAATCCATCGGATCCATCACCGATCTGTCGAAGCAGATCGGTATCGTGAAGTAACCATCCGAAAACACGCTCGGGCCTGCAGGATGCTCCCTGCAGGCCCGATTTGTATCGAAAACCATCAGGGGAGCGCGCCGTTATGAGCGACCGAATCTTCGGGGGCTTCGGCTTCCTTCTCGCCGCCTTTTATATCTGGCAGGCAACGCAGATCGAACTGAGCTTCATTTCCGATCCGTTCGGACCCAAAGCCTTTCCCTTCATGATCGGCACAGTGCTGGCGATTTCCAGCGCGATCATCGTCCTCAAGCCGGACACCGAGCCCGAATGGCCCACCTTCGCGCGCCTGTTCGAGATCGGCATGGCGACTGCCGTCATGGTGGCCTATGCGCTCTTTCTCAAGGAATACGGCTTTGTCGCCTGCACCGCGGTGGCGGCGAGCTATCTCTCCTGGCGGCTGGGCTCCAGCCCGGCTTCGGCCATCATCGCCGGCGCGCTTATCGCCGTCGGGATCTATGTCATTTTCCATCTCGTCCTGGGACTGTCGCTGGCACGCGGCCCCTGGGGCTTCTGAGGCGGGAGGCCCAAAATGGACACATTGGCATCACTCGCAGACGGCTTTGCCGTCGCACTGACCTGGCAAAACCTCATGCTGGCGCTGATCGGCTGCTTTCTCGGAACCATCATCGGCGCCCTGCCGGGTCTTGGCCCATCAAACGGCGTTGCGATCCTCATACCGCTCGCCTTCACGCTCGGCCTGCCGGCCACGCCCGCGCTCATCCTTCTGACCAGCGTCTATTACGGCGCCATGTATGGCGGGCGCATCTCGTCGATCCTTCTCAACATTCCAGGCGACGAACCGGCGCTGATGACAACGCTCGACGGGCATCCGATGGCCAAGGCCGGCAAGGCTGGAGAGGCGCTCGCCATCTCCGGTCTGGCCTCCTTCATCGGCGCGTTCTTTGCCACATGGGGGCTGGTCTTCCTGGCGCCGCAGCTCGTCAAGGTCGCGCTTCTGTTCGGCCCGGCTGAATATTTTGCGCTCTTCGTGCTCGCCTTTGCAACGCTCGGCGGCATCGCCAGCCGCAATCAGGCGAAAGCAGCGCTTGCAGCCGTCATCGGTCTCGGCATCGCCACCATCGGCGTCGATGGTCAGACCGGTGTACCGCGCTTCTCCTTCGGAGAGGTGCATCTTTATGACGGGATCGACTTCCTCGTCGCCATTGTCGGCCTTTTCGCGCTCTCGGAAGTCTTCATCTTTCTGGAACACCGTGCCGGCAGCGGTGCTGACGACAAGGCGGTGAAAGTGGGTCGGATCGTGCCGCCATGGAAGATGGTGCGTGAAACACTGCCCGCCATGGGGCGCTCAACGATCTTCGGCTTCATCGCCGGCGTCCTGCCGGGGGCCGGCGCCTCGCTCGGCTCCTTCATTTCCTACACGTTCGAAAAGCGGATCTCCGACCGCAAGGGAACGTTCGGAAAGGGAGACCCGCGCGGTGTGGCGGCACCGGAAGCCGGCAACAACTCGGCCGCTGGCGGCGCGCTTGTGCCCATGCTGGCGTTGGGTGTCCCCGGCTCCGGCACCACCGCCGTCCTGCTTGCCATGCTGCTTGCGCTCAACATCACGCCCGGCCCCCTGCTCTTCCAGCAGAACCCGGATGTGGTCTGGGGGCTGATAGCCGCCCTCTTCATCGGCAACATCATGCTTCTGGCCATGAACCTGCCGCTGGTCTCGCTCTTCGTGCGGGTTCTCCTGATCCCGACACGCTATCTGATGCCCGCCGTGGCGATGATTTCCTTCGTCGGCATCTACGGCATTTCCGGTTCCACCTTCGATCTGGTGGTGATGGTCATCTTCGGTGTCATGGGCTGGGTGCTGCGCAAGCTCGACGTGCCGCTGGTGCCGATCATTCTCGGCGTGCTTCTGGGCGACCAGATGGAGAAGAACCTGCGCCGCGCCATGACCATCCATGATGGCGACTGGACAATGCTGTTCAACTCATGGCTGGCCATCGGCCTTTGGACCTTTGCCATTGTCGGCTTTGTCCTGCCGCTGATCGTGGGACGCTACTTCCGTCCGAAGATCGCGGACGAGGCCATAGCAGAGGGTTCCGACCCCGACTGAGCGGAAGACTCCAATCAGTTCCCCGAGGCGGCGTGGCTCCTCAGCCGCGCCGTTCTCAATGTGAGAAACCCGGTGGCAAACACGATGATAAGGGCACCGATCACCGTGTTGAAACTGGGAATTTCACCAAAGAAGACATAGCCGACAAGCCCGGACAGGATGAGGCTCGAATAGCCGAGCGGCCCCAGAAACCCGGCATCGCCCAGCCAGTGGGCGCGCAGAAAGCAGAATTGCGCGGCCTGCGAAAACACGCCCACCGCCAGAAGAAACGGCCAATGCCCCGCCGCGATCGGCTGCCAGCCAGAGAGCGCCGGCCAGGCGGTGATGAGCGCCAGCCCACCGGTATAAAACAGCATCATGACGACCGGCGGTGTGCCCTTGAGCTGCCGCGTGACGATGATGGCCCCGGTGCCCGCCAAAACGGCAGCAAGCGCCGCCAGAAGCGCCGGCGTCCATGGGACATTGCCCGGACTTGCGGCGATGAACGCACCCACGAGCCCCAGCCCCGCCGCCAACCAGCGCGAGCCGGAAACCGCCTCACGCAGGATCAGGGCCGAGAGCGCCACCAGAACAACGGGCCGCGTGAAATTCATCGTCATGTAGAGCGCCAACGGCAGATGCGCGACAGCGTAAAACCCGCCTGTAAGAGCCACCGCCGACAGGAAAACCCGAAGGATATGCAACGGCACACGGTCGATTGACCACAGAACATGCCGCTGGCGCGCGAGCCATGGCAAAATCAGGCAGAACCCGACCAGCGCGCGCAGAAAGACGAGTTGCCACGGCGGATAGCCGGCACCCAGCGCCTTGACGATGGATATGGCCCAGATGTTGAGGCCCATATCCGCCAGAAGCCACGCGCCGGCGCGCAGATTGTCCTTTGCCGTAGCGCCTGCGCTCACGGCCTTGCCACAAGGTTCGCCATCAGGCGGAACGCGCCCGTCACCAGCTTCTCCATCTGGTGGTGCAGGATGAGCGCCACATGCGTGTGCCGCCCCTTTCCGATGCGAGCCGAAAGGAGCGAGCCCTCATGCGCTGCCTCGTCGGGATCGGCCATGGTCAGGAGCGGCTCATAGGCCTCGTCCCAACTCTTGGCGAAATAAAGCCCGCGCTCCTTGTGCCAGTTCTTCCAGTCCTCTTGCGTGATGCGGTTTGGCGTGTTGAGCAGTGGATGATCGGGCAACAGATGGGTGACCCCTGCATTCTCGTCCGTCACCCTCCAGCGCAGCGATGGCTTGCCGATTTCCAGCCGGCGCGGCGGCACGGTTTCCGGATCCCAGTCATCCCATGGGCGGTGATAGAGCGTGACGAGATTGCCGCCATTCTCCACCCAGCGATGCACCAGCGGCATGGCATTTTTGAGCGCCGGTCGCGCACGCATCGCAAAGATGCCCACCACGACCGTCTCGATGTCTTTCAGTCCTTCTTCCGTAAGGTCGCTGTCGGCCAATTCGATTGCATTGAGCCCGAGAGCCCTGAGCCAGTATCCCACGCGATCATTGCCGCCACCGACATAGCCCACCCGCACATCCGGCAGCGCTACATCCAGAACCCGCACCGACAATTGTGCAGGAAACGCCCGCGCGCGTGCGCCGGTATGCGGATAGCCCATCCGTTTGACGGTTTCGGCAGGCATCCCGTCGATCTTTAGGGGAAGATCATAAAGACCTGCCGCAACATCCTGCGGCGCCTCCGCAAGAAAACCGCCTGTGGCGGGTGTCGCGCTCCAGCCGGGCGGCAAGTCCAGCCCCGTTTTTCCCGACTGAGGAAAAAGCTCGGAAACACGCAGATCGATCTGGCGCATTTCCGAAGCGACATTGATCAGAGCACGGTCGGGAGAAAGTGTTGCCGACCTTGCAGGAAGCACGACCGGTTCCCGCTCCAGCGGCAAAAGCGTTTCTGATGAAACTCCACCAACAGTCACACCGACACGAATGGCCGGCAGGCGTGCCATACCGGGCCGATATGTGGCCGGATAACAGTCCGTGCCTTCGGCATCCACCGGCACCTGCACAAAGCCATCTGCATAGTGCCAGCCTTCCGGTAGAACCGGCGATACATCTGCAACGGGCCCCGAGCTTTCAATCGTCAGCCCGACACTGTCGCCGGGCCGGAGAACATCGTGTTCAAGCCAAGCGCGCACCTCCACGCCGCTGGCAATCCGCATGACGTGGGAAAGTTGTAATTCCTTCGCAGCGAGGCGGTGCTGCACCTCTTCACGGGCTTTGGCAGGGCAGGCATCGCGGACAGCACGCACCGCCTTGAGTGCGAGCGCAGCCTGCTGCGCGATCGCACCCAGATCCGGAAATGCGGCCAATGCAGCCTCGCAAGCCCTCTGCGCCGCTTGCAGATCGGCGGCGATCTCAGGCGCACCCGCAAAGGAAGCCAGATCAGCCAACGTTGCAGGCAGCCCGTCCGTGATCTGCTTGTCCGGCCCATCCCCCTCGGACCGCACCAGATGCAGCGGCCAGTCGCGCTCTTCGCCGTGTGGCACCCAGCGGCCCATGCCCTGCGTCAGATGGAAGGCGCGCGACTGCTCACCGATCTGCGCCCAGCTCCAGCCCGTTACCGGGTCCAGCCCTGTACCCTTTACTGTCAGTGTGGCGCTGGGCGGCGGCAGATCGTCATCATAGTTGTCCCCCGCACCCGACCAGGCCGGAAGATAAAGCTTCTTCACCTGCCACACCGGTAGATCCACATCCGGAAATGCCGGGTCGGCGGCGGCGCTCATCACGTCATGGGCGAGCTCGGTCATCGCCCGGTGATGGCCATGTTGCCCCGGCACATCCAGGAATGTGGGGCAGATGATGTCCGGTCGCTCGGTGCGTATGATCTCGACAAAGCGTTTGAGCGTGCGTTCGCGTCCCCATTTTTCAATTGTTTCGGTGCCGCGTTTCGAGAACCCGAAATCGAAGATCGTGTCGTCGGGCGTTTCCGATAGCCAATAGAGTTTGAGATTGAGCACATCGGCTGCGCGCTCCATTTCCGCCGTGCGGACCACCCCCAGATCATGAGTGACTTCGGAGCCTATGGCGTTCTGCCCGCCCTCGCCGCGATTGGCACAGGCGAAGGAGACCGATATTCCATCGCGCAAGGCGAGAGCGGCCAGCATTTCCGAGGTTTCGTCGTCAGGGTGCGCGCCCGTGTTCATGAAGGAGACGCAGGATTTCAGCGGCGCAAGAGCCTGCCACAGTCTGACAATGCGCGGATTGCGCACTTGTGCGGCGATGCGCTCCTGATCGGAAACGGGCATTTCTGAACCTCTCGAAATATCAGGTTTTCGCGGCAATGCGCGGTGTGATCGTGTCGTGAATGACGAGTGCTGCTCCGCCGAGCGCGGCGGTGAGGCGCCCGCAGGCACCGCGCTGAACGCGCGGCGTGGTCCGCCGGTCGCTGGCGGCAACGGAACCGGCTGGCAGGCAGAGCGCGGAAATCAGATGGTCGAGCACCGCGTCGGGCATGGCGCCGCCCAAAATTACGGTTTCGGGATCGAACAGGTTTTCGATCAGTCCGATTGCCTGTGAAAGCGGTCCGGCCGCCTCGTCGATCCACGCCATCAGATGCGGATCGCCTGCCTCGTAAAGCCGCTCGATATCCGACACGCTGGCAATGGCGATGCCGGCCTTTGCAAGCTGCTCCCGCGCGGCGATCCGGCTGGCATAGGTTTCAAGGCAGCCATGGTTCCCGCAGGCACAAAGCCGCCCGCCGGGCCGGACAATGACATGGCCGATTTCACCCGCATTGCCGAAGGCACCACGCTGGACCTCGCCCTCGGCGACCACGCCCAGACCCAGCCCGGCTCCAAAATAGAGAAAGCAGAAGGTGCGAAGCCCCGTTGCGACGCCGCGCACGCGCTCGGCCACGGCAGCAGCCGTCGCGTCGTTTTCAACGACCACGGGCATATCGAGCGCTTCCTCGAACACGGCAACGGGATCGCTTTCCTCCCAGCCATGAAGTGCCGATTGACCCGCGCCTGAAATCCCAACCTTGCCGAAGGGACCAGGCATCACGACGCCGGCCCCAAGAATCCTCTGGGCCTTGCCGCAACGCCCCTCAAGCGCGCTGGTATGAATGCGCCTGGCCACCGAAACGACTGTGGACGGTGCATTGTCCGACAATGCCTCGCGCGTGGTGAACAGCGTCTCGCCTTCGAGGTTCACCAGTGCGCCAAACATTGCGTCCGGCCTGACCTCGATGCCGAGTGCCACCGCGCCGTCCGCATTGAGCCGGTATTTCAGAACAGGCAACCCCCGTCCCTCCGACTGCCGGCCGGCTTCGATCAGAAGCCTGTCTTTCTCCAGTTCGGCAATGATGTTGCTCACGGCCTGTGTCGACAGACCCGATATGCGCGCAATCTCCGCACGCCCGATGGGCTGCCGCTCACGCACGTGGCCCAACACCACCTGACGGTTGTGAAGCCGGGTGCGTTCAGCGTTCGATCCGACAATGCGCCGTGGATTGTTGATCTTCATATGCGCTTATTAATTCAACTAACTTGAATGTTCAACTTGATTGAGTTAATCGTCGGTGGATGGACATGCCGCCTCGTTGAGACGGGTGATCAGAGGGTGACAGGCTGGCTGGCTACATTCCGGGCAGCAATCAAAGGGAGCAAGCAGAATGAAACGCAACAGACTACGCACTTTCATGCTGGGTGCCGCCACGGCAGCCATGACCATGGCGGCTGGCACGGGTGGCGCATCAGCGGTCGAAATCGAGTACTGGCAGTATTTCTTCGAAGCCCGCGTCGATGCGATGGACAAGCTGATCGAGAATTTCGAAGCGGCCAATCCCGACATCACCGTCAAGATGACGCATTTCCCCTATGACAGCTATCGCACCAAGGTCGCCGCGGCCATTCCCGCCGGTCAGGGTCCCGATGTCGTCCAGCTCTTCTATGGCTGGCTCAACGATTATGTGGAAGCCGAGCTCATCCAGCCGCTGCCCGCCGACACCTTCCCGCCGGAAAAGATCGAGGAAGAGTTCTTCCCCATGGTGAAGGCGATGCGGATGGGCGACAGCTACTGGGCCCTTCCCACCGCCGTGCGCTCGCTGGCGCTGTTCTACAATGAGCGCATGTTCGAGGAAGCCGGCATCGAGAACCCGCCGGCCAATCTTGACGAGCTTGTCGAATCCGCCAAGAAACTTACCAAGAAAGATGGTGCCGGCAATCTGACCGCCGTCGGCCTGACCACCGGCATGACCGCGCAGGATCACCACTGGATCCGCGAAGTGCTCATCCGCCAGTTTGGCGGCGAGCCCTATCTGGATGACTACAAGACGGTCAACTACAACAATGAGGCCGGGCTGAAAGCCTTTGGTTTTTATAATGATTTGCAGGCCAAGCATGGCGTGACCAAGGCCGCCTTCATGGACGAGCCGCAGGCCGCCTTCAAGGCCGGTCGCGCCGGCATGCACATTGACGGCTCCTTCCGCATCGGCGCGCTGGAAAGCGTGCGCGGCCTCAAATGGGGTGTGGCCGAGCTTCCCGCCGGCCCTGACGGCACCAAATCGAACTATTCCTCCTACTGGGTGAACGCGATCACCTCCAAGGCAGAAGGCGAGAAATTCGACGCTGCCGTCAAGTTCATGGAGTATCTCACCTCCGACGAGGCCATGCAGATCTGGCTTGAGACCGTTGGCGAACTGCCAGCCAAACCGTCAGCGGCCATGACCGATGAAAACGTCAATCACCCGGTCTACGGCCCCTTCATCAAGGGTCTGGAATACGCAAAGACCACCGTCTTCGCCAATGAAAGCGCCCAGCGTCAGGCCATGGTGGACATGATGCAGCGCATCGAGCTGCAGGGTCAGGCGCTTGAAGAAAGCGTGTCGCAGGCCGCCGAGGAAGAGCAGAAAGTCCTCGACGAATACTACAAGAAATAAGCCCTTTGGGGCGTCCGGCTTGCCGGGCGCCCAACGAAATTTCGGGAAGGGGCCATGCGCTTTTACAACAATCTCACCATCTCGCAGAAGCAGATCGTCTGGGCCTGGATTTTCCTCGCCCTGCCGGTTCTCTTCTACGTCGTCATCCGGTTTTATCCGACAGCCAATGCCTTCGTTCTGTCCTTTCAGGAATGGAACCTGCTCGGCGATCGGAAATATGTGGGCCTTGAAAACTACGCAAAGCTGTTCAGCGATCCGGTCTTCTGGAAAGTGTTCAAGAACACTTTCCTGTATCTGATCCTGGGCACGCCGGTCAGCCTCGTCCTGTCCTTCATCATCGCCTATCACCTCGACAAGGTGCGCTTCATGCACGGCACCATCCGTGCGCTCTATTTCCTGCCCTTCATGACAAGTGCGGTGGCCATGGCCTGGGTGTGGCGCTGGTTCTACCAGCCGGTCCCCATCGGCGTGTTCAACAATTTTCTGGCAAGTTTCGGCATCGGCCAGATCGAGTTTCTAAGCTCGACAACCAATGCCCTGCCCTCGGTTCTGGCCTGCGCCGTCTGGGCTGGCCTCGGCTTTCAGGTCATCATCTTCATGGCCGGCCTGCGCGCCATTCCGCAAAGCTATTACGAGGCCGCGCGCATCGATGGCGTGTCCACATGGACGGTACTGAGCGAGATCACCATCCCGCTTCTGAAGCCGACAATCGTGTTTCTCGTGGTCTTTTCCTCGATCGGTTTCCTGCGGATCTTCGATCAGGTCTTCAACATGACCACCAACAATCCCGGCGGTCCGCTGAACTCCACCAAGCCGCTGGTGCTTTTGATCTACGACACCGCCTTCAACGGCTTCAATATGGGCTATGCGGCAGCGCAGACCGTCGTGCTCTTCACCATTCTGCTGGTCGTCAGCCTGATCCAGCTTCGACTTTTGAAGGATAGCTGACATGGCCAGTCAGGACATCGCCGTAAAGCCTTTCACCGACGCGCTTTTCTCCGGATCCTCGCGCAATTCCAGGCGCAATATGGGCCAGTTCATTCGCTGGGCGCTCCTGTTCGGTGGCGGCATTCTCATGATCATGCCCATCGTGTTCATGGTCTCCACCTCGTTGAAATTCCCCTTCGAGGTCTACAATCTGAACCTGATCCCCGAAGAGCCGACGATCGAGAACTACACCTATGTGCTCGAAGACGGACGCTTCTACCGCTGGTTCGTCAACTCGCTGGTGATCTCCATTATCACCACCGCATCCGCCGTCTTCTTCGACGCGCTGGTGGGCTATGCGCTGTGCAAGTTCAAGTTTCCCGGCCGCTATCTGGTCTTCATCGCCATCCTGTCGACGCTGATGATCCCGACCGAAATGCTCGTCATACCGTGGTATCTCATGAGCAAGAGCTTTGGCTGGCTCGACACCTATTGGGGCATCATGTTCCCGGGTGTCATGACCGCCTTCGGCACTTTCCTCATGAAACAGTTTTTCGAGACCGTTCCCGACGATTTCCTCGAGGCCGCGCGCATTGACGGGCTGAACGAGTTCCAGATCTGGTGGCAGGTGGCCATGCCGCTCGTGCGCCCGGCCCTTGCCGCCCTTGCGATCTTCGTCTTCCTCGGGAACTGGACCGCCTTCATATGGCCGTTGATCGTCACCAATTCGGTGGAGATGTACACGTTGCCAGTCGGGCTTTCGAGCTTCGGCGACGAGGTGGATGTGGCCTGGGAACTGATCATGACAGGTGCGGCCATCTCCACGCTGCCGACACTGGTCGTCTTCCTCATCTTCCAGCGCTTCATTATTCGCGGCGTTGTCATGGCCGGCCTCAAGGGATAAGCGCACGATGAGCTTCAACGAAAAATTCCCTCACCCCGTCTACAAGGACACGGTGCTGGCACCGCTCTTTGAAGGCGTGAAGGCCAATT
Source organism: Nitratireductor kimnyeongensis (assembly GCF_019891395.1). Taxonomy (NCBI): domain Bacteria; kingdom Pseudomonadati; phylum Pseudomonadota; class Alphaproteobacteria; order Hyphomicrobiales; family Phyllobacteriaceae; genus Nitratireductor; species Nitratireductor kimnyeongensis. The sequence goes on along the minus strand of NZ_CP078143.1, from coordinate 3,527,288 downwards.
ATGTCGGCGCGTTCCGCGCCATCAACCGGGCGCATCTGGTGATGCTGACGGAGACCGGCATCCTTTCCCACGACGATGCCGCCCGCATCGCCGCAGCCCTCGCCGACATTGACGAAACGGTCGATGTCGATGCCCTCACCTATACCGGCGAGGTGGAAGACTATTTCTTCCTCGTCGAGGCGGAGCTCAAAACGCGGCTTGGTCCAGACCTCGCCGGCATGTTGCACACGGCCCGTTCGCGCAATGACATGGACCACACGGTTTTCAAGCTGACCTTGAAGCACCATGCCGACACGCTGATCGGCAAGGCGCATGCGTTGGCCTCCGCCCTGATCGCCAAGGCTGAAGCCGAGCGCGACACGCTGATCGTTGCCTATACGCACGGTCAGCCGGCCCAGCCCTCGACCTTCGGCCACTACCTGTCGGCCGCCGTCGAGGTGCTTCTGCGCGACATCGAGCGCCTTCAGGCGGCCCGCGCCAATATCGACCATTGCCCGATGGGCGCTGCCGCCATCACCACCAGCGGCTTTCCCATCGACCGCGCCCGCATGGCCGATCTTTTGGGCTTTTCCGAGCCGCTGCGCAATTCCTATGGCTGCATCGCCTCGGTCGACTATGTCACCGGCCTTTATAGCGCGATCAAGCTAACCTTCCTCCATCTCGGGCGCCTCATTCAGGACATGCAGTTCTGGTCGGCCTTCGAGGTGGGACAGCTTCATGTGCCCGGCAGCCTCGTGCAGATTTCGTCCATCATGCCGCAAAAGCGCAATCCGGTGCCCATCGAGCATCTGCGCCATCTCGCGTCGATGACCTGCGGGCGCGCCGATGCGGTCATCAACACGATGCACAACACGCCCTTCACCGACATGAATGACAGCGAGGGCGAGGTTCAAGTGGCTGGCTATTCAGCCTTCCAGAGCGGCGCGCGCGTGCTCGACCTTCTGGCAGCCCTGATCAGCGCCGTTTCCATCAATAGTGACCGCGTGGCCAGAAACATCGACGCCGCCTGCATCACCGTGACGGAACTCGCCGATACGCTGGTGCGCCGCGAAAACCTGTCCTTCCGGCAGGCGCATGAGATCGCCGCCGCCACGGCCCGCGCCGTCATCGCCGATGGCAAACCCCTCGGAAAAGGGTTCCAGGCTTTCTCCAAGGCCTTCAATGAGCTTTCTGGCCGCGACAGCACACTCGACCCTGCAGCCTATGGCGAAGCCGTCAGCGCGCGCCATTTCGTTGCGGTGCGCGAGCGTTTCGGAGGCCCCGCACCCAAACCCATGAACGAGGCGCTTCAATCCTATCGCGCGACCCTCACCCGCCTTTCAGAACAACAGGCAGCGGACCTTGCCCGCGCCGAAAAAGCCGGAGCCGCGCTTGATGCCGCCTTCGGCGCTCTCTTGCAGGAGTAGACCCTTGGCCACCTTGTCCCTTCGCAATCTCGTCAAATCTTACGGCAAGGTCGAGGTGCTTCACGGCATCGATCTCGACGTGGCCGATGGTGAATTCGTCGTCTTCGTCGGCCCGTCTGGCTGCGGAAAGTCCACGACCCTGCGCATGATCGCCGGCCTTGAGGAAATCAGCGGCGGCGAAATCCACATCGGCGAGCGCCTCGTCAACAATCTGGAGCCCAAGGAGCGCGACATCGCCATGGTGTTCCAGAACTACGCCATCTATCCGCACATGTCGGTGCGCAAGAACATTGGCTTCGGCCTGCGCACGTCCAAGCTTTCGAAGGAGGCCAAAGACAGGCGCATCGATGAGGTAGCCGCCATTCTTGGCATGACCGACCTCTTGGAGCGCCGCCCCAACCAGCTGTCGGGCGGGCAGCGCCAGCGCGTCGCCATCGGCCGCGCCATGGTGCGCGATCCGGCCGTCTTCCTGTTTGACGAGCCGCTCTCCAATCTCGATGCCCAACTGCGCACGCAGATGCGGCTTGAAATCAAGAAGCTGCACCAACGCGTTGGAAACACGATCATTTTCGTGACTCACGACCAGGTGGAAGCCATGACCATGGCCGACCGGATCGTGATCATGAAGGATGGCTACATCCAGCAGGTCGGCACGCCGCTCGAGGTCTATCACAAGCCGGCAAACACCTTCGTCGCCCAGTTCATCGGCGCACCATCCATGAACATGCTGCCGGGCAATTGGGCCGGAAAGGGCGTGAAACTCGGCGATGGGCTTGGCATCGATCTGCCCGAACGCAACGCCTCGGAAGGGGCCGACGTGATCCTCGGCATCCGGCCAGACGATCTCGTTGTCACCGGCGGTAAGGGGCTGTTCTCGGGAACGGTCAACATTGTCGAGCCGCTCGGTGCCGACACGCTCGTCTATGTCGGTGTCAATGGTCATGAGGTGATTGCAAAGGCATCGGGCCGCAAACCGCCAAAGGCTGGCGAAACGGTCAAGCTCACGGCAAAGGCCGGCGAAATGCATCTGTTTGACGCGAAATCCGGGGAGGCTCTTCCGTGATGCGGGCCGGACGGTCGGGCCGCGTCCTGAGCGTGGGACGCCTTTATTGCGATCTCATCTTCACGGAACTGCCGAAGATGCCGACACTTGGCGAAGAGGTCTTCGCCGGTGGTCTGTCGATCAAGCCGGGCGGCGGCGCGTTCATCACGGCTGCGTATGTCGCAGCCCTCGGTCGTCCGGTCTCGCTGGCTTCCGCACTCCCCTCCGGACCGTTCGCCGCCGCATTGATGAAAGAGCTTGAGGCAAGCGGCGTCGATCTTTCGGCCTCGCAGCCCATGCCCGACACGCTCGATCCGCAGATCACCGTTGCCATGACTTCGGGCACCGAACGCGCCTTCCTCACCCGGCGCGCCGGTCCCGCCGTGCCGGAAACATTTGCGCAAGCCATCGCCAGCGGTGACTTCGCCCATCTCCATATCGGCGAGCTCGCCACGCTGGTGGAAGCCCCTTTCCTGATCGAACAGGCACGCGGTGCGGGGCTTTCCATCTCGCTCGACTGTTCCTGGGACGATGCGGTTCTTGCCCGCGACGATCTCGCCGCGCTGATCGGAGCCGTGGACATATTCCTGCCGAATGAAACCGAAGCGCAGCGGCTTGCCATTTCCCCCGGCAAGAAACCGCCCGCACCGCTTACAATCGTCAAGCGCGGGCCGGAAGGCTCCATTGCAATCACCGCCGAAACCACCGTCTCTATGCCGACACAGCCCGTCAATGTAATCGATTCCACGGGAGCCGGAGACGCGTTCAATGCCGGTTTTATCGATGCCTGGCTTTCCGGCAAGTCGCTCGAACAATGCCTTGCAGCTGGCAATCGCTGCGGGGCGGAAGCCGTCATGCGGGTTGGCGGCGCGACCGACCTGCCCGATCTGAGCGCGCTGGCAAAGGAGGCCTCCTAAACCGGGTCAGCCTCCGCCTCTTCTCCCGCCCTGGCCTTCAGCCGGGCAAAACTCATGGCGACATGGGCGCGGCGGATTTGCCCGACGCTTTCCAGCGCCCCGCAGGCCACGGCTGCGGCAATGTCGGAAACCTCGCGCAGGAAAAATCCGATCTCGCTGGCAAGCGTTTCTTCCGTGCCGTCCTCGCCGGCCGCACGTTTCAGCCAGATCCGCGTGGTCTGATAATAGAGCCGCTCGGAAAACTCCTGCAGCGGCTCGTTTTCCGTCAGCGTCATCAAAAGATGGAAAAAATCCATGTTGAGCTGCGCGAAGGCGCGCTGGCTTGGGGTTCCGACCAAAGCCTCGCAGCGCGTCTTCATGGCAGCGAAGGCGCGTTTGGCGTCTTCATCAGGTGGCACTGGCGAGAGCTTGCCGAGCAATTCGGAAAGCTCTACCCGCAGCCGGTAGACCTGTTCCAGCGAGGCTATGTCGATATCCGTGACGATGGTGCCCACGCCGTGAACAGAGCGCAGATAGCCTTCGTCTTCAAGCCGCGCCAGAACCCGGCGGATCGGTGTACGGCTGGTGTCGAATTCCTCGGCGAGGTCCTCTTCGCGCAACCGCATGCCCGGCGGATAGTCGAGCAGACAGATGCGTTCGCGCAAAAGCGTGTAGATCCGCTCAAACCTCGCGCGTGCGTCGCCTGTCATCGCTCTGGCTCCATCGCCGTCAGCTCACCTTCCTGCACAGCCGTTCAAGCATGCCAAGGCATTCATCGAGCTGTTCCAGCGAGACGAACTCATCTGCCTTGTGCGCCTGTTCGATGGAGCCCGGCCCACAGATGACGGAGGAAATCCCGGCTTTCTGGAAGAGCCCCGCTTCCGTGCCGAACGCCACCACTTCCGCCTCGGTGAGGCCGGTCAGCTCCGACACGATCTGGCGTGCCTCCGATTCACTCACCGGCTCCAGTCCGTCCACCTCGCCGATCACATGGGTCACGATGTCGGCACCCTCGAACACCGCCTGCATGGCCGGTTTCAGCTCGGCTTCCACAAAAGCGCGGATGCTGTCTTTCACGAAATCCGCATCCTCATTGCGCACCGGACGCATTTCCCATTCCACGGAACAGTGGTCGGCGATCACGTTGCGCGCCGCACCACCGGCAATCGTGCCCACCTGCAGTGTCGTCCAGGGCGGATCGAACCGGTTGCCCTTGTGCGCGCGCGTCTTCAGCTCCTCGGCCAGCGCCATGAGCCGCGAAATATAGCGCACCGCATATTCAACCGCATTGACGCCGCGTTCAGGCGAAGAGGCATGGCCGGCGAGCCCGCGAAACTCGGTCGTGTATTCAAAGCAGCCCTTGTGCCCTTCGATGATGCGCATCATGGTCGGCTCGCCTATGATGGCGACGGAGGGCCGGATTTCGGCTCTCTCCAGCTCTTCCACCAGCGCGCGCGCGCCAAAACACCCCACCTCCTCATCATAGGTGAAGGCGAAATGGAGCGGTCGCTTGAGATCCAGTTCGGCAAAATGCGGCGCCATGGCAAGCGTACAGGCGATGAAGCCCTTCATGTCGCATGTGCCACGTCCAAAGAGCTTTCCATCGGCCTCACGCACGGCGAACGGATCGCTCGCCCAGTCCTGCCCTTCCACCGGCACCACATCGGAATGGCCCGAAAGCACGATGCCGCCATCCCCCTCCGGCCCAAGCGTGGCGAACAGGTTTGCCTTGTGTCCGGTGTCGTCGAGCGTCATTGAAAGCCTTGCACCGAGCGCGCTCAAAAGCTCGCTGGCATAGGCGATCATTTCCAGATTGCTGTCTGCCGAAATGGTGGGAAACCCCACCAGATCGGACAGGATGCGCGTCGTGTGTTCCAGCGTTTCGGATCGCATCGATCAGGTCTTCACGATCAGTTCGCGCGGGCGGCGGCAGAGCGCCTCGGCCGGGCCATCTTCCGTGATCAGGATGCTTTCAGTGATTTCCAGCCCCCAGTCGGCCATCCACAGGCCCGGCATGAAATGGAACGTCATGCCCGCTTCCAGAATTGTCTCGTCCTCGCGGCGCAGCGAGATTGTGCGCTCGCCCCAGTCGGGCGGGTAGGAAATGCCAATCGGATAACCGCAGCGCCCGTCCCGCGTGATACCGGCCCGCTCCAGCGCGCCATAGAGCGCATCGGCGATCTGGCCTGCGCGATTGCCCGGACGTGCGATCTCAAGCCCCGCCTCAATGCCTTCCACCAGCGCCTTTTCCGCATCCAGCATGTGCTGCGGCGGCGTGCCGAGAAACACGGTGCGGCATAGCGGAGCGTGATAGCGGCGATAGCAGCCGGCGATCTCGAAGAAGGTCGCGTGCCCCTGCTCGAAGCGGCGCCCATCCCAGGTCAGATGCGGTGCGGCGGCATCGGAGCCCGTCGGCAGTAGCGGCACGATGGCCGGATATTCGCCCCAGTCATCATCGACGCCGCGGATCGCGTCGGCATAGATCTCGGCCACCAGATCGTTTTTCTTCAGGCCCGGCTCGATGCGTTCGACAATGCCGTCGATCATCTTTTCCGAAATTCGCGCCGCACGGCGCATGAAGACGATTTCCTCTTCGGATTTCACCGCCCGCTGCCAGTTCACCAGTGCCGTCGCGTCCACAAAGGTGGCGTTGGGCAGTTCTTCCTTCAGGACCAGATAAGCCTTGGCGGAAAAATAATAGTTCTCCAGCTCCACGCCGATCCGCTTGTTGCCAAAGCCATGGGCACGCAGAATTTCGGCCAGATGCTGCATCGGATGCAGCGTGTTGGCCTGCACATAGTGGTCGGGATAGCGCAGCACCCGGTCGTCATCCATATAGACTGTGCGTACGGCGCCGTTCCCGTCCATCGACCGGCCCCACCAGATCGGATCGGCATCCTTGAAGACGATCACCCCCTGATGAACGTAGAACGACCACCCGTCATAGCCCGTCAGCCAGGCCATGTTGGATGGATCTTCCACGAACAGGACGTCAATACCCTGCGCCTCCATGGCGTTGCGGGTCTTGTCGAGACGAGCGGCATATTCCTGCGCGCTGAAGGGCATTTCGGTTGCTGGCATGGGGCCTCCAAAAAACGTAAGGCCGGATGTTTCCGCACCCGGCGAAACCGTACACCGGAAAGGTGTTCGCAACCTTGTGTACAACTAATCCATCATCACATTTTGAAGCGCTGGAATCGCACGATTACGACATTGAATGTCGTTGTTTCTAATCCAGCTCAATTGTTGTTGTGTACAAATTCAATCACTCGTACTGCCTCGCATACACTTCGGGAGTTTCTTATGAGCATCAGGGCCACACTCGCGCTGGCAGACATTCTGGCCGCTCGCCTGCGCATCAAAGGCACTGCCACGCTCGACACGCCTCTCCCGCCATCTCCTTTTCTCAGCCGGCTTACCGGTGACGATGTCCTTCTCAAGCTGGAAATCGGTCAGGCCAGCGGCGCGTTCAAGCTGCGCGGAGCCGCCAATGCTGTGCTCGCCCTGCCGGACGATGCCACCGGGGTCGCCTGCTGCTCGACCGGCAATCATGGGCGCGCCGTCGCCTATGCCGCTCGCGCCCGCGGCCTGCGCGCCGTCATCTGCATGTCTAATCTCGTGCCGGAGGCGAAAATCGCCGGCATCAGGGCGCTCGGGGCCGAGGCCCGCATCATCGGCGCGAGCCAGGATGAAGCGCAGGTCGAAAGCCGCCGCCTCGTCGATGAAGAGGGTTTTTGCGAAATCTCGCCCTTTGACGATCTGGCCGTGATCGCTGGCCAGGGCACGATCGGACTTGAACTTCTGGAACAGAGGCCGGATCTTGAGACCGTGCTTATCCCGCTTTCGGGCGGCGGGCTCGCCGGCGGCATCGCCTTCGCGCTGAAGACGATCAAACCTTCCATCCGCGTCATAGGCATAACCATGGAGCGGGGTGCAGCCATGCACGCCTCGCTCGCAGCGGGAAAACCCACCGCTGTCACCGAAGTGGCAAGCCTTGCCGATTCGCTCGGCGGCGGCATCGGGCTCGAAAACCACCATTCCTTCGAACTGTGCCGTAATCATCTCGATGATGTCGTGCTTGTCTCTGAAGAAGAGATTTATCGCGCCATGCAGGCGCATTACTTCGAAGATCGGCTGGTGTGCGAAGGGGCAAGCGCGGTCGGTGCCGCCGCCCTGATGGCCGGCAAGGTCTCCAAAAGCATCGGCCCCACCGCCACGCTCATCACCGGCCGCAATGTCGACATGCGGGTCTTCACCGACATTGTCTGTGGCCGCGACATCGCGCTCGGCGACACGATCATCAAGGGAGCGCCCCATGCCGCATGATATTCTTGTCTTGACCGAAACCGATCTGCGCAAGGCCGTTCGGCTCGACCTCGAAGCCATCGACGTGGTGGAAGAAGCCTTCCGCGCGCTTGCCTCGGGCTCCGTCATCATGCCGCCCATCCTCTCCATGGACATTCCGCAGGTTCATGGCGAGGTGGATGTGAAGACGGCCTATATTCCCGGCTTTGACGGGTTCGCCATCAAGGTCAGCCCCGGTTTTTTCGACAATCCGAAAATCGGCCTGCCGAGCCTCAACGGCCTGATGATCCTGTTCTCGGCAAAAACCGGGCTTGTGGAAGCGCTACTTCTCGACAACGGATTCCTGACCGATGTGCGCACGGCCGCCGCCGGCGCGGTCGCAGCCCGCCACCTGGCACCGTCGACGGTCGAGACCGCCGGCGTCATGGGAACCGGCGTTCAGGCCCGCCTGCAAATGATCGCCGCGCATCAGGTGCGCCCCTTCTCCCGCCTTCTCGTCTGGGGACGCGATGCGGATAAGGCAGAGGCCTGCGCCGCCGAACTGGCCGAGAGCCTTGGCATCGACGTGAGAGCTGAAACGGACCCGGCCCGCCTCGTCGCCGAAAGCCAGCTTGTTGTCACCACCACGCCGGCCCGAGAACCTGTTCTCAAGGCCGACTGGCTGCATCCGGGCCTCCACATCACCGCCATGGGCTCCGATCAGGAAGGCAAGAACGAGATCGAGCCAAAAGCCCTTGCCCGCGCCGATCTCTATGTCGCCGACCGCGTGAGCCAGTGCGAAAAACTCGGTGAACTGGCAGCCGCCATCCGCGCCGGCGTATGGCATGGCGGTACGCCACCCGAACTCGGAGACATCGTTTCTGGCGCCAGAACCAGCCGCACCAGCGATGACCAGATCACCATATGCGATCTCACCGGAACGGGCGCGCAGGACACGGCCATCGCCACCTTTGCGCACGCGCGGGTCTTGACAGCGGGGGCCGGGACGACGATCCAGAGCTGACCATGCTCAAGCTCGACGATCGCGATCTCAAGATTCTCGGTATCCTTCAAAGGGAAGGCCGCATCTCCAAGGCGGCGCTGGCCGAACGCGTGAACCTCACGCCTGCCCCCTGCTGGGAGCGGCTGAAACGCCTCGAAAAGGCGGGCATCATCACCGGCTACCGCGCCGAAGTGGCGCTGGCGAAGCTCGCCCCGCACATCGCCGTTTTCATGGCCGCGGAGCTTTCTGGCCACCGCGCGGAAGATTTTCAGCGATTCGAGCGCAGCGTGCAGGACATCGAAGAAATTACTGGCTGCTGGGCCGTCGGCGGCGGTTTCGACTATATCCTGCAGATCATCGCCCGCGATATCGACACCTATCAGCGGCTGGTCGACCGGCTTCTTGAGATGAATGTGGGTCTTGCGCGCTATTTCACCTACATCGTCACCAAGCCGGTGAAACAGCCGGGCGCGTTTCCGCTCGGCGTTCTGGTGAACACCGACGAGACGGCGCAGAAGGAATAGTGGGCGCAGGCCACGAAGTTCAGAAGAAACCTTGGTGCGCCCTGCCAAGATCGTCAGAAAATTTGGTGGCCCGAACGGCATAATCCCAGTCGATCCATAAACTGGAAATCCGCTTGGGAGTGAGCCGATGTCCGCTATTGCAGCTCTTCAGAAAACCGCCCTTTCCGACCTCGCCGATCCGCGTCTTTTCCGCGAATACGCCTATGCGAACGGCCACTGGATCGCCGCCCCCGGCGACCCGGTCGTGGATGTCTTCAACCCGGCCGATGGCGCGCGGCTCGGCTGCGTTCCGGCACTCACCGCAGAGCAGGTTGATGAAACCATTGAAGCGGCTCACGCAGCCTTTCCGGCATGGGCCACGCTTCTGCCGCAGGAGCGCGCGCAGATCCTCATGCGCTGGCACGATCTGATCGTCGCAGCAAAAGAGGACCTCGCCCATCTCATGGTTCTCGAACAGGGCAAGCCCCTGTCGGAGGCACGCGGTGAAATCGACTACGCCGCCTCCTTCGTCTCCTTCTACGCCGAGGAAGCCAAGCGCGTTTCGGTCGAGAGCGTCGCTTCGCACCTACCGGGCGCGGACATGCAGGTTTCGCGCGAGCCGGTGGGTGTCGCAGCGCTCGTCACGCCGTGGAACTTCCCCTCCGCCATGCTCACCCGCAAGGCGGCAGCCGCCCTTGCTGCCGGTTGCACCGTGGTCGCACACCCGTCATCCGAGACGCCCTTCTCCGCACTCGCCCTTGCAGAACTTGCCGAGCGCGCCGGCGTGCCGGCTGGCGTCTTCAACGTGCTCACCGGCAAGGCCGCCGAAGTGGTCGGTGCGATGACCGCCTCAACCCGTGTGCGCGCCGTCTCATTTACCGGCTCCACCGAGATCGGCCGCCTGCTCTACGCACAGTCCGCACCGACCGTGAAACGCCTTGTCATGGAACTTGGCGGCCATGCGCCCTTCATCGCCTATGCCGATTGCGACCTCGACCACGCGGTCGAGAGCGCCCTTTCGGCCAAGTTCGCTACGTCCGGGCAGGACTGCCTTGCCGCCAACCGCTTCTATATCGAGCGCTCCATCTATGACGCCTTCGTCGCAGCCTTTGCCCGCAAGGTCGAGGAACTGACGGTCGGGAACGGCCTCACCGATCCCGATATCGGCCCGCTCATCCATAAGCGCGCGGTCGCGAAGCAGAAAGAACAGGTCGCCGATGCGCTTGAAAAAGGTGCGCGGCTCGTAACAGGCGGAAACGTGTCGCGGCACGGCCCCACCTTTTTCCAACCCACGGTTCTGGCCGATGTGCCCGAAACGGCACTCATCTTCCGCGAAGAGACATTTGGGCCGATTGCCGCCTTCACCCCCTTCGACGACGAAGCTGACGTACTCGAAAGGGCAAACGACACCGAAACCGGCCTCGCCGCCTATCTGCACACGCGGGACCCGGACCGCATCGCCCGCCTGTCACGCGGTCTCGAATTCGGCATGGTCGCCGTGAACCGCACCAAGATCACCGGCGCGCCCATCCCCTTTGGCGGGGTCAAGCAGGCCGGCCTTGAGCGCGAGGGCTCCCGCCACGGGCTGGAAGCCTTCACCAACATCAAATATGTCTGCCGCAACATCGGTTGAGCGGCGCTGAAAGACACAAAATTCAAGACGAACAGGAGAGCGACATGCTGTTGAAGAACGACCAACTCGACCAGTGGGACCGCGAGGCCTTCTTCCATCCCTCGACCCATCTGGCCCAGCATGCGCGCGGCGAAAGCGCAAACCGCATCGTGACCGGCGGCAAAGGCGTCTATATCGAGGACCGTGACGGCAAGAAGCTGCTCGATGCCTTTGCCGGCCTTTATTGCGTCAATGTCGGCTATGGCCGCACCGAAATTGCAGACGCCATTGCCGAGCAGGCCAAGGAGCTTGCCTATTACCACGCCTATGTGGGCCATGGCACGGAGGCCTCCATCAAGCTTGCCAAGATGATCGTCGACCGTGCACCGGAAAACATGTCCAAGGTCTATTTCGGCCTTGGTGGTTCCGACGCCAACGAAACCAACGTCAAGCTGATCTGGTACTACAACAACATTCTCGGCCGCCCCGAGAAGAAAAAGATCATCTCGCGCTGGCGCGGTTATCATGGCTCCGGCCTGATGACGGGCTCGCTCACCGGGCTTGAGCTGTTCCACAAAAAGTTCGACCTGCCGCTTGCCCAGGTGGTCCACACCGAAGCGCCCTATTACTATCGCCGCCCCGACCTCGCCATGAGCGAGGAGCAGTTCACCGCCCATTGCGTGGCCGAACTCGAAGCGCTGATCGAGCGCGAAGGCGCGGACACGATCGCCGCCTTCATCGGTGAGCCTGTGCTTGGCACGGGCGGCATCGTGCCGCCACCGGCCGGATACTGGGTCGCGATCCAGAAGGTTCTGCGTAAGCACGACATCCTGCTCGTCGCAGACGAGGTGGTGACCGGCTTTGGTCGCCTCGGCTCCATGTTCGGCTCCATTCACTACGACATGGAACCCGACCTCATCACCATCGCCAAGGGCCTCACCTCTGCCTATGCGCCGCTTTCCGGCTCCATCGTTGGCAAGAAGATGTGGGACGTGCTCGAGCGCGGCACGGATGAAAACGGCCCCATCGGCCATGGCTGGACCTATTCGGCCCATCCCATCGGTGCGGCTGCCGGCATTGCCAATCTCGAACTGGTCGACAAGCTCGGCCTCGTCAAGAACGCCGGCGAGACGGGCGCATATTTCGTCAACGCCATGCGTGACGCCATCGGCGACCATGCCCATGTCGGCGAAGTGCGCGGCGAAGGCCTGCTGTGCGCCGTCGAGTTCGTGAAGGAGCGTGAGAGCCGCCAGTTCTTCGACGCGTCCGACAAGATTGGCCCGCAGATGGCCGCAGCCCTTCTTGAACAGGGCGTCATCGGCCGCGCCATGCCGCAGGGCGACATTCTGGGCTTCGCGCCCCCCCTCTGCCTGACGCGCGAAGAGGCAGACACGATCGTCGATGCCACCGCCCAAGCCGTGAAGAGCGTCTTCAAGGGCTGATCTCGAGGGTCAGGACCTACTAATATGGCCGCAATGGTCGGCCTGATCTGTGCGGATAAGCGAAGCAAGGCCGCAGGTAGACTTCATGTCTTTCAAGGCCTTGTGACAAAGTAGCCCGTGCTGATCAGGCCGATCCGAAGGACGCTCGATAGACCGGCGGCCTGCCGCGTCACCCCCTTTACCGGGGAAAGGCCCCGCTCTGCGGGCTTTTCCTTGCATCTCTTGGTCTATCGAACGCCATTGTGGCCATATTAGTAGGTCCTGACCCTAGACTCTGGCGCTTCGGGGCCTTGCCCCGGAGCGTCAATTCGGCCATCTCTTCTTCGCAGTCACCTGGGAGAATTTCATGGCCGATTTCGTTTTTCCGCCCGCCAGCCAGCCTTCCGTTGCCATTGCAGGCACCGAGGCACGCTTTCCCGTGCGGCGCATCTTCTGCGTGGGGCGCAACTATGCCGCCCATGCCCGGGAAATGGGCCATGAGCCGGACCGCGAGCCGCCCTTCTTCTTCACCAAACCCGCTGACGCGGTGGTCGATTCCGAAACGGTCGTTCCCTATCCCAGCCTGACAAGAGATCTTCACCATGAGATCGAAATGGTCGTCGCCATCGGCAAAGGCGGCAGCGACATTGATCCGGCCAATTCGCTCGACCACGTCTACGGCTATGCTGTCGGCCTCGATCTCACACGCCGTGATCTTCAGGGAGAAGCCAAGAAAAAAGGCCGGCCATGGGACTGGGGCAAGGCGTTCGACCGCTCGTCCCCCTGCGGTCCCATCGCGCCAGTCTCCGAGATCGGCCACCCATCCGAGGGCCGCGTGTGGCTTGCGGTCAATGGCGAGATCCGGCAGGAAGGCAATCTCGACGAGCTGATCTGGCCGGTCGCCGATGTGATTGCACTGTGCAGCCAGGCCATGGAACTGAAGGCCGGTGATCTAATCTACACCGGAACGCCTGCCGGCGTCGGTGCTATCCAGCCGGGAGATCAGCTCGAAGGCGGCGTCGACGGTATCGGTGAGATCGCCATCACCATCGGCGAGGCGTGAGATGAGCGAGATCATCCTGCACAGCTATTTCCGGTCCTCCACCTCCTACCGGGTGCGCATCGCGCTTGCGATGAAGGACATCGATTATCGCTATACCGCCCATCATCTGCGGCATGGTGAACATCACGGCGAAGCCTATCTCTCGGTCAATCCCCAGGGCCTCGTGCCCGCACTCGTGTGGAGCGACGGCGCGATGATCGCGCAATCCATGGCCATCATGGAATTTCTCGACGAGATGGTGCCGGAGCCCCCGCTCCTGCCCTCAGATCCGTCCGGGCGCGCACGGGTGCGCATGCTTTCTCAAATGATCGCCTGCGATATTCATCCCGTGAACAATCTGCGCATTCTGAACGCATTGAGAGAGCGCTATGGCGCAGACGATGGGGACATCGGCTCCTGGTTCCGCCACTGGGTGAACGCGACATTCGAGCCGCTGGAGAAGATGCTGGCCGAAAGCGCCGAGACCGGCAGGTTCTGTCATGGTGACACGCCGGGCATGGCCGACATATGCCTGGTCGGACAGGTCACCAACAACAAGCGCTTCGCCGTTGACATGACGCCCTACCCCACCATCCAGCGCATCAACGATGCCTGCATGGCGCTGGAGCCATTCCAGCAAGCCGCTCCCATGAATCAGCCCGACGCCGAATAGGATTTAGAGAATGGGCCGCTCAGGCGGCCTTTTCTTCGAGAATAAGCATGATGATCGTTTCGGCGACGAGGGCTGGCGTTTCCTCACCCTCGATCTCCACCTCGCCATGATGACGAACGAGATACCGGCCCGGCGCTTTTTCATCCACGCTCTTCAGCGTCGTGCGCAGACGCACCCGGCTGCCCGCCTTGACGGGTGACAGAAAGCGCAGCTTGTCGAGCCCGTAATTGATGATGGTGCCGAGATGCACCGGCCATGCGCCGCACTCGTAAGACAAGCTCGATAAGAGCGACAGCGTGAGAAACCCGTGCGCCACGGGCTTGCCGAAAGGGCTTTCCCGCTCCGTGCGCTCCCGATCCACATGGATCCACTGGTGATCATTGGTGCAGTCAGCAAAACGGTCGATCATGGACTGATCCACGACCACCCAGTCGGAGACCATGGGACCCCCGCCGATCTCTGCTTCCAACACATGCGCGTTCATGGACTTCGCCTTTCTGAAATCATTCTTCTGCCAGTGCCTACGGTCGCTGGGAGAAAGCTCCTACGCTGGCTTCACCCTCGACCGATTGCCGCAAACGACCGAATATTGTGCATCGCAACACGAATAACAAGGCAGGCGCGCTCACACCAGAAATCTCGGCGGGAGCTTCGATCACTATAAAGTTGATTAATTTTATCAGATTTCACCAGACTCACTCTGGAATTATTCTAAACAATAAGCCATATTGCGGGAACGATATGTGAGAGGACTGTTATGCGCCTGACGCGACAAACCAATTATGCAATCCGGATTTTGATGTATTGCGCTGCCAATGAAGGCAAGCTCAGCCGCATCTCCGACATTGCCGAAGCATACTCCCTGTCCGACCTTTTCCTGTTCAAGATCCTGCAGCCACTTGTCGAGAACGGCTTTGTCGAGACTGTTCGCGGACGCCATGGCGGTGTTCGTCTGGCAAAACCCGCCGAGGAAATCACGCTGTTCGACGTGGTTCGGGTCACCGAAGACAATTTCGCAATGGCAGAGTGTTTCGAGAATGACGAAACCGATTGCCCGCTGGTTGAAAGCTGCGGCCTGAATGAAGCGCTGCGCAAGGCTCTGAACGCCTTTTTCGAAGTACTGGCCGGCTACACGATCAGCGATCTCGCGGTCGCCAGACCGGATATGCGATTACGACTTGGCCTCGATGATTTACCCGAACGTGCTACCGCACGTTGATTTAGGAGGGGTTGCCCTCCACAATCATCATTCTTCGTCAGAATGACGATTTGAATGTGATCTGGGCGGATTGCGGCAACACATAGGGCCGATTCTCGGCAGGCGGAACACCCACCTGAATCCGGCAATCAAAGACATCGGAAACGAGTTCGTCGTTGAACACCTCGTTCGGCGCACCGGAAGCGACAAGCGTTCCGCGATGCATCATGGCCACCTGATCGGCAAAGCGCGCCGTGAGATTAAGGTCGTGCAGAACCGCAAGCACACCACCGCCGGAGGCGGCGAACTGTTCGGCGATGCCCATGATGATCAGCTGATGTTTGATATCAAGGCTTGAAACCGGCTCATCGAGCAGAAGATAGCGTGGTTGGCCGTCGAGCACCGGCTTCCAGACCTGGCACAGGACGCGCGCGAGTTGGACACGCTGTTGTTCACCGCCAGAAAGCTCTTGATAAAACCGCCCGGCAAACCCCGCCAGGTCCACACGTTCGAGCGCCTTTTCCGGCAACCGCTTTTCTTCCGCCGGACTGGCTCCGGAGCGACCGCCCAGGAGGCCAAGCTTCACCACCTCGCGCACCGTATAGGGGAATGACAGCGAACTTGCCTGAGGCAGCACGGCCCGATGCGCGGCGGCGTGCCATGGCTGCATGTCCTGCAAGGTCTCGCCGTTTATCCGCACATCGCCTCGAAACGGCAGATCGCCGGACACCGCCCTCAATAACGTGGTTTTGCCCGACCCGTTGGGGCCGACAATAGCGGTAACGGCTCCCGGTTTGACCGACAGGCTTACATTGCGAACAACCTGTGTGCGGCCGAGCCACACTGAAAGATTATCGATATCGATCGCCATTACAGATCAAGAAGCCCCCTCTGGCGAAGCAATATCCATAGAAAAAATGGCGCACCGAGCGTTGCGGTGACAATGCCGATCGGCAGTTCGGCGGGTGCGACAACCATGCGGCTTGCCGCGTCAGCCAACAGAAGAAGGCAGGCTCCCAAAAGCGCCGAGGCCGGCAACAGGTAGCGATGTTCGGGACCGATGGTCAGGCGCAGGAGATGCGGCACGACGATCCCCACGAACCCGATGCCGCCTGCCACTGCAACGGAGGCGCCTGTGGCTGCCGCAACCGTCAAGACAGCGCAGTTCTTCACCCGTTGGACGCGCACGCCAAGATGGTTCGCCGTCGCCTCACCCAAAACCATGGCATCGAGGCCACGCGCCAGAAACGGCGCAGCCGCCAGAGCTGCGAGGATGATCGGTCCGGACGCCCATATTTTTGCCCAGCTTGCGCCCGCCAGCGAGCCGAGCCCCCAGAAGGTCAGGTCTCGCAATTCCTGGTCGTCAGCGAGATAGACAAGGATGCCCGATAGGGCACCGGCCAAGGCGCCGAGCGCGATACCCGCCAAAAGCATGGTGGCAATCGAGGTCTGGCCACGGCGCGTCGCAACCCGATAAAGAAGCAGCGTTGACACGACCCCGCCGAAGAACGCGGCAAGCGGAAGTGCGTAGATTCCGAAAATGCCAATCACCGGTGCCAGCACCGTGTTGCCAAGAACGATTACGGTTATCGCGCCAAGCCCCGCACCGGAGCCTACACCGACGATGCCCGGATCGGCCAATGGATTGCGAAACAGGCCCTGCATGACTGCGCCGGACACGGCCAGCGAGGCGCCGATCAGGCTTCCCAGAACCACGCGCGGCAGACGGATATCCCAGATCACCACGCGGTCGCGCAGCGGAAGGCTATCCGCCCCTCCGCCCAGCCATCCAGAAAACACGCTCCAGAACGATGTATCGGATGCGCCCGAACCGAGGCTGGTCAGAAACAGGAAAAGATAAAGCAGGACAAGCCCCAAAATGACCGCACGCGCGCGGGCCGAACGGTCTCCGTCAACCTCGGCCCGCAGGCGCCATTCTGGCGCGGATGCGACATTGTCACCTAAAGCCATTTCAATCGGTCACCGTTTCCGCGCCCGTCAGTGCGCTGGCAAGGTCCCGCACCGCTCCTGCCGTTCGCGGCCCAAAACCCAGCAGGTAGGATCCGTCCATTCGCACCAGCGCACCAGCTTCTCCCGCTGGCGTGGTGGCTATCGCAGGATGAGTAAGAACATCGTCAGGGGAAAGTTGATCTGGCCCCCCCCGGGTCATCATCAGGACAACGTCAGGCGCCGCCGAAATCACTGCCTCCGCCGAAACCTGGCGGTAGCCGGAGAACCCGTCCATTGCGTTCTCCGCCCCCGCCATGCGGATGATCCCGTCGGCAGCCGTGTTCTTGCCTGCCGCCATGACCCGACCGCCCTGCATGCTGAGCACGAAGAGCACACGTTTTCCATCGACTTGCATTCGCGCCTCAGCCTCGGCAGCGTCGAGCTCCGCTTCGACCTCCCGCGCTAGTGCGTCAGCTTTTGATTCCACGTTCAACGCCGCTCCAACGACGCGAATCTTGCGCAGGATCGCCTCGCGATCAAAGCCCTCAGGCACTGTGACGACCGACACACGCGATGCCTTGAGTGCATCCATCGTCTCTACGGGACCACTTCCTTCCATCGCCAGAATTGCGCTTGGCCCGACTGAGAGCACACCTTCAGGCGAAAGTGCGCGCATATAGCCGATATCGGGCAGGTCCTCGGCCTCCGGCGGGAAGGTGCTCGTCGTGTCACGTGCGACGAGCCGGCTTTCCTCACCAAGGCTGTAAACGATCTCGGTGATGGCACCGCCAATTGTCACCAGCTTGGAGGCGTCAGGAAAGGATTGCGCGGCCTCCTGCGCGGTGACGGGGCCAAGCGCGGCACCCAAGGACGCAACCAACCCCACGAACAATCGCGCCACCACCCTGCGCGTCATCGATCCGAACGCTTCACACGTCATCCGACAATCTCCCTGCATCCTTGGCCATCGTCCGGCACCCGGACGATCCAGACATGTGTTTTCGTTGACCTGGGCGCCGAAGAGCGCCCCCTGCCGTGAAAGCGTCAGGCCACCTGCCGGCTTTCCAGTCGCGGCAAGCCCTCGACCATGGAACGCCAGTCGGTCCGCTCTGCATGCCCCTCCAGTCGCTCTCCGAAGAACTGGGCGATCAGCTGACCTCCGGCGCTATAGGCCTCCATGGAGGTGACATGGCCATCCTTGGTTGGCTTGCGCACGGCCCACAGTTCCTTCACGTGGTCCGTCCGCAGATGGAGGTTGAAACCCGGATCAAGAATGTTGATCCATGGCCCCATCGGCTTCACCGTCTCGATCGTGCCGGTATGGATCTGGATGCACCCGCTGCTGCCGACGAAGCACATGATCGGCACAGCTTCGTCGACCGCCTGATACAGCATCTGCGTCAGTGCATCCTCCTGCAGCCGCCAGGCGTAGTCCTCGCCGATCAGGTGGACGGCCTGATGGCGCGTGAGGTTCAGCTTGCGCAGAATGTTGAAAAGCTGATGCACGTCCGTCATCGCACTCCAGCGTTCGCGCAGGTCATCGGCCGCCGGCAGTTCCTCGTTGCCGGTTTCCTCGTCGGTCTCCCCAGCCTGGAGATCGAGCGGAGCCTGCTGATCGGGATGAAGAAGATCTTCGACCAGTTTCTGGTACGCATACAGATTCGAGCTTGGCCTCAAATGCACCTTGTGCACGGCATCTCCGGACTTATCGAAGAACTGCAGACTGCGCCGCACACCGTCGCCATCGTGCTTTTCCAGCGCAAAGCCAATCGCCCAGCGAGAGGGAAACACTCGCAGATCGATGTCGCGCCCCAGAACAAGAGCATGCTGCGCGCCCACCGTGATTTTCTCGTAGACCCCGACCTTCTCATGAACGGCGCTCTCATTGCGGGTCAGGGCCATGACCTCACCCACGCTTTCAAGCGCCGGAAGAAGATCAGCGACGCGCGGCTCGATGCGGGTCACGCCATGCCCCACATATGCGGCGAGCAATTCTGCTTCCGAAATGCCCAGCATTGCCGCCAGGTCGCGCTCGCGCATTTTCGGGTTTTCATCACGGGCACGCCTGATCGCTTCAGGCGTGCGTCTTGTCTGAACATTCATTCCACAAACCTATTTGTTGAGAATCAGCTTTCCCTGACGGGTGATTTTCAGGCGGTAATACGCGCCATGATGCTCGATCCCGATCTCGCGACGACCACCGAACAGATCCGTGCTCGAAATCGTCCGATCAGGCGTAACGCCGCCTTGCCTGACGGCCAGATGCTGTATGTCTGCCTGTCCGTGCGGGTCGATCGACAAATAGGTCTTCATTGGAAAGAACCTCCATTTTCAAGTCACTGGCCAATTCACTGGCTTGGGCTCACATCGACAGCATGTTTTCTGTCATTCGCTTTCTTGACTTTTATTATCATATTTTATAGCCACCGCAATACCGGAGTGAAATTATCAAGATAAATTTCCTGGCCGGATCATCGTCGGCAAGCCAGCGCCAGCCGGCCAATAGCTGTGTTTGATTGCTGGAGAATTTGGAGTATGCGGAACTACACGCGACACACGACATTTGGTTTGCTGTGCGGTACGTCGATCGCGACATTAGCGCTATCGATGACCGCGATGGCGCAGGAAGCGCCAATCGTCATGTCAGAACCTTCAGGCGACGTTACGCTTCTCGACCGTATAACGGTGGTGAGCCGGACCGGAGAAAGCGCCCTTGAAGCAATGGCTTCGGTCAGTCAGATCAGCGGCGAGGAACTGGAGCGCCGTATGGCCACCAGCGCCAATGACATCTTTTTCGGCGTTCCGGGAATCAAGGTCTACTCGGATGGACGCCCGGCAGTGAGCAATATCAACATCCGCGGGCTTCAGGATGCCGGCCGCGTCTCCGTGATCGTGGATGGAGCCCGTCAGAATTTCCACAAGGCCGGCCATGATGTCTCCCGTATGTTCTGGCTCGACCCGATGCTGGTCCAGCAGGTGGACGTCATTCGCGGCCCGAGTGCAAACACATTCGGATCGGGTGCGATTGGCGGCGTTGTCTATTTCGAGACCAAGAAACCGGATGACTTCCTGCGTGACGACGAGAACTACGCATTGTCACTCACCGGTCGCTATGAATCCAATGGTTCCGGTTGGACCACCAGCGCGATCGGCGCCTATCGCTTCAACGAAGCCGCCTCCATTCTCGGCAACATCGTTTGGCGCGATTATGGCGACTACAAGGATGGCGACGGCACGCGCGTCGACAGTTCAGGCTTTGATGTGCTGAGTGGCCACCTGAAGGGAACCATCAAACCGAGCGAGAACAGCGAATTGACGCTGGGCTGGACCGGCTCTGGCGATGACTGGTCCTCAACAGATACGCGGGACTACCGGCTCGACAGCGACACCTTCACGGGAGAATTCAAGCTCTCGGACGCCGAAGAGAAGTGGCTGAACCTCAACATCAAGGCCGCCGTAAACAATATAGATCTGACCCAGACGGATACGGGTTCTCGCCCCGGCACATCCGGCTACGACCTGCGAACCACCAGTTTCGACATCTGGAACACGTCCCGTTTCGACACGGGCATGATCGCCCATGAACTGACCGTTGGTGGAGACTGGGTCTATGATGACTTCGCCTCCACTGCAGCATCCGGGGGATCGGACAGCTACAACCCGACCGGCACACGCCGCGTCTGGGGTGCCTATGTTCAGGACAAGCTTTCCTATGATTGGCTGGAAGTTGTCGCTGGCGTGAGATACGATTCCTACGAGCTTGAAGCTTCCGAAAAGAGTTCAGGCGATCGTTTCTCACCTCGTCTCAGCGTGGGCGTTTCTCCCTTCAACGAAGGGCTCCTGTCCGGCCTTCAGATCTACGGTTCCTACTCCGAAGGCTATCGGGCGCCCAACACGTCGGAAGCCTATATCACCGGCGGCCATTCCTTCCCCGGCTTCAGCTTCGCGTTCCTGCCGAACCCGGACCTCAAACCCGAAACCGGAAAGACCTGGGAAGCCGGTGTGAACTACAAGGCTGACGGCCTCTTCAATGCCGAGGACACGCTTCGGATCAAGGCAGCGTATTTCCACAACGATGTCGACGACTACATCACGATCCCCACCTTCCCGGCCATTCCGGGCAGTGAGTGTGCCAGTCTCGGGCACACGATGTGCGCGCAATATCAGAACGTCTATGCGGCAGAGATTCAGGGGTTCGAGCTCGAAAGCCGCTACGATGCTGGGCGCTACTTTGCGGGCCTTGGGATTTCGGTTATTGACGGCCACCAAGTTGACCGGGACGGCGTGCGCTCGGACCTTACGACCATCCCCTCGGCCAGCCTGACGCTGGATGGCGGCATGCGTTTCCTCGAACGCCGTCTGACCCTAGGTGGTGAAGTCCAGTTCAACAAGGCACCCAGCGGGTCGACCTTCGCAGAGGACTACACCCTGGTGAATCTCTACGCCAATTATCAGCCCAACGAGAATCTCCGGTTTGATTTCCGCGTCGACAACCTTTTCGATAAGCGGTACGTGCTGCCGATCGCCGACATCTCCGACGGTATTCATGCACAGCCAGGCCTGACCGTAAAGCTCGGTGCAACCGTGCGTTTTGGAGGATAAGATGCCATCTCGATTACCGCTTCTGGCCCATGCGCCCATCGCCGCCCGTGTTCTGGCGGCGATGGCCGGTACGCTGGCTTTGATCGTGCCGGGGACGGCGCAGGAGCTTTCTGCCGTGGAGCATTCGATCAAGCTCGAGCTCAATGCTCTTCAGAAAAGCGAAAAAGGCTGCCGCATCGCATTCGTGGTCAAGAATGCCACAGGTAAGGACATCGCCAAGGCAGCCTACGAGATCGCCCTTTTCACCAAGGAAGGGCTCGTGGACCGCCTGTTGGTTCTCGACTTTCAGGACCTGCCCAACGAGAAAACCAAGGTACGCCGCTTCGATCTGGTCGACGCAAGTTGCGATGAGATCGGCCGGGTCCTCATCAACGATGCCTCGGCCTGCGAAGGCGAGGGAATAGAGCCTGAAGACTGTATCGCGCGGCTGGAGGCAACCAGCCGCGGCGCGGTCACGTTCGGCAAGTAATCTTTGGAAATCAAACCCGACAGGAATGCCCCAATGTTCGATGGCCTCATCTCTTCAATAGGCTCCTTTCTCCAGCTCGGCGGCCCGGTCGTAGCAATCCTGCTCGTGCTGTCTGTCTTTGCCGTGGCGCTGATCCTTTTGAAATTCATGCAGTTTCAGCGCGAGCGCGTGGGACGGCATGGGCGTTCCAACCGCGCACTTCATGCCTGGTTCCACCACAATCAGGGCGAAGCGCGCTCCATGCTCGCCAATGCCCGTTCTCCGTTGGAAGAAACACTCGCCACCACCATGCGGCTCGCCGCAGCAAAAGCGGACAAAGGCGCGATCGAAGACGAAATCAGCCGCCTGGCTCTTGGTCGTCTGCATGATCTGCAACGGGGGTTCCGTGCGCTGGACGCGATCGCCCAGGTCGCGCCTCTGCTTGGCCTGTTCGGCACCGTTCTCGGCATGATCGAAGCCTTTCAAAGACTTCAGGAGGCAGGGAACTCTGTGGATCCGTCGCTGCTTGCTGGCGGCATCTGGGTGGCCTTGCTGACCACCGCCTGCGGCCTCGCTGTCGCCATGCCGGTTTCGCTTCTTCTTACCTGGTTCGAGACACGCATCGAAAACGAGCGCGTCGCCATCGAGACCATGACCGCAACCGTGCTGTCCCACGCATCAATCGAAAAAGCGGAAGAACAGGCAACGTCGGCAGATGCCGGCGCGCCACGGCTTGTGACAGGTGAGAGCTATGCGCATTGATGCGGCTGCAATCAGGAAGAGAAGGCCCCTTTCGCTGACATCGCTGATCGATGTGATCTTCCTTCTGCTGCTTTTCTTCATGCTGAGTTCGACCTTCACCCGCTTCGCAAAGGTCGAGATTTCCGGTGGCCCGGCCTCGAGTTCCGCTGCCGGCAATCCGCCGGACGTGCTGATCCGCGTCGATGACCCGGCGGGCTGGCGCGTCAACGGCCAGACGCTCGCCGAAGAGGCCGCCATCGCCGAACTCGGACGTTTGAAGGAAGCCGGCGCAGAGACCGCCGTTCTCCTGGTGCGCGGCGATCTTACATCCCAGCAGCTGGTCGAGGCGGTGGAAAACATTCGTCGCAACACCGAACTCAACCTTTCCGTCGCGAGGTAATCCCCATGCTCCGCCTTGCCCGTCCCAAGCAGCCCCGCCAGCGGGAAAGCACGATCGCACTGATTAACATCGTGTTCCTGATGCTGATCTTTTTCCTCGTTGCCGGCACGCTGACCCCGCCGCTCGACAATGATGTCAGCCTGATCTCCACCGTCGAGGCCGATCCGTCGGAACCGCCGAATGCGCTGTTCGTCACCCAGGAGGGTGAGATGCGCCTGCGCGGTACGGCGACAGATGCGCAGGGTTTCATGCTCGCGCGCGCAGAAACCCTTGGTGAAGAGGCTGCAAGACAACTCGAGATCAAGGTGGCAGCAGACCGCGACCTGCCGGCCGCCAAACTCGTCGACATCGTCGGCGCCCTCAAGGCAGCCGGTGCCAGCAGGATCAGCATCATCACGGAACGTGCGGCGGAATGAAAATGCGGGCATGGAAATGGGCCGTAGCGCTGGCCTTGTCGTTAAGCCTTCACGCGGGGGCAGCGGTCTATGTGATGAACCGCTCGACAGATATCGAGATCGCCGGTGGCGGCGCGACGGAGATCGCTATCGCTGGCAACGCCTTTGCCGATATGGTCGCCGCCGGTGAAACGACCGAGAAAGTCCTGCCCGAGGTGCAGCCGGAAACGGAACCGGTTCAGCCCGAAACGGCGAGCGAGGCGCCGCCCGAAACACCCGTCGAAACCGTGGTCGACGAAACCTCTCCCCAGGTCGTTGAAGCCGAGCAACCCGTTGTCGAAATGACAGAGGCAGAGACCGCAGAGGCTGTCGAGCCGGTCGAGAACGCGCAGATTGTGGCAGCGCTCTCGGAAGCACCGGTTCCAACGCCCCGCCCCGCCTACACACCGCCCCCCAAGCCAAAGGCCGAGAAGAAGCAGGTCCGCGAGGCCAAAACGGCACCGCCCAAAAAGCGCAGCGCCGGCTCAAAGGGCCGCGACACGCAGGATGCCCGCCGTGGAACGGCTTCGGGGAAGAAGAACGCCGGAAAGGCCTCCAAGGGCCGGCAAGAGGCGCGCGCCACGCAGAGTGGCAATGCGCGCGTCTCCAACTATCCAGGCAAGGTTGTCTCGAAGCTGCGGCGTTCCCTTCGTTATCCGAGCGCGGCAAAACGCCAGCGGCTCAAGGGCGAGGTCCACGTGCGCTTCACGATCGCGCGCAACGGGTCGGTCAGCGGCGTCCGTATCGTCCGCAGTTCCGGATCGGGCGTCCTCGATCAGGCCGCCCTCGACACGGTGCGCCGCGCCGCGCCCTTCCCGCGGATTCCGGATGAAGCGGGCCGCTCAAGCTGGGGCTTCACTGTGCCATTGGCCTTTCGCCGCTGATCCCGCACGGTCCGCGCAGCCGCCGGGCTGCGCGGTGAATTTTCAGACTATACCGAAGCCAAAAGGCTCGCATTGCCGCCGGCTGCCGTCGTGTCGACACAGATCGCGCGTTCGTGTGCATAGGCTGCCGGGTAGATCGGCTCCACGATCAACGGGACAATCGCCCCTTCCCGCATGGCGAGCGCCCGGCGCAGGGTCCTGAGCCAATCAGCGCCGCCATTTGCGGCCACCAGATCAACGGCAAGAGCGGTCAGGACGTCGGGAGAAACCGTGCCGTCAGCGGCCTCCAGCGGAAGTCCCTGCCCGAGCAGCGGCTTGAGAATGCGTCGTGCTTCCGGATGCACTGCAAGCACTACGTTTCCGCCCGACAGCGCCTGCACGACCTGCGCCAGCAAGACCTCATCATCCACGCCGAGACAGAGCGCACGGCCACGCGGCGTAAGCATCAGCGTGTTGGCCTCGCCGGTTGGCCCCGGCAGGTCGAGCGGCCCCTGATCCAGCGCGGCTGACGCAGCCATCGCTTCCTGTGCCTTGCCGCGCAGGAGCTTGCGCAGGATCGGCAGCCTGTCCGCGCGCACCGTCCAGTTTTTGTCTATCGCAGGCAGAAGAGGTTTCACGGCATCCGCGCCGAGCGCGGCCCCTGAAGGTGTCGCCTGTGCAATCTCCGCACCGCGCCGAAAACGGCGCAGATAATGCGGGCCACCCGCCTTCGGCCCCGTTCCTGAAAGCCCTTCTCCGCCGAAGGGCTGCGAACCGACGACAGCGCCGATCTGATTTCGGTTCACGTAGATATTGCCGGCGTGCACGCGGTCGATCACGTGCTGTGCGCGGGCATCGATGCGTGTGTGAAGCCCAAACGTCAGGCCGTAACCTTTTGCATTAACATCGGAAATAACCCTGTCGATGTCGTCTGCCTCAAATGTCGCCACATGCAGTATTGGCCCGAAGATTTCGCGCTCGAGTTCGCTGATCCCGGATACCTTGAAGGCGGATGGAGCCGCGAAACGCCCGCCCTCCGGCACATCAAGCGCCGCAATCAAGCGCCCCTTGTCCGACATCTCCTGAGCATAGGTACTGATCGTCTCGCGCGCTTCATCGTCGATCACCGGACCGACATCGGTCGAGACCTCCCACGGATCACCAATGCCAAGCGCCTGCATGGCTCCCTTCAGCATTTCGAGAACCCGACGTTCCACATCCTTCTGCACGTAGAGCATGCGAAGGGCAGAGCAGCGCTGTCCCGCACTCTGGAAGGCGGAAGCGACAATGTCGCGCACGGCTTGCTCCGGGAGCGCGGTGGAATCGACAATCATCGCGTTGAGCCCGCCTGTCTCCGCGATCAGCATGGCTTCAGGGCCGGCATTGTCGGCAAGCTGCCGCTCGATCAGCCGCGCCACTTCGGTCGAACCGGTGAAACACACGCCGGCAATGCGCGGATCTGCGGTCAGGGGGCCACCCACCGTCGGACCATCGCCGATGAGAAGTTGCAGCACCTTAGCCGGCACGCCCGCCTCATGCATCATAGCGACGGCGCGGGCCGCGATCAGCGATGTCTGCTCGGCCGGCTTGGCAATGACCGCATTGCCCGTCACGAGTGCCGCTGCGATCTGGCCGGTGAAGATGGCGAGCGGAAAATTCCACGGCGAAATGCAGACGATAACACCGCGCGCCTGCGTGTCTTTCTCCACCTGTGCCGCCTCGCGAGCGTAGTAGCGCAGAAAATCCACTGCCTCACGCACCTCCGCGATGCCGTCGGCAAGTGATTTGCCGGCCTCGCGCGTGGCGAGCGCAAAGAATTCCGCCGCGTGCTTTTCGTAGAGATCGGCAACATCACGCAAAATTCTGCCCCGTTCGGAAACCGGCGTGTTTGCCCAGCCGGGCTGCGCCTGCAGTGCAACGGCCACCGCCTCCCCCGCCTGTTCCCGCGTGGCATCGCGCACCGTGCCCACGGTCTCGGAAAGCCGCGCCGGATTGATCACCTTCCGCACGCCCCCATCTCCCTTCGCAGGGGTGATGGAGCGGGCCTCCCACTGGAACGGTGCGGCATATGCCCCGCGGGCTGCATCAAGCTTGTGCATGGTCACCGGGTCCGTGATGTCCCAGCCCCTAGCGTTCTTCCGGCTCGGGCCGAAAATCTCCGAAGGGCGCTCGATGGCCGGATTGGCCGCACGTCCCGCCGCTTCCACGCCAGTGAACGGATCGGCGGCGATTTCTTCCGCGCTCACATCCTCGTCAACGATCTGATGCACGAAGGACGAATTCGCGCCATTCTCAAGAAGCCGACGCACCAGATAGGCGAGCAGATCCTGGTGTGCGCCCACCGGCGCATAGATACGGCAGCGTGTCCCTTCCCGCTTGCGCACGGTCTCGTGCAACGCTTCGCCCATCCCGTGCAGACGCTGAAACTCGAACAGCGACTTGTCCGGCGCCATGGCCAGAATAGCCGCCGCCGTATGAGCATTGTGCGTGGCGAATTGCGGGTAGATGCGATCCGTCATCCCCAAGAGCTTGCGAGCGCAGGCAATGTAGCTCACATCCGTGTTGACCTTGCGGGTAAAGACGGGGAAACCGTCGAGCCCCATCACCTGGGCGCGCTTGATTTCCGTATCCCAGTAAGCACCTTTCACGAGCCGCACCATGATGCGCCGGTCAAGCCGCGTTGCAAGTGCGTAAAGCCAGTCGAGTACGAATGGCGCTCGGGGACCATAGGCCTGCACCACCACACCGAACCCGTCCCAGCCGGCAAGGTCCTCATCGGCCAGAACCGCTTCGATCACGTCGAGCGAAAGGTCGAGACGGTCCGCCTCCTCTGCATCGATGTTGAGGCCCATGCGTGCGTCCCGCGCTGCCAGGGCGAGGCTCTTAAGCCGCTCGGTCATCACCGGCAGCATCTGCGTTTTCTGCGTTGCTTCATAGCGTGGGTGAAGCGCTGACAGCTTGACGGAAATGCCCGGATTCTCGCGAATATCGTCGCGGTTGGAATATCGTTTCAGTGCAGCAATGGCATCCGCGTAGGCCTTGTGGTAGCGCTGCGCGTCCGCTTCCGTTCGGGCCGCCTCACCGAGCATGTCATAGGAATATGTATAGCCCTTTTCCACCATGGAGCGGCCGCGCTTCAGCGCTTCCTCGATGGTTCGGCCAAGCACGAACTGCTCGCCCATCTCACGCATCGCGCGCGACACGGCAGTGCGGATCACGGGTTCGCCCATGCGGCGCACCAGCCCGCGCAGGATCGCTTCCACTCCGTCGCCCTCATCGTCGAGAACACGCCCCGTCAGCATCAGCGCCCAGGTCGAAGCATTCACGAAGATCGATGCCGATTCACCCGAATGAGCGGACCAGTCATGCGGCGCGATCTTGTCGCGGATCAGATCGTCCATGGTTTCGGCGTCAGGCACGCGCAGAAGCGCCTCGGCAAGACACATCAGCGCCACACCTTCCTGGGTCGAAAGGCCATATTCGGAAAGAAACGCCTCCATCATGTGCATATCGCTCGACGAACGCACCGCCCGCACCAATTCGGCTGCGTTGGCAGATATCCGGTCTCTGTCTTCCCAAGTCAGATCTGCCAGAGCAACCAGCCGCTGCAGCGCCTCCGCTTCATCGACCAGGTAGTGAGCCCTGATTTCTTCCCGAAGGTTGTGCGGCGCATTCTTCTGCATGATGTCCTCGATGTGGATTGGTGCTCCCGGCGTCCCTGCCGCCGCAACGAAGCGATCATATCACAGCGGTTATGGCCGTTCGGGCTAATCTATTGCCCTTCTCAGATCATATGGACTATCCTTCCATCTAAAATGGTGTTTTGAGAGCTTCATTTTACATGACAACAGAACGTGTTGACCGTATCGACCGCAATATTCTCGATGCCCTGACCAAGGATGGGCGGCTTTCCATCTCCGAGCTCGCGCGTCGGGTGGGGCTCTCCAAAACCCCGGTTCAGGCACGTCTGCGCCGTCTGGAGAAGGAAGGTTATATTCGCGGTTATTCGGCAATCATCGACCGTGCGCGCATCGGCGAAGGCCACATAGCCTTTGTCCAGGTGGAGTTGGAGGACACCCGCTCATCCGCCCTCGCCGCCTTCAACAAGGCGGTTCTTGCCGTGCCCGAGATCGAGCAGTGTCACATGACGGCGGCCGGCTTCGACTACCTGCTCAAGGTGCGGACGCGCGATATTTCGAGCTATCGCAAGGTGCTGGGCGAGCGTATCTCCGCCCTGCCACACGTCGCCCGCACCTCCACCTTCGTGACGATGGAAACGGTCAAGGATCGCTAGCGGGCGTTGCATCCAGTGTCTTGAGGAAGGCAATCAGCGCCTGCCGCCCGCGATCCGTGAACACCACACCGCGAATTTCACTTTGCCCCGAGGCCGCATCGGGAGCGCTGCTGTAGTGGTCGATCACGGCATCCAAGGTGGCGATCTGCCCGGCATGCATATAGGGCGGACGGCCCGCCACACCACGCAGGGAGGGCGTCTTGTAGGCCCGTTCCATCGCCGCCGCGTCGCGCTTCATGAAGCGCAGGGCTTCACATGCATCCGGAGCTGCGTCGCTGTAGCGCCCCAGACAGTTGAACGGGTCGGCTTGTACTGCAGAGACACCCAACGCCCGCCCCAGATCCTCCGGCAACCCTGCGACAGGCGGGACACCCGTGTTGTGAAAATGGTCGTCCGTGAAACGCGGGCCGTTGTGGCATTCGAGACAATTGGCCTTGCCGATGAAGAGCCGCAGCCCCTCGAGCTCCAGATCGCTGAAAGCCGCGTCCCCTTCTGGCTCGTTCCCCGCCATAATGGCCCGTGCAAAACGGTCGAAACGGGTTTCGGATGGCACCAGCGTACGCTCGAAGGCCTCAATCGCCTTGCCGATATTGGAAAACACCCGGTTGACCGCTTCCTGCTGCCCCGGTTTCATCGCAGACCACTCTGCGCGCTCGGCCTCTGTACCAAGCGGGCTGGCATTCTCCGGCATTTGCGAAAAGTCTGGCAAGGACCCGAAAATCTGCTGATACGTTCCGGCATACGCCTCGGCGATGTGGCGCGCATATGCCGTCCGGTCGCCTCCGTGTTCGCGCGGGTCCTCGAGGGGGGTGAGCGCCTGCGCCCATAGACTGTCACGCCTGCCGTCCCAGAATTGCCAGATATTCCATGCAACCCCCTCAAGCGGCATGGTGCGTCGATCTGTTTCATCGGATCCGACACCGCGCGGGCGGCCGTCCTGAAACTGCTGATCGGGAATGTGGCATGTGGCGCAGGAGATGGTTCCGGTCCCGCTCAACCCCTCATCGAAAAAAAGCAGGCGGCCGAAATCCGCTGCCTGAGGATCGTCTGAAAAGCGATTTCCCGGTGCAGGTGGAACGGGAGCCAGCGCATCGATGGAAAGCGATGCGATCTTCGCCTTCTCGTCTTCGCTCAGCTTACCCGCATCGCAGGCCGATAGCGCAAGCAGTCCGCACAGCGCGCCCATTGCAACATGGCGGCGCGCCGTCTTCATTTCAGAGTTCCAGATTGAAGACCGCCTCGTCGAGCCCCGGATCGGCCGAGATTCCGATGCGGATTTCCCAATGCCCGCCCATATTGAAGCGTAGTCCTTCCACCCGGTACTGCCCATCTCCCAGATTTTCCGCCATCTGCGGTTCGGTCGGCAGGCCGTGGCCATGGGCCGGCATCCCGCCATCGATGGACAGGGAGGCGTCGGTGACCGGCGTGCCGTCAGGCGTGGTGATCGTCACCACCCAATCATGGGTTTCGTTGACAGGGATGGGCTGGGCTTCGGTCTCGAACATGACCTGATAAATGCCATCCCTGCTCACCGTGTTGTAGGCGACGTCGATCTCGGGTGCGGGTGGCGTGAAGAGCCGGTACGCCGCATAGATTGCGGCAACCGCCATGAAAAGCCCGACACTCGCAAGCACGAAACGCCTCGACCCGGTTTTGTCCTGAAACGGCATCTGGTCCCTCCGACTCGTCAGGTGCACTACTTAACCCGCAGCCGCACCCCGGTGCCATAGGAACTCTGTCCCATCTAAAAAAAAGTCAAGGAAAACCGGCATGTTGATGCCGCTTCTGCGTGCTCGTGATTGAGGATCGAGGTCAAGCCCCTTGATCTCAACGATGCCGCATGATGGCTCCGCCCCCAAATCCACACAATACTGCGCGCTCCTCGAATGACTATTCTCGCGTGTCAGTTGCTCGTCATTCCAGCGATCATCGCGCCAAGCGCCACCAGATGGACAAGCATCAACGCCTTGTCATCCCATAGTGCTCCGACGGCGAACCATCCCACAACACCGACAAGAAAAAGATAAAGGTTCCAGGGTGTCCAACCAAACCCCGTCGCGGTGTAACCCATGATCTGAACGGCGGATGCGCCCCATTTGACCGCAAAAACAAGGCGATCACGCGATGCCCCGCAGGCGATGGTTTCAGACGGCACGCGTCAGCCCCCCGTCTATGCGCAGGTTCTGCCCTGTCATATAGCCTCCTTCTTCAGAGGCTAGCCATGAAATCAGCGAAGACACTTCCGATGCGTAGCCGTAACGGCCCATTGGAATACGCGCCTTGCGATCTTCTGTTTCGGGCAGACTGTCTATGAAGCCGGGAAGCACGTTGTTGATGCGGATGTTCTGTGACGCATACTTATCTGAGTAGAGCTTTGTGAAGGCTGCCAGCCCCGCTCGAAAGACGCCCGATGTTGGAAAGAGCGGGTCGGGCTCGAACGCTGCAAAGGTCGAGATGTTGATGATCGCTCCGCCACCCTGCGCCTGCATCAGGGATGTGACCAGCCGCGTCGGACGGATCACATTCATCAGGTAGACTTCCATGCCGTGATGCCAATCCTCATCACTGATCTCCAGAACCGGGCCCTTCGGCCCATGGCCCGCTGAGTTCACCAATACGTCAACACGGCCCCAGCGATCCTTCGCACCCTCGATCAACGCGGACAGGGCTTCGCCATCAAGATTTGAACCGGTCACCCCGAAACCGCCCAACTCTGCACCGAGCGCTTCACCCTTGCCTGACGATGAGAGAATGCCGACCTTGAACCCATCTGCAGCCAACCTTCGCGCTGCATCTGCACCCATGCCGCTGCCCCCAGCCGTTATCAACGCCACTTTTTCTACTGCCATGATTGAGCTCCTCAATGGTTTCGAATGAGATCGCACGGATTTGGGGCGATTTCGATTCAGGTTTGCTGTTTTGTTCCTGTAGAATTACTATTGCTCAATGACTGACCTTCCTCCTCTCAACAGCTTGCGCGCATTTGATGCGGCAGGCCGTCGCCTCAGTTTCCGCGCCGCTGCCGATGAGTTGGGCGTCACACAAGGGGCCGTTGCGCAACAGGTGCGCCAACTCGAGGCTCATCTGGATGTCATCCTGTTCGAACGTGTGCCGAAGGGCCTGGCGTTCACCTCGGTCGGACGCAGCTTTCACAGCCGGATTGCAGGCGTCTTCGCGGATCTTCGCGCGGCTACCGCCGAGTTGAAGCCGGAGCCCAATAAAGTCGTCGTCAGCGTAACCCCAACCTTCGCCGCAAAATGGCTGATACCAAACCTGCCGGACTTCACTGCAGCGCACCCGGATATCGATCTACGGATCCTGGCCACCGACAAAGTTTCAAGCTTTCATAGCGACGGGATCGACCTTGCGGTGCGGCAGGGATCGCCGCCATTTGGCGCATCGTTGGACGTGACATTGCTTTTCAAACAGACACTGATAGCGGTAGCTTCACCAAAGCTCGCTGGCCTCGGCGGCCATCCGCTCGATCCGGAAACCCTGTCCAAACGGTCGAAGATCCACGATACGCACGACCTGTGGCCAAGTTACCTTGCGTTCTTGGGCGTGCAAGACCGATCACCTCGCGGCCTTCGCCTCAGTCAGACATCGCTCGCAGTGGATGCAGCCATCGCCGGTCAGGGTGTGGCCCTGGTTAGCCGGTTTCTGGTGGCGCAAGACCTTCAAGCCGGTCGTCTGGTCGAGGTTGGTGAGATGTGGGAGGCCAGCGGAAATGACTTCTATGTCCTCATTCCTCGAACCGCAAAGAACAGCGGGCCCGTGAGTGAGGTCATGTCGTGGCTAAAGGCGCGATCTGCCGAAGATACCTGACGCCTTTATACCGGAAGCGGAAAGACAAATCATCGAGATGCACGGCGGTTGATCCGCAGATCGACCATTCGCATCGAAGACACAGGCAACGACAGAAGTGGGGGCAGACACACGTCCCCTTCGCACATGTCCCCTGCGCGCAACGTGCGAGGATCGGGATGACGTTCGCCAAGCTGCAGGATTGGCGGCGCATTGCAGGCGGTCATGACCGCTGCGCACAGACACCCGTGCCAGCGGTCTTCATCGCATCAATGCGTGATCTTCCGGAGAAATCCGCACCCTGTCCCTAGAGCCCCAATCCGCCGATGCAGACATATTTTGTATCGAGATAGTCTTCGATGCCCTGATGTCCGCCTTCCTTGCCGAGGCCCGATTCCTTGAGGCCGCCAAACGGCGCCTCGACCGTGGTGATGATGCCTTCATTCACCCCGACAAGCCCGTATTTCAGCCCTTCCATAACACGGAAGGCCCGGCCCAGATCGCCGGTGTAGAAATAGCAGGCAAGACCGAACACGGTATCGTTGGCGAGATTGACGGCCTCTTCTTCCGTCTCGAACCGGAACACCGGCGCAACGGGGCCGAAAATCTCTTCCTTCATGAAACGCATGTCGGGCGTGGCATTGGAAATGACGGTCGGCTGAAAGAACGTCCCGCCCAGCGCATGGCGCGCGCCGCCGGCAGCCAGTTTGCCCCCCTTGCCCGTGGCATCGGCGATCAGTTCCTCAACCTTCTCGACCGCCTTCTCATCGATCAACGGGCCCTGCTGGGTTCCTTCCTCAAGGCCCGACCCCACTTTGAGCTTCACGGCAGCGGCCGAGAGCTTCTCTACAAACGTGTCGTAAATGCCCGCCTGCACGAAGAACCGGTTTGTGCAGACGCAGGTCTGGCCGGAGTTGCGGTATTTGGCCGCAATCGCACCTTCCACCGCGCGATCGATATCCGCGTCATCGAAGACGAGGAAAGGTGCGTTTCCGCCCAGTTCCATGGACACTTTTTTCACCGTGCCCGCCGTCTTTTCGATCAGCGTCTTTCCGACCTCGGTGGAGCCGGTAAACGTGATCTTGCGGACAAGCGGGTTCTGGCAAAGTTCATCGCCGATTTCGGATGCCGCGCCGGTGACAATGTTCACGACACCTTTTGGAAACCCTGCCTCTTCGCACAACACACCCCAGGCGAGCCCGGAATAAGGGGTCTGCGAAGCCGGTTTGGCCACTGCAGTGCAGCCGGAGGCGAGTGCTGGGCCGAGCTTGCGCGCCAGCATGGAGGAGGGAAAATTCCACGGTGTGATCGCACCGATGACACCGACGGGTTCCTTGGTCACCAGGATGCGCCGGTCGGCCCAGGGCGAAGGCACCACATCGCCATAGACCCGGCGTCCTTCTTCGGCATACCAGAGGATATAGGCGGCCGACATGCCGACCTCGCCCTTCGCCTCGGCAAACGACTTGCCCTGCTCCATGACCAGAAGTTCGGCGAGTGCGTCCTGATTGTCCATGATCGCGTCATGCAGCTTGCGCAGAAGCTTGGCACGATGGTCGGCGGAAGTCTTTTTCCATGAATGAAAAGCGGCCTCGGCAGCCTGGATGGCGCGCCGGGTTTCGGCCGTGCCCGCCTTTGGCACAGTGCCGATCGTCTGGCCGCTGGCGGGATTGACGACATCAATGGTCTGACCCGAATCCGCCTCGACCCAGGCTCCATCGATGAAATTGGCCTGACGCATGAAATGACTTGTCTTGTGAAGCATTTGGGTCTTCTCCTCTGTTGGGCGGCACCGTACTGCCGAGAACCGCCGCGGCTAGGGGCTGACTGGCCTCATTGATAGGTCCAGTGAAGCACCGATAGCCAGAACGCGGTCGAGAGCACCGCCAGAGCCGTGGCGATGGTCATCGCGTTGGAAGCCAGCGCCTGTCCCGTACCGAAACGTGAGGCAATCAGATAAGGATTGACCCCGGAAGGCAGGCCGGCCGCGACGACGGCGATCTGGGCGCTGAAGACCGGAAGACCGATCGCCAGCGCCATACCAAGGGCAACGGCAGGCATCAGGAAAAGTTTCAGCCCTGCGATCACGATTGCCGGGCGCACATCGCCCGAAATGCCAAAGCGGCGCAATCCAAGGCCCATGGCGAAAAGCGCGACAGGTCCGGCGACATTGGCAAGCGCGTCAACAAACCGGGCGCCGAGAGCCGGCATCTCGAGCCCCGAGAAGCGCCAGAGCAGGCCGGCAATAATGCCGATGATCAGTGGGCTCGAAAAAAGCCTCGTGAGAAACTCGCGGATGATTGAAAGCGCTTTGCCACCCTTGCGCCCGACGAGAGCAAACAAGAGAATCGACATTCCCATCATGATCGGCAGATGGATCGACACGATCAGCGAGAGGATCTCGAACCCGTCCTGTCCGAACACGCCGAGCATGAAGGGGATGCCGAGCAGGACCAGATTGGAAAAACTCGTCGAGAGGCCCGCCACCACGCCGGCGCGCGCATCGCGCCCGAACAGGTGGACAATTGTCAGATGTCCCACCACCCAGGCGACAGCCACCGCTGTGAAATAGGTGATCCACAGTGCCCATGGCAGACTGCTGCCAAATGCGGCCCCCGCCATAGTGCGGAAAAGCAGAAGAGGCACCGCGACGGTCACGGCAAAATCGCTCAATGCATCCCCCGTCTGCGGCTTCAGCAAGCCGGTCCAGCCGGCCACATAGCCGAATGCAACAAGCCCAAAAACGAAGGAAACGGTTTCGACAAGCGGAGACATGCAACGTGTTTAGCCGCAATGATTGCCAAGAGAAACCATCCGTCAGACAAATCCACTCAGGCGCGAGCGGCAGCTTTGGAGCGAGAGGCGGCTTTCAACTCCGGTCCCGGTGCCTATATGCTAGGAACATTGATTTGAGGATTGCCTATGCTTCGCCTGCTTGTTGCCATCACTTTTCTATTCGGCGTCCTCCCGGCGCAGGCAACCGAGGCTGGGTGGGCGCTCCTGCGCAATGGCGGTCAGGTTGTTCTG
Source organism: Nitratireductor kimnyeongensis (assembly GCF_019891395.1). Taxonomy (NCBI): domain Bacteria; kingdom Pseudomonadati; phylum Pseudomonadota; class Alphaproteobacteria; order Hyphomicrobiales; family Phyllobacteriaceae; genus Nitratireductor; species Nitratireductor kimnyeongensis. The sequence continues at coordinate 3,491,645 of NZ_CP078143.1, read as the reverse complement.
ATGCGGCACGCGATCGCACCGGGAAACGGAGATCCAGCCAATTTCGATATTGAGAAATGCGGGACCCAGCGCAATCTCTCAGAGCGCGGACGTCTGCAGGCGCGACGCATCGGCGCGTTGGTCGAGGCGCGCGCGGCGCCGGTGGAAAAGGTTCTAGCCAGCCGCTACTGCCGCACCCGCGACACGGCCACCCAGGCGTTCGGGGCAGGCCTCGTCGAGGCCTTCCCTGCGCTCGACCTGCCATTGAATGAGAGCACAATGGAAGCGCAGACGGCTGAGATCATGGAGCGAATCAACGACTACACCGGTTCGGGAAACCTGTTTCTGGTCACCCATCTCGAAGTCATCGAAGCCTTGATCGGTGCTTCGGCTCGTGAGGGCGAAGCCATCATTTTGTCACGCGGAGCCGACAGTCTCGCGGTCGCCGCGCGGATCAAATTCAACTGATCGTGGGATCAGCGCTGCCTATTGCCCCTTTTCCTGCCGGCAAAAACCGATTAGAGACCCCACGATCATCCTATTGTAAGAGAATCTCCCCAGACTGAGGGCTGCACGTGACGACATTCGACAAGGTTGCCGACATCATCGCTGAAACCAGCGAGATCGACCGCGAGAAAATCACCCCCGAAAGCCACACCATTGACGATCTGGGCATCGACAGCCTCGACTTTCTCGACATCGTCTTTGCCATCGACAAGGAATTCGGCATCAAGGTTCCGCTGGAAAAGTGGACCCAGGAAGTCAATGACGGCAAGGTTTCGACGGAAGAGTATTTCGTCATGAAGAACCTTTGCGCCAAGATCGACGATCTGGTGGCCGCCAAGGCCGGCTGAGTTTTCCTGACAGTAGTTCGTTGAAGGGAGCGGCATGAGCCCGCGCGACGTAGTTATCACCGGCATGGGAATCGTTTCCTCGCTTGGCGAGGGCGCAGATGCCCACTGGCAGGCGCTGACGGCAAAGTCGCCGTCTCCCGTCCTCGATACGGAACGGTTTGCACCTTACAGCATCCATCCCCTGCCCGAGATCGATTGGGGCCAGCAGATCCCGCGCCGTGGCGATCAACGCCAGATGGAAACCTGGCAACGCCTTGGCACCTATGCGGCGGGTCTGGCGCTCGACGATGCGGGCATGAAGGACGACGAGGCGCTTTGCGCGTCCATGGATATGGTGGTTGCGGCCGGTGGGGGCGAGCGTGACGAGACGGTGGACGAGGCCATTCTCGCCGCGTCGCTCGAGCGTGACGACCACGATATCCTGCTCAACGAGAAACTCACCACGGAGCTGCGCCCGACGCTTTTCCTGGCTCAGCTCTCCAATCTTCTTGCCGGCAATATCTCCATTGTCCACAAGGTGACCGGTTCGTCGCGCACCTTCATGGGCGAGGAAGGTGCCGGGGTTTCGGCCATCGAGACAGCAGCTGCGCGCATTCGCTCCGGCCAGTCCTCGCACGTGCTGGTCGGCGCGTCCTTCCAGACCGGGCATTCCGACATGCTGCTTGCCTATGAGCTGGCCGGTTTTCTGCATCGTGAAGACTGGAAGCCGGTATGGCAGCGCAGCGAGGCAGAGGGCGGCGGTGTCATCACCGGTTCCGGCGGCGCGTTTCTCGTTCTGGAATCGCGCGCGCATGCGGAAAATCGCGGACGCCAGGCCTACGCATCAATCGGCCCGGTCGTCTCTCGCCGGACCCGCCGCAAAAACGAGCCGTTGGCAGACGGCATCGCAGGGATGCTCGATCAGCTCCCCCTTCCCGAGACGCCTGTTCTCGCGCTCTCAGGGGCGTCCGGGGCCCATGCGGCAACGGCAGCCGAACGCGAGGCGCTTTCGCGGCACGACAATGTTGCGCTGCGCGGCTTCTCCTCGCTCACCGGCCACATGAAGGAGGCGCAGTTTCCCTTCGCAGTCGCGCTTGCCGCACTTGCCGTGCACCATGGCAGCCCCTACCCGGCTTTCGACGATAAAAACGAGACTGCATTCGATGGCAGGCCCGAGACCGTTCTGGCGACTGCGATCGGCTATCATTGCTACGAAGGCATGGGCCTCATCAAAAGAGCCTGATCCTTCCTTCCCGGAGGATTTTGGAGAAAGCGATCCCGTGAAAACGACCGACAGCTTTGGAAGACCCGTTATCGCCGTCACCGGAATGGGTGTCGTCACCTCTCTCGGCCAGGGCCGTGCAGAGAACTGGGATGCGTTGATAAACGGGCGTTCCGGAATCCACCCCATCACGCGCTTTCCCATTGATCATCTCGCCACCACGATTTCCGGGATGGTCGACTTCCTGCCATCGAGCACGAAGGGCGCAAGCGTTCACACCCACCACCTTGCCGATCTCGTCGCGGCGGAAGCCATCGAACAGTCCGGTCTGCCTGCCTCCGATTTCGGCGGACCGCTCTTTCTGGCAGCGCCTCCCGTCGAGCTCGACTGGCATCATCGCCTTGCGCTTTATGCCAAGGCCCGCAGCCACAATGGCAATCCCTCGCTCATCGAAGCGGCAAGGGAAGCGCGTGCCATGGAGCTTTTCGAGGAAAGCCAGTTCGGCACCATCGCCGACAGGCTTGCCGAGCGCTACGGCACACGCGGTCTGCCGATCACCATGTCGACGGCCTGCGCATCGGGCGCCACTGCCATCCAGCTTGGCACGGAAGCGATCCGCCGGGGCGAATGCGATCGTGCGCTCGCCATTGGCGCGGACGGGTCGGCGACCGCCGAAGCGTTGATCCGCTTCTCGCTTCTGTCCGCACTGACGACCCAGAATGACAACCCGGAAAAGGCTTCGCGGCCTTTTTCCAAGGATCGCAACGGCTTTGTCCTTGCCGAAGGTGCCGGCGCACTCGTCCTGGAATCGCTCGAAAGCGCGCTTGCGCGCGGCGCCGAAATCCTCGGCATCATGCGCGGCTGCGGCGAGAAGGCCGATGATTTCCATCGCACCCGCTCCAAGCCCGACGGCTCTCCTGCCATTGGCGCGGTCCGCGCTGCCCTTGCCGATGCCGGCATGGCCGAGGACGAGATCGAATATGTCAACGCGCACGGCACCTCGACGCCGGAGAACGACAAGATGGAGCATCTGTCGCTCTCGACCGTCTTTGGCGAGCGCATGAAGACCACCCCTATCTCCTCCAACAAGTCGATGATCGGCCACACGCTTTCTGCAGCCGGTGCCATCGAGGCCGTGTTCTCGATCATGACGATGCGTGAAGGCGTCATTCCGCCCACCATCAATTACGACACGCCGGACCCGGCAATCGAGCTCGACGTGGTGCCGAATGTGAAGCGCGAGGCGCAGGTTTCGACCGTTTTGTCGAACTCCTTCGGCTTCGGCGGACAGAACACCTGCCTTGTCATGGCCCGCGAACCGGTCTAATCGACCGGTTCAGATTGCCCGAAACCATCGGAATTCATTATGCGCGCACTTCAACTCGTCGCCGACCGCAAGCTTGAAACCGTCGATCTTGCGCCGCCCCCAGCCCCCGGACAGGGCGAAGTGACGCTGAAGATCCGCGCCGTCGCCCTCAACCACATTGATGTATGGGGCTGGCGCGGCATGGCATTCGCCAAACGCAAGATGCCATTGGTTGTCGGCGCAGAGGCGTCCGGCGTGGTCGAGACGGTCGGCCCCGGCGTCAGCAATCTGCTTCCCGGCCAGTTGGTCTCCATCTACGGCGCACGCACCTGCGGCCTGTGCCGTCCCTGCCGCGAGGGCCGCGACAATCTTTGCGAACACGTCTCCGGCGTACATGGTTTCCATCTTGATGGCTTTGCGCAGGAAAAGATCAATCTGCCGGCGCGCCTGCTCGTTCCCGCACCGCCCGGTGTGGACGAAATCGGCGCTGCCGTTGCGCCCGTCACCTTCGGCACGGTCGAGCACATGCTGTTCGACAATGCGAAGCTCGAGCCGGGAGAAACCATTCTCATCCAGGCCGGTGGCTCCGGCATCGGCACCGCCGCCATCCAGCTCGCCAAAAGCATGGGCTGCACCGTCATCACCACGGTGGGCTCCGATGACAAGATGGAAAAGGCCAAGGCGCTTGGCGCCGATCACGTCATCAACTACCGCGAAGACCGGTTTGAGGGCGTCGTGCGCAAGATCACGAAGAAGCGCGGCGTCGATGTCGTGTTTGAGCATGTGGGTGCTGACACATGGGCAGGCTCGCTCCTTTCCATGAAGCGCGGCGGGCGGCTTGTCACCTGCGGCTCCACCTCCGGTGTCTCGACCAACATGAACCTGATGCAGCTCTTCCAGCAGCAGCTCAAGATTTTCGGATCTTTCGGCTGCCGCATGGAAAACATGGCAGATGCCATGCAGAAGATGGCACGCGGTCTTTGCTCTCCGGCCATCGACACCGAAGTCAGCTTCGCCGACATCGACAAGGCGCTTGCCCGCATGGAAGGCCGCGACGTGTTCGGCAAGATCATCCTGCGCGTGGACTGACCCGCGCCCATGAAGCGCCTTCTCTACACAACCGGCAAACGCCTCAAGACGCTGGAATACTGGCTCACCGCGCGCATGGTGATCGGTATTCTCACGCTCCTGCGCAAGCTGCCGCCTGAAAAGGCGCTCGATCTGGCGGAAAAGGTCGCCCGCAAACTTGGGCCCAAGGTGGGCCGCCATCGCCTCGCGGTCGACAATCTGCGCCACGCCTATCCCGAAAAGAGCGAAGCCGAACTCCAGACCATCGCCCTCGATATGTGGGGAAACATGGCGCGCCTTGCAGCTGAATATGTGTTTCTCGACAAGCTGTTCGATTTCGACCCGGAGGCCGAGACCCCTGGCCGTGTCGAGGTGGAAGGTGTGGAGATATTCAAACGCCTGCGCGACGAAAAAGATGTCCCGCACATTTTCTTCACCGGCCATCTGGGCAATTTCGAGTTTCTGCCCATCGCGGCCGCCCGCTTCGAGCTCGCCACCACCTCGCTCTTCCGTCCGCCCAACAATCCCTATGTAGCCGACTACATCCTCAAAACCCGCAGCAGCGCGATGGGTGGGCTTGTGCCGTCACAGGCGGGTGCCGCTCTCCAGCTCGCCCGCGTTCTGGACGATGGCGGCAATATCGGCGTTCTGGTCGATCAGAAATTCCGCAAGGGCGTGAAGACGCACTTCTTCGGCCGTGAATGCAAAACCAATCCGTTGCTCCCGAAACTCGCTCGACAATATGGCTGCGATGTTTACCCGGCCCGCTGCAAGCGCCTGCCCGGTGGCCGCTATCGTCTCATCGTTGAAGACAAGATCACCCTGCCAACACAGGCGGATGGCATGATCGACATCGAAGCCAGCGCCCAACTGCTCAACGATGTTGTCGAGCGTTGGGTCCGCGAGGATCCCGGCCAGTGGATGTGGTTCCACAAGCGTTGGGAAATGTAGCCCGCCCTTGGAAGATCAGTCCGTGACCACGATCCGGGTGTTGCCCGGTCCGACCTTCCGCACCAGCGAATAGAGACGCTTTGCATTGGCCGTGTGTAGGCGCACGCATCCGTGCGAGGCGGGTCGGCCGAGCTTGGACACCGCATTGGTGCCGTGGATCGCGTAGCCGCCATAGTAGAAGATCGAATAGGGCATCGGCGACATGTCGTATTTGCGCGAGTGCCACATCTTGTGCATGCGCGTTGGCCGCCACTGTCCACGCGGCGTCACATAGCCGCGACGCGCTGTCGAAACGCGCCAGCGATGCAACACGCGCCCCCCATGCATCACCGTCATGGTCTGTTTGGAAACGCTGACCTTGGCCACAAGCCGAGCCGCGAAACCTTGCGCTACGCCGCCCGAAAGGATCAGGCCCGCCAAGGCCAGTACAAAGAAAAACCGTTTCATGAGCGCCCCCCGCTACATGTGTTAAGTTTCTACCCGTTGTCTTGACGTAACTAACGTCAATTCATGACAAAACCCCAAATGTCCTTGGTAAATAGAACTATACTGCCGTGAGCGCGACAAGTTCGCCCTCTTCACATTTCCGTGCGCAGCCGAGCTTGCCAATCCGGTTTCATGCCGCTCTATTGCCTTCATGAACGAACAGCTTGCCCTGGCTGTGCGGCGCAGGACCGACGACCTCGTCGCACTCACCTCCGATCTGATCCGATATCCCACGGTGAACCCGCCCGGTGACGCCTATACGCCGTGCTGCGAATACATCGCCTGTCGGCTGAAGGCGAACGGCTTTGCCACGCAATTTGTCCGGGGCGTCGGCGCTCCGGGCGATTCGGATCGTTATCCGCGCACTAACGTCATTGCGCGGCGTGAGGGCCGCGGCCCCGGCGCAACGGTGCATTTCAACTCTCATATCGATGTGGTGGAAGCCGGTGAAGGCTGGACGGTCGACCCTTATGCCGCCATCGTGAAGGACGGCAAGGTTTACGGACGCGGGGCCTGCGACATGAAGGGCGGGCTTGCGGCCTCCATCATCGCCGCCGAGGCGTTTCTCGAAATTTACCCGGATTTTCCCGGAGCCATCGAGATCTCCGGCACGGCAGACGAGGAGTCCGGCGGGTTTGGTGGCGTCGCCTATCTCGCCAGCAAGGGCTTCTTCTCAAAACCCCGCGTCGATCACGTCATCATTCCCGAGCCGCTCAACAAGGACCGCATCTGCCTTGGCCATCGCGGTGTGTGGTGGGCGGAGATCGAAACGCATGGCGCGATAGCCCATGGCGCCATGCCGTTCCTGGGCGATTCGGCCATTCGCCACATGGGCGCCCTCCTCCATGCTTTCGAGGACAAGCTTTTCCCCGCGCTCGACGCCAAGGAAACCCGCATGCCGGTCGTGCCCGAAGGCGCGCGCCGCTCCACCATGAACATAAACTCGGTCCATGGCGGGCAGACGGAGGATTTTTTCCCGGGGCTCCCCGCGCCAAACGTGGCTCACTCCTGCCGCATGGTGATCGATCGCCGTTTCCTCATCGAAGAGGACATTTCCGAAGTGAAGGGCGAAGTGGTCTCAATCCTGGAACGCCTGAAGCGCGAGCGGCCGAAATTCGACTATTCCATGCGCGATCTGATGGAGGTCTTGCCGCTGATGACCGAAGAAGACGCCCCCGTTCCGAGCGCCATTGCCGCCGGCATCCGCGAGGTTTTCGGCAAGGAACCGGAATATGTGATTTCGCCCGGCACCTACGACCAGAAGCACATTTCGCGGATCGGTCACCTGCATGACTGCGTGGCCTACGGCCCCGGTATTCTCGATCTCGCCCACCAACCCGACGAATGGGTCGGCATCGAGGATATGGTGCAGTCTGCCACCGTCATGGCGATGAGCCTCGACGTTCTGTTGCGCGGCGTGGCGCCGCCACGTTAGATCTCGTTTCAAAGCGTGATTTACAGCCGCGCTGAATCACGCTTCAATCCTCAAAAATCACACGGCCTGCGGGAGAGAGAGATGAAGACGATCAAGTCCGTTATCGGCGGCGCAACCCTGTTATTGATGGCAGGCTCCGCCGCGCTCGCAGCGCGCACCGATTTGGTGATCGGCGTGGTTCTGGAACCGCCGCATCTCGATCCCACCGCGAGTGCTGCCGCCGCAATCGATGAAATTCTTTACTCCAATCTCTTTCAGGGCCTGACCCGAATCGGACGTAATGGCGAGGTGCTGCCGGCCCTCGCCGAAAGCTGGGAGGTTTCCGACGACGGCAAGATCTATACCTTCAAGCTGCGCTCCGGCGTCACCTTCCACGATGGCACCACGTTCGATGCCGAAGACGTGAAGTTCACACTGGACCGGGCTCGTGCGGAAGATTCGACCAACGCGCAAAAGCAGCTCTTTGCTGCCATCGACACGGTCGAGGTGATCGACCCGTCCACCATTCAGGTGACCTTGTCTTCTCCCCAGGGCTCGTTCCTTTACAATCTAGGCTGGGGCGATGCGGTCGTCGTTGCGCCCGAATCCGCGGAAACGAACAAGGAAAAACCCATCGGCACCGGCCCCTTCAAGTTCGACAAATGGGCCAAGGGATCGTCCGTCACTCTAGTCAAGAATCCGGATTACTGGGGCGAGCCCGTCGCCCTTGAGAAAGCAGAATTCCGCGTCGTACCCGATGCCGCAGCTGCGATCCCGGCTCTCTTATCGGGCGATGTGCAGGCTTTCCCGCAGATGCCCGCCGGCGATGCGCTCATCCAGATCGAAAGCGACCCGCGTTTTGTGGTCGCGATCGGTGTGACCGAGGGCGAAACGATCCTCTCCACCAACAACGGCCGGGAACCCTTCAGCAACATCAAGGTGCGGCAGGCCATCGCCCATGCGCTCAACCGCGAGGAACTCATCGCCGGCAATGGTTCAGGCTACGGCACGCCCATCGGCTCGCATTTCTCACCGGCAAACGAAGCCTATGTGGATCTGACCGGCACCTATCCTTACGATCCCGCGAAGGCGAAGGCCCTCCTTGCCGAAGCCGGCTATCCCGACGGTTTCAAGGCAACCCTCAAACTCCCGCCGCCGGCCTATGCGCGCGATGGTGGTCAGGTGGTCGCCTCGCAGCTGCGCCAGGTCGGAATCGATCTGGAAATCATCCCTGTAGAGTGGGCCCAATGGCTGGAGCAGGTCTTCAAGAACAAGGACTACGACCTCACCATCGTCTCCCACACGGAGCCGAACGACATCAACATCTATGCGCGCGACGACTACTACTTCAATTACAAGAATCCTGCATTCAAGGAAGTCATGAACGCTCTGGATGCGACGGCGGATCCGGAAAAGCGCATCGAGCTTTATCAGACAGCCCAGAAAATCATCGCCGAGGACGCGGTCAACGGTTACATGTTCCAGCTTCCGAAGATCGGTGTCTGGGATGCGAAACTCGAAGGCATGTGGGAAAATTCGCCCATTCAGGCCAACGACCTCACACAGGTGAAATGGTCTGATTAAAGGCTGAAAGGATTTGCGCGGCCGATACAGGCCGCGCGACGTCCGGTCCTGACCATGCTCGCCTTTCTCGCAAAGCGCATCGCCATCGGCCTCGTCACTCTCGTTGTGGCATCGGCCGTGGTGTTTCTGGTTCTTGAAATTGTCCCGGGCGATCCCGCCCTCTTGATGCTCGGCATGAATGCGGAACCCGAAGCGCTGGCTGCCCTGCGTGAGGATATGGGGCTCAATCAGCCGGTGCTCCTGCGCTATTTCAGCTGGTTAGCCGGCATGGCGCTTGGTGATTTCGGCAATTCCTACACCTACTCCACGCCCGTGCTCGAATTGATCGGCGAGCGCGTCATGGTTTCACTGCCGCTGGCAATCATCTCGCTCTTCCTGTCCACGGCAATTGCCCTGCCGGTCGGCATATTCGCCGCATCCCGGCGCGGCAAGCCAGCCGATACGATCAGCATGGGGGCAGCGCAGATCGGCGTTGCCATCCCCAATTTCTGGTTTGCACTGCTTCTGGTCTATGTCTTCGCCGTCTGGCTGCGTCTCGTTCCGGCTGGTGGCTTTCCCGGTTGGGATGCTGGGCTGTGGACCGGATTCAGGGCGCTTTTCCTGCCGGCCATCGCGCTCGCCCTTCCCCAGGCTGCCATCCTTGCCCGTGTCACCCGATCCGCTATGCTCGAAGTGCTCGGCGAAGACTATATCCGCACCGCGCGCGCCAAGGGCATGCCGCGCCGCATTGTCCTGTGGCACCACGCGCTGCGCAACGCGCTCATTCCGGTTCTCACCATTCTCGGCCTGCAATTCGCCTTTCTGCTGGCCGGCACCATCATCATCGAGAATGTGTTTTATCTGCCCGGTCTCGGACGCCTGATTTTCCAGGCCATCACCCAGCGCGATCTCATTGTGGTCGAGGGCGTGGTGATGCTGCTCGTCGCCACGGTCATCGCCGTCAACATTCTGGTCGACATCGGCTACGCCATTGTCGACCCACGCCTGAGAACGCGCCGATGACTCTCGACACGCCTCCTCCGGAAGCCGCGCCAGAGCCTCATTTCCTGCAAATGGCGTTTGCCAACCGCTCTTTCGTGATCGGCGTCGTCATCACGGTCCTCATCGCCGCCGTGGCGCTCCTGTCCTTCGTTTGGACACCCTACGACATCACCCATCTTGTCGTGGCCGACCGTATGAAGGGCCTGTCGCTTGCCCATCCGCTCGGCACCGATCACCTCGGTCGCGACATTCTTTCCATGATCATGATCGGCGCGCGCAATTCCATCGCCGTTGCCATCGTCGCCGTCGGCATCGGCATGGGGATCGGCGTGCCCCTTGGCACATGGGCTGCAGCCCGTGGTGGCGTGATCGACGAACTCCTGATGCGTTTCAACGATCTCGTTTTCGCCTTCCCCGCGCTTCTATCCGCCATCATGATCACCGCCATTTTCGGCCCCGGAGCGATCAACGCCATCATCGCCATCGGCATTTTCAACGTGCCGGTCTTTGCCCGTGTGGCGCGCGCCGGCGCACTCTCGATATGGCCGCGAGAATACATTCTGGCCGCCCGCGCCGCCGGCAAGAGCAAGGCGCTCATCACCATCGAGCATATTCTGCCAAACATCGTGGCACTGCTGCTCGTGCAGGGAACCATCCAGTTTGCGCTCGGCATTCTGGCCGAAGCAGGCCTCTCCTATCTCGGCCTTGGTGCCCAGCCGCCGATGCCGTCATGGGGCCGCATGCTCTTCGAGGCACAGACCCGCATGATGATCGCCCCGCATCTTGCCATTTTCCCGGGCCTGGCCATCGTCATCACGGTCCTCGGTCTCAACCTTCTGGGCGATGGTCTGCGCGACCTGCTCGATCCG